>NZ_FTMM01000043.1 GCF_900156075.1 Chryseobacterium sp. RU37D | reverse complement strand
CCCTGAATTATCAAACAATAGAAGAATTTAACAATCAAAACAAAATTTACAAAAATGTAGCTTAACTCTAACTGGAAATTTTATTTGCATATCCATTATATCTCTCATGCTTCATTGTAAAGTATGGGTTAGCATAATATTTATTCCATCCATACCCTCTGTCAGCATAATCTTTAAAAAGAGTAATTGGAATATCAGCAGAAAACTGTAATAAATTACTATATAGATCAGAATTAGTTGTAGAAGTTTTTTGTCTAATATAGTTAATAGTGCCATCAAATCTCCATTTCCCAACCTTAACACCTCCTTTAAGCATACCGGTAATTCTTTTCATTGTATCATCCTGAACAACAAACTCTCTATCAACATTACCTAAACTCATTAAAATATATCCGTCAGAATTACCTGCATTTACTGTGAGGGAATTCTGATAAGTAGTTCCAGTTTGGAAAAAATCTTTAATATTATTTTTTCCATAAGGAGCAAATCTAGAATGAATCGCACCAGCATCATCCGCTGTATAGTCACTCGTATCCTGATTATATGTAATATAACCATCACCATCTATATCTACAGAAGATAATCCATAGGGAAGTGAAGATCCAGCCCAGTTAGAATCGCTAAAAGCAGGTCCCCATGCGCCATTTTCAACACTGATTTTATCTCCATACCATCCTTGTCCATATTGTTTTTGCCTATCTGGTAAAAAGGCAACTCTATCAAAATCAACAACTGAATTAAAAGTAGCTGTCAATCTCTTATTGGTACCCCCTCTTTTTGTTGTAACGATAATTGCACCATTTACCCCTTGAGAACCATAAAGGGCAGCACCGGCGGCACCTTTAATAACATTAACAGATTCAATAGTTTCTGGTGGCAATTGTTGGAAAACAGTAGCTGAAGAAATCACATTATCAATAACAATCAAAGCTTCATTAGAACCGGTAAAAGATCTACCACCTCTAATCACAATACTATTAGTCCCTGTAACACTTGTATTTGTTTGTGTAATTTGTAAACCAGCAACTTTACCAGTTAAAGCGCTTACTGCATTAGGGTTAGCTGCTTGAGTTAATTCTTGATTACTAACCACTTGTTGTGATGTTGTCACAGCATCTGCTTTTCTTTTGATACCTAATGCACCAGTGATAACAACTTCTCCTATGGTTTGTTCCTTAGGTATTGTATCATTACTTCTGTTTTGAGCATTAATTAATGCTAAAGAAGAGGATACAACTACTAGTAGAACACTTGTAGTTAATTTCTTCATATTTAAATTGATTATTTTTTATTATCTGCAAATATGTAAAACTTTCTTAAATCAACCAAATATTTTGTTAAAAATATTTAAATTTGCATAATATTTAGATTATTACTAAAGTATAATTATGGATTTAATAAAAAAATGGTCATTTTTTTATGTTGAAGCCGGGTGTGATGAGGTCGGAAGAGGCTGTTTATGTGGTCCTGTGGTAGCTGCTGCTGTAATTTTGGATGAAAATTTTAACCAAAATTTAGTTAATGATTCAAAAAAGTTAAATTTTAAAACAAGAATGGATCTCGACAGCTATATCAAAGACAATGTTAAAGATTATGCCATTGCCGAGCTGCCTGCAGAATTTATAGATCAGCATAATATTCTTAATGCAAGCATTCACGCCATGCATCAGGCTCTTGATAAATTAACCATAAGACCGGAACTGATATTGGTAGACGGAAACAGATTTCACCCTTATAATTTTATTCCGCATGAATGTATTATTAAAGGAGATTCAAAAGTACTGTCTATTGCAGCAGCCTCAATTCTAGCAAAAAATTATAGGGATAAATTAATGATCGAACTTCATGAAGAACATCCTGAATATGGCTGGGATACCAACTTCGGGTATGCAACCAAAAAACACCAGCAGGCTTTAGTAAAATTTGGACCTACAAAATACCATAGAAGATCCTTTCGACTAGATTATAGCATGTAAAAGCAATGTTAACTATATTTTATATATACAAATAAAAAAAGAGAAGCAAATTACTTCTCTTTTTTATAGAAATAGAATTATTTCTTTTTCTTTTGTTGCTCCTGATATTTTTGTTGTTCCTGAGCTTTTTCCATCATTTCCCTCATACGTTTCTGGAACTTGCCTTCAGCTTTCGGTTTTTCTTTATTCGCTTGGATCTGTGCATGAATTTTCTTTTCATCAAGGATCAAATATTTAATAACAAGGATAATTAAAATATTAATCGCGTTTGATACAAAGTAATACCATGAAAGACCTGACGCAGAAGTATTTAAGAAGAATAAGAATGTAATCGGGAAGATGTACATTAATACCTTCATATTCGGCATACCTTCCTGCTGTGGTTGCTGCATATTTCCTGAAGTCATGATAGTATAGATTAAAATAACAATCGTACAAGCTAAAGCAAAAATACTCAAATGATCTCCCAGAAACGGAACTTTAAATGGTAATTTAATTAAATCATCATAAGCTGTTAAGTCTTTTGCAAACCAGAATCCTTGCCCTCTTAAATCAATAAAGTTCGGGAAGAAACGGAATAATGCATAGAAAATCGGAATCTGCACCAACGCCGGCAAACATCCCGCCATTTGATTCACCCCGGCTTTCCGATAGATTTCCATTGTTGCCTGTTGCTTTTTCATTGGATCCGCATCTTTGAATTTAGCGTTTGCTTCATCAATTTCAGGACGAATTACTCTCATCATGGCACTCAATTTATGCTGTTTGTACATAATTGGTGATAAGATCAACTTCACAAGGATTGTCAATAAGAAAATTGCCCAGCCTGCTGTTAATCCCCAAGATGCAATAAAATTATAAATAGGAATAAAGAATCCTCTGTTCATCCATCCTATGAAAGACCATCCTAATGGAAGAATTTCGTCGAAGTTTTTATCGTAAGATTTTAATAAAGGTAAATCCAACGGCATAAAGTACCAAGTAAAATCCTGATTCAACTCGCTTCCCGTCATTTGAACAAAACCTTCATAGTTCAGTTTTTTCAAATATTCACCTTCTTCTATGATTTCCTGGTTTCCTTTACTCTGAGTGAAACCTGTTTTAGCCTCAATTACAGAAGCGAAGAACTGCTGCTTTACACCAATCCAGTTCAGGGTTTCTTTTTCTTCATCCATCGTCGTTCTTCCGTCGTAATCATAATCCTTATAATTATTGAAAGCATAAGAGAATTCTGAGTGAGATTGCTCCTGGGCCCTACCCTTTTCAAGATTTCTTACGTTATAATTCCAGATGAAATCTGCCTTATTATCGAAAGTGATATTTAATAGGCCTTGCGTTCTTACTTTAAAATCTAAAGTATATTTCGGAAGTAAAGTATAAATGAATTGGATAACTGCACCATTATAATTAGCCGTCATCGTTACAGCATTCCCATTAACAGTTGGAGCAAAAACTAAATCTTTAGTATTAATTACTTTTCCTGTTTTATCTTTAAATTGAAAACCGTAGTTTGAATTATTTTTAGTAATAAGATTAAGCGGAAGATCAGCTTTATCTGTCTTACGATCGTATGCTCTGTACTCTGCAAGTTCCACTTTAGAAACCTGGCCTCCCAAGCTTGCAAATTCAATTTTCAATTCTTTGTTTGAAAGATTGGCAGTCTGAATGGCATTTGGAGTTACATTTGGATTGATATTGCTTGCCTGAGTTTGTTTTACGGCACTTTTTACCTGTTCGGTTTTTTGTTGCTGAGCTTTCAATTGCTCCTCTTTCGATTGTTTGTTTTGAAAATAAAACATGAAACCGAAGAGAACCAAACATAGAACCGCAAAACTAATCATTTGACTTTTATCGAGTCCGTTGTTCTGTTGCATTTTATCTTTATTAAATTTTTTACCTATTTAAAATGTATACTAAAATGACATACATTTTCGAGTCGACAAAAATACTGTTTTTTTATCAAAACTCTATATTATACTATATTACTATATAATAAACTCAGGCTGAGAATAATCAGTCTGAGTTTATTTATGACGTTTGTAATTTAAAAATTACTTTATATCAATCCAACCTTCTAGGTTTTGAAAATCTTGAAGGTTTAATATTTAAATCACATTATTTCCCTGAACAAGCCTTAATAAAAGCTCTGAATAAAGGATGCGGCGTTGCAACAGTACTCTTGTATTCTGGGTGATACTGCACCCCAATGTAGAACGGGTGATTCGACATTTCTAATGCCTCTACCAATCCTGTTTCCGGGTTTGTACCTGTCGCTAAAAAGCCGTTTTTTTCGAATTCTTGAATATATTCACTGTTGAACTCATATCTATGACGGTGTCTTTCAGAAATATGCTTGCTTCCATAGATCTCAGAAAGTTTTGAACCGCTTTTCACGGCACATTTCCACGCTCCAAGACGCATAGTACCTCCTTTATCTACTACATTTTTCTGTTCTTCCATCAAAGAAATCACAGGATGTTCGGTAGAAGTATCGAATTCCATTGAGTTAGCCTTAGAATATCCTAAGACATTTCTCGCAAATTCGATGGTCATGATCTGCATTCCCAAACAAATTCCCAACATCGGAACTTTGTTTTCTCTTGCATATTGAGCGGTTAAAACTTTTCCTTCAATCCCTCTGTCACCAAAACCTGGAGCAACAAGTATTCCGTCTACACCTTTTAAAGTATCTTTAATATTTTCAGGAGTGATATCTCCACTGTAAACCCATCTGATTTTCACTTCAGTTTCTAAATCTGCACCTGCATGCTTGAAAGCTTCAGCAATAGAAATATATGAATCCTGAAGAGAAACATATTTTCCAACCAAAGCAATTTCAACTGATTTTTTAGGGTTTTGGAATTTTTTTAAGAAAGATTTCCATTCTTTAAGATCGGCATCTTTATCACTTTTCAGGTCTAATTCTTTCAGAATCACATCATCAAAATTTTGTTTTTGAAGGTACATTGGAACTTCATAGATCGTTTCCAGATCTTTACATTCAATTACATTATCTAATGGAACGTTACAGAATTGAGCCAGTTTCGCTCTCTGGTCTTTTGGGATTTTGTGTTCTGTACGGCAAACCAAAACATCCGCCATGATTCCGCTTTCCATCAACTGGCGAACAGAATGCTGAGAAGGTTTTGTTTTTAATTCTCCACTAGAAGCAAGATATGGCAACAATGTCAAATGAATGACCATAGAATTCTTCTCACCCAATTCCCACTTCAACTGGCGAACAGTTTCGATGTAAGGTAAAGATTCAATATCACCGACAGTTCCGCCGATCTCTGTAATAATGATATCGTAGTTCTGTTTTGATAAAATTTTAATTCTGCGTTTGATTTCGTTTGTAATATGAGGAATTACCTGCACTGTTTTTCCAAGGAAGTCTCCTTTTCTTTCTTTTTCGATGACAGTCTGGTAAATTTTTCCTGTCGTAACGTTGTTGTTTTGGGAAGTGGGAGCATCAAGATAACGCTCGTAGTGACCTAAATCCAGATCCGTTTCTGCACCATCTTCGGTTACATAGCATTCTCCGTGTTCATAAGGATTCAAAGTTCCCGGGTCGATATTGATATAAGGATCAAGCTTTTGAATAGTTACGTTGAAGCCACGTGATTTTAGTAGAAGTCCCAGAGAAGCAGAAACGATCCCCTTTCCCAAAGATGAAGTTACACCTCCTGTCACAAAGATGTACTTTGTATTCTTTTTACTCATTAGATTAGGTTTGTGCAAAGTTAGGGGAAAAAGAGATACAAAGCAATTTTGTTACGGTTTTAAATCCAAATAATTGTTTGATTGATGATTGAATAATCCAATTAACAGCTTGATTGATTGGTGACTGAGGTTCTAGAAGTCACCATTAAATTCAATAAATTGAGGCTTCAAGAACCTCAGTCTCCGTTGTAGAGAAATAAAAAAGGCTTCCAAAAATTGAAACCCTTCTTTCCTAAACCAAATTATATATGAACACTATTGCTTAATTAATTCAAAATATATGTTAACATCAACGTCTTTAGCCACACCTGCTCCCGTTGGATCATACTTGATATTGTAATCCAGACGGTTTACCTTAAATGTTGTCTGAATTCCCATAATTTCCTTCCCTTGCTGATTTTTTGTAACTCCTCCGAAAGTTACCGGAACACTGATTTCTTTCGTAACATCTTTAATTGTCAGCTTTCCTTTTAATAAATAAGAATTATTTTTATCTTTCGTAATAGAAGTCGTTTCGAAGGTCATGTTTGGAAATTTTTCTCCATCAAAGAAATCCGGGCTTTTCAAATGCTTATCTCTCATTTCAACACCCGTGTTGATAGAGTTTACGTCTACAAAAACAGAGATTTCAGCGCCGTCAAGATTGTTTCCTTTAGTAGCAACTTTTCCTTCAAACTTATCAAACCTTCCCTGTACAAAGCTTATTCCCATATGTTTGATGTTGAAGTTTACAGAAGAGTGCATCGGGTCAATCTGCCAGGCCGTCTGAGCAAAAGCAACAACACTTAAAAAAGCGAATACAAAAGTTAAAAATATCTTTTTCATTTCTTTATTATTATACCAACAAAGTTATTCTTTAATTGCGAATTTATACATTGATCTATATTAGTTTTTTGATTTTGCTAAAATTATTTTTGAATAAACTGAAATAACTAAATAGATAATTGCAAAAACAATAAAAGAGTTTATATAGAGTGATAAGTTAAAAAAATTCTCATCATCTTTTTCAAAAAAATATAAAAAGGGATTTGTTCCCGAAATAATTAAAATGAACAAATAAAGAATTTCAAATAAAATAGCAGTCCTTAGTAATGATTGATAATACCTTTTGAAAATTATGACAGTAATTAAACCTATGAATGATATCGCTAAACATAAGATCCATATTATAAAAGGTGCCATTCCCCAACTCTCAGCAGAAAGCTTTACCATATAAGATAAAACTAACATGCTAAATAAAAAATTAAGAATGCTCATCATTACAAATACCACAAGATTTTTTAGTAAAATATTTTTCATACCCGAAAATTAATTAAAAATCAAAAGAAAAATTCAAAAAAAATTTTGAACTTCGCGGTATGGCAAAATTAAAAACAGCATATTTCTGTCAAAACTGCGGTGCACAATACTCTCAATGGATGGGACAGTGTAAAAACTGCGGACAATGGAATACTTTGGTGGAAGAAATTATAGAAAAAACCTCGTCACACAAAACTCCCCCATTTTCAAAATCAAAACAGCATGTTATCAATATCGTAGAAGTTGAAACCAATGAAGAACCGAGAATAAAAACCCCTTCCGAAGAGCTGAACCGAGTATTGGGAGGCGGAATTGTTTTAGGCTCAGTCACTTTAATCGGCGGTGAACCAGGAATCGGGAAATCGACTTTGCTTCTTCAATTGGCTTTAAAAATGAAGAAAAAAATCTTCTATGTTTCCGGAGAAGAAAGTGCTTCTCAGATTAAAATGAGGGCCGACCGCTTAACAGATATTCAAAATCCGAACTGTTTTCTTTTTACGGAAACCAATTTGGAAAAAATCCTTCATGAAGCCAAAAAATTAGAGCCGGATTTCGTTATTATTGATTCCATTCAGACCCTGCAGTCGCAGCTGATCGAAAGTTCTCCCGGAACAGTTTCTCAAATCCGGGAATGTTCCAATGAAATCATTAAATATGCTAAAGAAAACAATGTTCCCGTATTTTTAGTCGGTCACATCACGAAAGACGGACAAATCGCCGGACCAAAAGTGTTAGAACATATGGTGGATGTGGTTTTAAATTTCGATGGCGACAGAAATCATCTTTTCAGATTACTAAGAGCAAATAAAAACCGTTTCGGATCGACTTCCGAGATTGGGATTTATGAAATGATTTCTCAAGGTTTAAAAGAAATCAAAAATCCGTCGGAAATTTTAATTACAAAAAAATTCGAAGAGCTTTCGGGAAATTCAGTTGCTGTAACGTTGGAAGGGAACCGTCCTATGCTCCTGGAAATCCAGGCACTGGTAAGTACGGCTGTTTACGGAACGCCACAAAGAAGCTCAACTGGTTTTGATGCCAAAAGACTGAATATGCTTCTTGCCGTGTTGGAAAAAAGAGCAGGCTTTCAGCTGGGTGCGAAAGACGTTTTCCTGAATATCACCGGAGGAATAAAAACCGATGACCCGGCACTGGACTTGGCGGTAGTTGCCTCTATTCTTTCTTCAAATGAAGACATTGCCATCTCTGAGCATTATTGCTTTGCCGGAGAAATAGGCTTAAGTGGAGAAATCCGCCCGATTGCACAGGCCGAACAAAGAATTACAGAAGCGGAAAAATTAGGATATGAAAAAATTTTTGTTTCCAATTTAAATAAACTTCCCAAGAAAAAATTCGGAATCAAAATAGAAGAAGTGAGCAAAATTGAGGATTTTCATGAAAGGCTTTTTTAGAGAGATGCGAATTATAATTATGAGCTATTAATTCTGCTTGTTGATTGTTTATATTAATTACTGTGATCAACTCATAATTTATAACCCAAAACTCATAACTTTAATGTATGAATTATCTTGCTCATTCGTTCCTTACTTTTACCGACGGTCAGATTGTCGGGCAGTTTCTGGAAGATTTTATCCGAAACAGGGACCGGTTTTCCTTTCCGAAAGATATTCAGGACGGGATCACGCTTCACCGTGAGATTGATACATTTACAGATTCTCACCCCGCTATCCATGAGGCAAAGAAGGTTTTTGCACCGTTGGTAAGGCTTTATTCTGGGGCTTTTGTGGATGTTTCTATGGATTATTTTGTTGCCAATGATCTCAATCTTAATTCATTAGCCCAATGGAAGGCGCATTCTTTACATGTTTATCAAGTTTTGAATAAAAACCAGCAATACCTTCCTGAAAACCTGCGGAGGATGCTTGTAAGAATGGAGAAAGAAGACTGGCTGTATAATTACCGGGAAGACCGCGGCATCAAATTCAGCATGAGAAATGTTTTAAATAAAGCAAAATATTTAAATCCGGATATCCCCGTCTTTGATGCTTTTTTAGAAAATAAAGGAAGACTTCAGGAGTGTTATAATGATTTTTTTCCTGATTTGATGAAACATGCTAAGGAAATCAATGCGCTTTTATAGTTTGAAAAATAAAAAAACAGACTGTCTGCTAAGACAATCTGTTTTTAGAAAACTATAAATAATGATATTTACTACTTTGCTGTAGGGCATAAAATTATATTAAACACTCCTCCTTGATTGTAAGGCGGTGGTGAATTATCCTGATGAGATATTGTAATTGAAGTAACTGTATCTGTAACAGTAAAAGTACCTGGCTGCTTTATTTTATTCCCAACTACTGTAGGTACACTATTACATCCCTGAGTGGTTGTTAATGTTGGGTTAGAAATATCAACAGACCCATTTTTGGCGGTTACAGTAGCTTGCTGACCTGCGTTGGAATATATTCCCCCATTATTAAATTTAACACCGGAAACAGGTTGGCTAAATGTAAAGGTAAGTGTACTCATCACATTATTACCTCCTATTATCCAGGCATCTGTTGTTGTATGCCATCCACAACCTGATCCATTTCCGGTTGCATTTTCTTGATGTCCTGTAATTGATACAGTCACATATACCGGCTGTCCGTTGATCATATATGTATTAGGAAAATCTGATTTTCCTAAATAAGATTTTGTACAAGGATCAATAGCAGGGTTTGAAGACGCTACGTAAGTTACATCTCTTGAACAAGTGCTGCCTCCCAACGAGAAAGTATAATTAAATGTACCTGAATTTATCGGTGTTCCGCTTCCGGTAACAGTTACAGTCTGAACTCCTGTTGTTGTAAAGTTTCCTGAGCCTGAGAA
>NZ_FTMM01000023.1 GCF_900156075.1 Chryseobacterium sp. RU37D | reverse complement strand
TTAAAAGCTGGATCATAGATTTTTCGCCCTTGTTTCATACGTTAAAATTAAGGTTTTATGCTTAACTCTAACTGGAAGCTAAATTAGTATATCCACATTTTTGGAAGTGGTGACTTTCCTTCTATCAAAACAGCATCATTGGAATTGTAAATTTCTGTAGTGCCCCCATTTTTTGTATAGTAAATTTCATTTCCATTATTTGGATTAATTCCTGCGCTTCTTACTAAATAGAAAGAAAATGGTTCTTCTCCTTCTCTTAACATATTAATTGATCCTACAATTCTTTCTGATTCTCCATCTCTAAGTTTATTAAGTTTATAGCTCATTAAACTTGTATTAGTCCTTAAACTCCAAACGAAATCCTTAGTCTTTATGATATCAGCATTTAAGCTAATTTCCAATCCTTTATTCTTAAGATCACCTGCATTAACGCTTCTCGAATATGCACCTCCTTCTGAGCTAAGATTTGGAATAGACAAAATAAAGTCCTTTTTCTGGTCAATAAAATAATCAACAGTTCCTCTAATCCTGTTTTTAAGGAAGCCAAATTCAGCTCCATAGTTTTGGGATTTTGTGATCTCCCATTTCAGATCCGGATTACCATAATTATTATTGGGAACACCTGACGGATAATTGCCATATCCTCCACCAGACATAAGAATATTATTAAGATTCAAATCTATATTATTGTAACCTCTTGTTCCAATGGATGCTCTCAGTTTAAATAAAGATACAATATCATTTCCTTTTAAGAAATCTTCGTTGGTAAGATTCCATGCCCCACTTAATGACCAGAAAGGTTCTGAAAGCGTATTGTTTTTACCAAATCTTGAATCCTTATCTTGTCTGATTGAAGCTGTTAATATATATTTTTTAGCAAAATCATAGGTTAAAAAAGCTCCATAAGAGAAGGTTCTGTACAATTCATTATATCCAGCAATTGCAAATGGTGTTGCTGTATTACTTCCTTCACTGATTGTGGGTAATGCAAAATTTCTTCCGGTTCCGCTAATAAAATCATTTTTAAATTCGGTATATTCTACTAACCCTAATAAGTCGAAATTATGATTACCAAACGATTTTACATAATTAAGTGTGTTCGAATTTGTATATCTGAAACGATTTTGATTCTGCTCTCTTACTTCACCGCCAATTCCTAAAACACTATCTAAATATGATCCTCTGAAAATCTTATTGGTTCTTCTGATATTATTAAAATACCCTCCCAACTGAGATTTGAAAGTCAGGCCTTCCAATATCTTATACTGAGCGAAAATGTTTCCGTCAAAAATTAAGCTGTTGATATTTTCCGGATTATTTTTAAGTGCTTCAAGAACCGGGAAACCTTGTTTAGTAGGATTATAGCTCCCATCTGCATTATATACAGCCTCATAAGGATTATAAGAATACATTGCCCTGAACGGGTTCTGCGCATTATTTCTATCTCTGATTTCCTGAGACATGCTGTAGTTTATCCCCATGGATGCTCCGAAACTTAATCTTTCGCTAGGGTTCGCTTCATATTTCATTCTTCCTGTATAACGCTTATAAGCATGGATATTTCTCACAATACCGTTATCAGAATCATAGCCTAAAGAGAATGTGTACTTTGATTTCTCATTTCCGCCCCTTATGCCAACCTGGTAAGACTCAATGGCTGAAGTTCTTAAAATATCTTTCTGCCAATTGTGATCCTGAGCAAGTGCTGCATTCATGTCAGTATCTGTCCAAGTCTGATATCCTGCAACACCCAATGCCTTCATTTTCTTTTCATAATCAATTTTTTCAGCAGCATTCATCATACTGAAATTGATATCCTTGATTTTTTCTGAAAATCCTATTTTTGAGCTTAAAGTAATAACAGGTTTGCCCGATTTTCCGCTTTTTGTTGTCAAGACGATAACCCCGTTCGCTCCTTGAGAACCGTAAATTGCCGCTGCTGCTGCATCTTTTAAAACAGAAATATTTTCGTAATCATTCGGGTTGATTGAGTTGAAAACATCCTGAGCTCTCTGATCATTTCCAACAATAAATCCGTCAATAACAAATAATGGGTTTGAAGCTCCCACTGTAGTTGTAATATTTCCAAGTCCACGTACATTGATCATTGAACCACCTCCGGGTTTACCATTCAAAGCTGCAATATCTACACCTGCTGCCTTTCCTTGTAATGCATTGGTTCCCATTGTAGAAGAAGAAAAATTAGATAAAGATTTTCCTGAAACCACTGTAATTGCTGAAGTTACCTCATCTTTGCTTTTCTTCTGATAACCAGTCACAACCACCTCATCGATGGTTTTCTCTTTGATTGAATCATTTGCCTTTTTCTGCGCCATTATAAACTGCCCGGTAAAAAATAATACCCCGGTAGTCATAAAGCATAATTTCACATTCATGTTTTTTTATTTTAGTATTTGAGCAAATTTGTTAATAAATAATTAACATTGCAAAAACTAATTCATTATAAAACAACAAGTTACAATTGAGGAAATTCTTTTAGAACGCAGTTGATTAAACATTTAACTCATTGTATTTCAATTTTTAGTTAAAAAAATATTTATAAAATAAAAGTTTAACAAAAAAAATAAATACTAAAAAAAACTTACAGTATTATTGTAATTTTTTATAACAATTAAAAAAATAAACAAATTTTAAAAATTTAATTTAAAAAATAAATAATAAAACAATTCATTTATTAATGAATTATTGTTTTAATGAAAATTCACTATTTTATAATTACAATAAAGAGCACCTTAAAAATTAAGTTGCTCTTTATTCTCGGTATTTTTAATATTATTTCTGATGGCTGTAATATCTTGCTCCTTTCAAAACGGGATTTTCCAACTCAACAGATTGCAAACCGAAACCTTTATAGTTTTCATTAACAGATTTTTCCAATTGTTTTCTATGGAGTTTTTCGTAAGTTTCAAAATCTATAGCTTTTCTGTTTTTTAAACTTTCAAACAAGTCCCATTTTTCCACAACTTTTTTCCAGTTTTTTGAAACTTTTCCTACAAAAACTTTTGATTTTGAACCACTTCCATATCCTAAAAAGCCAATTTCTGCATTTTCCAATTCTTCATTTTCATTAAAAGAAGTTTGCAATGCAGAAAGTAAAGCCATAAAAATGGAAGCTGTATACATATTCCCAATCTCGGAAGATGCCCTTTGGGATTTTTCAATTTTTTTATTGATAAATTCAAGATAGTCATCTGACTTTGCCACAGCCTTCTGCTCATCAGCAGTCTGGTATGAAAGTCCGTTTTCTAAACTGTAAATTTCCGTGAAAACCCTTTTTCCATGAAAAGCATATGGAAGATGAAAAATAAGATACTTCCATACCTCGTAAGGTTTATTTTTTCCTGTAATTTCTTTATAATGCTGATAAGCTTCTCTAATTCTATCCTGATAGCACTGGTTGGAATATTGCCCGTCAAATACGGGCTCATCGGTAAAAACTTCAATTTTTTCGGGGTAATTTTCAGGAGCATTTGTTAAATTTTCTTTTTTGAAATGCCTTCTTGGCTTGAAGAAATCAAAAACACTCTCTGTGGCAACACCCCAATGATTTTCAATCTCCAAAAGATCAGGCTTTGAAGAAATAAGAACCGCAACCGCACCCCCGCCTTGTGTATATTCGCCAGATGAGGCAAGCTCGTACTTAGCATAATCACTTGCAATGATTACCGCTTTTTTGCCAGGATTAGACCTCACGAAATCCATAGAGTTGTGGAGGGCATCTACCGCACCAATGCACGCAAAAGTCATGTCTACAACATCACAGTTTCTAAAAACCCTTTCCCCGAATTCGGACTTCAGGACTTCTTCGACCATCTGCATGGCATACGATGCAGTAGGTTTTGCTGCATCAAGAGCACTCTCTGTCCCCAAGTAAATTCTTGCTATATCTTTTGGATTGATGGAATAATCTTGGATTAATTTCAACAAAGCTTCAGCTGCGAAAGTTGCTGCATCTTCATGCACGTCCGGGAAGCCCATTTTATGCAAGCCAAGCCCTTTTTCCAATTTTGCGGGTTCTATTCCTCTTTTTTCTGCTAAATCCTTAATTTCCAAATATAAAGAAGGCACATAGTAGCTTGCAGCCTCAATTCCAAAAGTCATAATAATAATTTTAATACGAATTTAAAAAATGTAGACGTTTAATCATATATGATTTTATCTAAATTTTTTCTATAATAAAACAACTCACTGAAAAATTTATTTTCTCAGTTTAAATTTTCCTTCCGTTTGTATCATAAGTATTAATTTCATTAACCATTTCCCCACTTAATAATTCAAAATACTTTTACTGAATTTGGTTAATACTTAATGGACGATTAGAAGAATAAATAACATCATATTGTATGTAAAAGATACCGATTTCTTAAGTTTTTAGAAAAATAGGGTTGTTTCATTTCAATAAATTCAATTATGCTAAATTTTCAAAAAAAATCAAACTTTCAAAATTAAATATCAATATTTTAACAATATATTTAAATAAAAATATAAAATAGCCGTATAAAATAACGGCTATAATATTTTTCAATAATTTAATTTAATTAAAATTACTTAAAATCTTCGATCGCTTTATTGATAACATCAATCTGTTTGTTAATACTGGCAGCACTTTGAGGATTTTGTTTCAATAATTCCATTTTTTTGTTTAAACCATCTTTCAACATCTGAGCTATCATCATTTTTGCCTGTGGATTTTCACCTATCTGTCCTTTGGCACGACCAAGCATTTTTGTAATGCTTTCTGTAGCTTTAAGGTTATCGGAAGTCATAATCCAGTTATATCCCTCTTCTGCAGCCTTTCCTAATTCTGGATTCTGGAATTTAATGAATGGATAAAATGCCGCAGCCGGTGCAATATTTGACATTTGGGAAGTCACTTTATTTTTAACGATGATCGGTAATAATTTATCCAGTAAATTGTCCGGAGCACCTTCCAGATCAATTTTATCAGCCAGAGTATTAGCTTTTGAAGGATCAATTTCGATAATGGCACCTACAGAATTTCCTTTCACCGAATTGGAAACAGCATTCATTCCTTTTTCAAAAATCGGAAGGTATTTTTTATCTTTTGTTTTCGCCAAAGCATAAATTGCTGCTGCCTGAACCAATGTTTTCGGATCGTTTACCGCTAATTTTTCAACATCTGAGCCAAGAGCTTTCAATTGCTCTGCATTAGACAGATCCATTAATTGTAAAGCCTTAATTCTTGTTCTGAAGAAAGGATCTTTAATCGCTGCTGTAAGCAATTTTGTTGCTGCCATATTTTTACCTACCTGATTCTGAATTCCATTCAAAGCATTGTATTTACTCTTGAATTCTTTAGAACCCATGAACTGCATTAAATATTGTTCAGGAGTTTTCGTATCCGTAATATCCGCTAATAGTACACCGTCTGCATTAATGTTCACCAAATCAGCATTTTTAGAAACATCAAAATTGAATGTATTTTTTGCTTTAGCATCTACCCAGACATTATATCTTTTCGGCTTACCATTGTCATATACATCTATTGCTAAAGGAAACTGGAACGGTTGATCCTGGGTCTGTTCGATAGTAACAGCAATTTGCTTTTTAATCGGTTCAAAAGTGTAAGAATAATTAATTTTCGGATTTCCGCTTCCGAAATACCATTGATTAAAGAACCAATTCAGGTCTTTTCCTGAAACTTTTTCGAAGGATAATCTGAGTTGATGCGCTTCTGCATTCTGGTATTCATTTGTTTTTAAATAATCATTCATTCCTGCAAAGAAGGCATCATCACCCAGAAAATTTCTCAGCATATGAAGGATACCTCCCCCTTTCTGATACGTTACCAGATCAAAAACATCTTCACGGGAATCATAATCGAATCTTACCAAATCTTTTTTAAAATCGCCAGGATTGTGAATATAATTATTCACATCTTTCATCTGATGGTAATCTGCCTGATCCTTTCCGTATTTATACTCGTTCCAAAGATATTCTGAGTAGTTTGCGAAAGATTCGTTTACCGTAAGGTTGCTCCAGCTTTCTGCAGTAACAAGGTCTCCAAACCAATGATGAAATAATTCGTGGGCAATGGTGTCTTCCGAGGTATTCTCATCGATTAATTGTCCTGGCTTTTGAAGAATATCACTACCGTGAAGGGTTGCCGTAGTGTTTTCCATAGCGCCGCTTACATAGTCTCTACCGGAGATCTGCGCATATTTTGCCCAAGGATAATCATAACCCATTTTTTTAGAGAAAAACTCAATCATCTCAGGAGTATTACCGTAGATCTGTTTTGCGTAAGGTTCATATTCTTTTTCGATATAATAATCTACCGGAATATTTTTCCATTTGTCTTTTACTATGGCATATTCCCCAACTCCCATGAAGAAAAGGTAAGTAGAATGCCTCTTATCCATCACCCAGTGATCTGTTCTCAATCCGTTAGCTTCTTTTTGGGAATCTTTTAAAATACCGTTTGAAAGCGTTACATACTTATCAGGAACCGTCATGTAGATTTCCTGTGTTGTTTTTTGGTTCGGCTTATCAATGGTTGGGAACCATGCTGAAGAAGATTCCGTTTCGCCCTGTGTCCAGATTTGTGTTGGCTTATCAGTATCTGTTCCCTGAGCATTGATGAAATACAACCCTTTCGCATCGTTAATTGCTGCGCTTCCCTGCTGCTTCACTTCATTCGGGCGAGAGGTATATTTGATGTAAACCGTATAATCCTGATTTTTCTGATAGGTCTTGTCGAGGGTTATTTTTAATATATCATCCTTATAGTCATATTTTAAGGATGTTTTTTTGCCATTATTATCCAAAGCTACTTCATGGATCAGCATACCTTTTGCATCCAGTGTCAGCTCGTTTGAAGGGTAGAAAAACGGAGCGGCGGTAAGCCATTCTTCACCGTTCATCTGTTCTTTCTGATAATCAAAATTTACTTTTAATTTGGTATGTTTAAGTTCCGTTACTTTAGTATGAGTGGCTCTGTATACTTTTTCCCTGCCTGAAGTTTCGGTTTGTGCTGCTACATTTGTGGAGAAGAAAGTCCCACCCAATAAAGCAATTGATAAAATGGCTTTTTTCATTATTATTTAGAATTATTTTTTTGTTAAAATGTCAAAAATATCATTAACTAATGTTTCGTAATCCCCTTTTTTGAATTGTTCTTTTGTTTTTGCAAAAGCTTTTTTAAGTTCACTTTCAGGATTTTTTTCGTCTATGATTTCTACGGAATCAACACCTTTCATCTGAAGGATTGCATTTTTTAATGCTTCCAGATCGGCTGTATGATCGGCATTTATTTTTAAGTATTTCATTTTATTCTTTTGTGAAAGTATTTTTTGTTCCTCCCTGAATGATTATGAACTGGTTTTTTGCAGTGAAAAATTCGATGACAATTTTGGCCGGATCAAATTTAAAGGTTGTTTGTGAAGTAGCTTCCAAAGGAAAATCACTTTGACCCGCGGCCTGTGCCATCAGTTTTTTATCCTTGATAAAGATATTAATTTTTAAGGGAATATCCGGGGATGAATACGTTCCCACATATTTCTGAAGCTCGTTTTCAGGAATTTCCAATGTTTTAAAACCTGGCATTTCAAAATCTTTTCCTGTAGCAGTTTCCAGCATTTTGATGGAGATCTCGTTCGTATCCATATCCGACTGGTTTGTGGTGAATGCTGCCGCTACTTTCAGGTCCGGAAAATAAAACAGGACCGAGCTGAATTTATCAATACCGCCGGTATGACCAAAGCCCCAACTGTTATCAAAAGGAACCTTCAATAATCCGAAACCGTAATTGTCTTTAAAATTTTTCATTTCTTTCAGGCTTTCCTTAGTGATCAGCTTACCGTTTTCGAGGCCAATAATGAATTTCAAAAGCTCTGTAGGCGTTGAAACAATACTTCCCGCTCCGCCCGGAATACTTATATCAGTTTCCGATGAAGCTTCATATTTGCCACCCACAAACTGGTAAGATTTTGCCTGGTTTTTCGATGTATCTATTTTTCCTCCGACTTCTGTTAATGTTAACTTCAAAGGCTTTGCAATTTTGTTTTTGATTAATTCTGTATAGGATTTTTTATACACTTTTTCAAGAATAAAACCTAGCAGGATATAATTTGAATTGCTGTATTCAAACTTTATTCCCGGATCAAAATCGCTTTTATATTTTTTTATGATATTGATTAAATCGTTCTGCGTCTGAGGTTTTGTATTGTATTGCCAATATTCCGGCTCATTGGTAAGGTTGTGAATTCCTGTCCTATGCTGCAATAAATTTTCGAGGGTAATTTTACTGGCATTAGGAATTTCAGGGTAAAAGTCTGATAATTTTGTCTGCAGTGAAAGCTTTTTTTCTTCCATAGCTTTCATCACCAAAACGGCTGTAAAAATCTTACTGATTGAGCCAATGCGATATTGTGTATTCATATTGGCTTTCTGTTGTTTTTCAACATCAGAAAATCCTACAACTTTCAGGAAGGTTGACTGGTTTTTATCCGCGAAGGCAAAGCTGCCCATCACTTTATGATATACAAACAGGGAATCCAGATAATTTCCAAGTTTTTCCCTTATATTATTCTGAGAAAAAGCAACGCTTGAAATGTTGATTACAGAAAGGAAAAGTAACTTTTTGAACATATTTTACTAAGATTTAGCCAATAGGTTGAAAAAATTCTATGAATGTTACAAAAAAAGCGAAGTTTTTAGGCTTCAATTATCCTTTATATTTAAGTCTAATTATCAAAAAATAATCTCCAATTTTGTCATTCCGGTAGGAATCTCGGCAAAATAATTTAAACCTTAGCTTAGATTCCTACCGGAATGACAAACTGAATAAACAACTTTCTCATTAAATTTTAAATTGCAACAGGCGCTTTAATTCCCGGATGCGGATCATAATTCTCCAGTGCAAAATCTTCAAAATTAAAATCAAAAATATTTTTGATCTCAGGATTTAATTTCATTGTAGGAAGCGGTCTTGGATCTCTCGAAAGTTGCTTCTGAACCTGCTCAAAATGATTATTATAGATATGAACATCCCCAAAGCTGTGAACATAATCTCCCACTTCAAGATCACAAACCTGAGCAACCATCATCAATAACAGAGCATAGCTCGCGATATTGAAGGGAACTCCCAAAAACACATCTGCACTTCTCTGATAAAGCTGTAATGAAAGCTTCCCATCTGCCACATAGAACTGAAACAATGCATGACAGGGAGCCAAAGCCATATCCGGGATTTCTGCTACATTCCATGCAGAAACGATAAGTCTTCTGGAGTCGGGATTTTTTTTGATCTGGTCAATTACTTCCGTAATTTGATCAACTATTTTACCGTCCGCGCCACTCCAGCTTCTCCACTGTGCTCCGTAAACAGGACCGAGATCACCATTTTTATCCGCCCACTCATCCCAGATGGAAACGCCGTTGTCTTTCAGATATTTAATATTGGTATCACCTTTTAAAAACCAAAGTAATTCATAAATAATTGATTTTAAATGCACTTTTTTTGTTGTTACCAAAGGGAAACCTTTCGACAGATCATATCTCAGCTGATATCCGAAAACGCTTCTCGTTCCGGTTCCAGTTCTGTCGGTTTTATCAGTTCCATTGTCCAGGATATGTTGTAAAAGTTCCAGGTAATTTTGCATTTTAAAGTAGTTTTATGGGTTCAAATTTAAAGAATCTAATTTAAAAAATGTGATAAAAAATTTATCCATCTCATGGACGTTTTCTATATTTATTTTCTTTCCTTATAATAGTTACATTATTACCATATTTCTTTAATTTTCTGATTGATATTGTTGATAGAGAAAGACTGACCTTTCATAAGTCCTGCCATAGCTTTTACTAAAGGTGATTTTGCAGAAATGGTCATTATTTTCTGATTATCAAAAATAAATTCTCCTACAGATACGGCAATATAGAACAAGCCTTTATCCGTCTTTACCAAAGCTCCGTTCTGTACTCTCGATGAGCTTTCGGCAGTTATTTTTTGAATTATTGCCTGCTGGCTTAAAGCTTCATTCAACTGTCTTTGAAGATTATTGATCTCCTGCTGCAGCATTTCTCTTCCCGTTTCATATTTGTCACCCATCGAACTTTTCGTATCATTATTTGAAGCTCTCGTATCAGCAATCAGAGCTTCAAAATTCTGAATTTTTTCGATGATCTTGGTCTTTACGATTTCTAATATGCTTGATTTATTCATAACTGCAAGTTTCATTTAGCAAAAGATCTCAAATGTATCATTTTTTGCATCAATTAAAAGCATCAATATAACGGATTAATTATTAGATAAAAAAAATAAGTTTAACAATATTTTCAATTAAAACATATAATCTTCAATCATAATTTAATATTTTAACACTAAAATAAGCATACTATTATTTAATTTAAATAATAATTATTAATGTCGAAATCCCATAATAAAGACAATTCTTATATTTGGCATAAATTTTAAAAAAAGTAATGACAAAAAAACTATTTATTATTTCATTGATCTCAGCATCAACGGCAATCTTTTCACAGGTAGGGATAAATGTTGAAAATCCCCATGTTTCATCAGCATTGGAAATTTCTTCAGATTCTAAAGGGTTTTTGGTTCCCAGACTTACTACTGCCGCAGTTAATAGCTTATCCGGTACAGCAAGCGAAGGCCTGATTGTTTATGACAAAGAGCAAAAAAAATTCTTGGGATGGAACGGTACAAAATGGGTAGATCTTGGCTTTGAAAGCTCAGGAAACGGAGGAAACCTACAAACAGGTGTTATCTTTTCACAAAGATTTGAGACGAGTGATTCTGTGAATTATACAACCGCAGGATTCGCACCATCAAGCTTTAATTTCACTTCAGGATCTACAACAAACTCAGATGCACCAGCCTCTGTAGCTTTATTTTCCGAAGGAGCAAGAGGCTTTGGATATTCAAATGCAAACAGTTCTGCTACAACATCTTATGTAGAATTCAATACCATTGATGCGTCTCCGTATACCAATAACATTACATTTAGTTTTGATGTAGCAGCATTTTCAATAGGAAGCACCGGAAATGGCATGGAAAATACGGATATTGTAAGCATCGATGTAAGTACGGATGGAGGCACCAATTACAATACAAAACTTACCCTTACAGGAGGAAACTCTTCCACAGCGACTAATGTAAGATGGGCTTTCACAGGTTCCGGAACAGGAACAAACAGCTATGCAGCGTCCGGAATCACAGTAACTTCTTCGAATACAAATACAGGGTCGGGAATAACATTAACCGGGGCTCAGGCAATTACAAAATTGTCTGTAACAGGAATTCCTAATTCCAGCCAGCTTAAATTGAGGATTGGAGTGAGAAATAATGCTTCCACAGAACTGTGGGTAATTGACAATGTAAAATTACAAGCATTTTAAAACAATAAAAAAAGCAGACTGTATTAAGTCTGCTTTTTTTATTGTTTTAACCAAAACTTTAATGATCTGGTATTTCATTTTTCAAAAACAGCAAAATCTGAAACTTTGAAATTAAAGCTTTTGCTACTATTAAAATCTCTTTTCATTTTGTCAAAAACATTGGTGAACGTTCCCGATAAGTGCTCATCTTTGATAGTGAAATCCACAGGTTCTTTGGACATATTTAAAACAACTAAAACTTCGTTTTTACCATTTTTTCTTACATAGGCCAGAACTTTATCATTGGATGTAGTGTTCAGCAAGTAGGTTATAACATTCGGGTCACCGCCTCTTAATGCAGGATTTGATGATTTTAAATTTAATAATGTTTTATAAAAATCTCCCTCCTGATAATTGTTTGTCCATTTTATAGTATCCTTTTCAAAAAACTCAAGGCGCTTCATATTTGGAAGTTCCTGCCCTGAATACAATAACGGAATGCCATTCCAGGTTGCCGAAAAAACAGCCATTGGCTTTGTGATAACCCCATATTTTTCGTACTCTGTTCCGTTCCATGAATTTTCGTCATGATTGGTGGTAAACCAAGCTCTCATAGACTTATCTCCTATTGCAGAATATTTTTTTAAAAGATCTGTCAGCTCACTGATCGGTTCATTTTTCTTGTAATAATCTTCGGATTTGTGCATCCATTTCCAGGAATAACTTGCATCGAAAACTTTTCCATAATCTGGGTTTTCCAGCTCGTCAAATTCACCAATCCAAAATAATGGCTTTATTTTTTCAACTTCCGGGCGGGCTTGTTCCCAAAAATCAACCTCAACCCAGGACGCAAGATCACATCGGAAACCATCAATATTAGTTTCTTTTACCCAATATTTCATTGCATCAATCATGGCAAGGCGCATTTCCTTATTTTTGTAATCTAGCTCTATGATATCATCCATTCCTGAGGCGCGATGAAAGTTTCCGTCAAGATCTTTTAGATAAAATTCCGGGTGTGTTTTTGTCCATACATGATCCCAGCCTGTATGGTTTGCAACCCAGTCGATAATTACTTTAAAGCCCAATCTGTGTGCTTCATTCACCATATGCTTAAAATCATTCAAAGTTCCGAATTCTGGGTTGATAGAAGTATAATCTGCTGCAGCGTACTGGCTTCCCATACTTCCTTTTTTATTGAGTTGAGCAATCGGGGTGATTGGCATAAACCACAATGTCTTTACCCCCATTGATTTCAGGCGCGGCATTTCTTTTTCAAATGCCCTGAATGTTCCTTCCTGTGTGTATTGTCTTAGATTAACTTCATAAATATTTGTGGTGTGCTTCCATTCTTTCGGTAAATCCGTCATATTTTTTTTCATTTTTTGAGTAGTACAGGAAACAATTCCCAGACCAATTACTACTAATAAAATTAATTTCTTCATTAATTTCGTTTTAACAAAAATAGGGATTGTATTTGAAAAAGTGAATGTGAATGGATAATTTTTATACTACTGGGTATATTGAACCTTCAAGATTTTTAAAATCTTGAAGGTGTATCTGAAATATGCTAAAAATTTTGCAAAAAACCTGAGCTTTCATTCAGGGTTGTATATTTTTCAGGTTTCGATTATCTTTCATCATCATTATCATCATCCTCATCAAAAACATCATCATTGTAATCTTCCTCATCATCATCAAAACTGTCATCATCTTCATCTACAAAGTTATTACTTCCTCCAAAGTCATCATCAAAAGTAAAATCTTCATCAAGCAGCGGCATAGCTGATTTCTTTTTTGATCCTCCGGCACTTCCGTTTTTACTAGGGGCCTTCAAAGGAACGTTTCCGAATCTATAAACCGTGATAGGATAATTCACTCCTTTTGTTTCTTCAATAATCTCCACAAGCTCGCAGAAAAACTCCCAAAGATCTAAAAGCCCGTATTGAAACTGCGCTTTATCTCCTATATTTTCGAAAGCTTCATCAATGTACACATCCGACATAATTTCGCCATCCCCATCGTCACTCATATCTTCCAACGGAACACTTTTTACTATCGTTCCGTCTTCTTCAAGCAGATTAAAAGTGGAAAGCTCGTCACCATGCAAGCTGAATGCACTTTTAATTCCCAAATGTAAGTTCCATAGCGTCTGTTTTCCTTTAACTTCGATATCTCGGAAAATATCTTCTTTCGCATCTAATATTACGCGGATTTTGTAAACCATTAGTTTTTAAATTACTTTTTTTGCCTTTTTAATTACGATAAATCTCTGTTGCAAATATAAAATAAATGAGATGTGACAAAAAAATATTTCAGGATTTTTTAAAATATTTTTTTTTCTTACATTTTGCAGAAATTATTTATTTTTTTCAAGCATAAAACTGAATTTTGTCCCTTCAAGGTAAACACTTTCTACGGTAATGTTTTCGTTGTGAGCCCCCAAAATATGCTTTACAATAGCCAAACCAAGCCCGGACCCCCCCTCTCTTCTGCTACGGCTGGTTTCCACACGATAGAATCTCTCAAAAATTCTTGGAAGAATTTCAGGCTTGATTCCCATCCCGTTGTCTATCACTTCTATTAAGACTTTGTTTTTAAGAATGCTTGTTTTTACGACTACTTTTGCTTCCTGCCTATTGGCGTAATGAATGGCATTAGAAATCAGGTTAATAAAAACCTGAGAAATCTTCTGCTTATCGGCTTCAACAAAAATTTGCGGATGTAGTGTCTGAATCTGTAAGGTAGTATTATGCTTTTCGGCCTCGAGATCTAAAAGGTCGAAAATTTCTTTGATGAGAAGATTAACATCAAATCTTGAGACAGTAAGATTAATTTCTCCGGCTTCCAGCCTGTTGATCATATCCAGGTCTGTAACGATGGCGATGAGTCTTTCCACAGATTTATCAATTCTTTCCAAGTATTTATCCCGAATGGTAAGATTGTCTACACCACCGTCCCGCAGGGTTTCAACATACCCTTGAATGGAAAATAAAGGTGTTTTAAGCTCATGGGAAACATTTCCGATGTATTCTTTCCGGTAGCTCTCCATTTCCTTCATCATATCAAGTTCTGTGACTTTCTGCTGATTAAGGTCTGAGAATCTTTCCCCTAATTCTTTAATGGTAATATTTTCATGCTCATTATGAACAATCTCTTGAGGAAGGAGCTGGGAAAGCCCACGAACCTGCTTTTTACCATAATAATTAAATAATAATTCCAATACTATATAATTAATGATAAAAATAAGGATAAGACATATAAAAAACCCAATTTTAAAGAATGGAGTTCTATAATAAATGTCCTTTAGTGAATCAAAAATGATTACTAGCAGGAACATCACCAATGTCAACAGACAAGAGGCGACGAGAGTAAGTCTGTAAAATTTCAATTTTACAACGTTTTTATTGGTTTAAATGTAAAGATAAGAAATCGAAATTGAGTATTAAACAATAAGTTTATACCCAATTCCTTTTAATGTCTGTATCGTGTTGATTCCTAATTTTTCTCTTAATCGTCTGATATGAACATCGATGGTTCTTTCTCCCACAATGACATCATTTCCCCAGACTTTCTCTAGGATTTCTTCCCTTTTGAAAACTTTTTCAGTGTTTGAAGCCAGTAAATACAGCAGATCAAACTCTTTTTTCGGAAGCAGGAATTGTTGTTCGTTTTTGGAAACCCTGAAGTTATCCTTATCAATAACAAGATCTCCGATCTCGATCAGCTTTGCATTGTCAGAGACCTGAGATGTGAGCTGTAATAAAGCGTTTACCTTAGAGATTAGGATTTTCGGCTTGATCAGTTTCACGATGTAGTCATTTGCACCAGCCTGGAAACCGGCCAATTGTGAGAATTCTTCACTCCTTGCAGAAAGAAAAACGATTAATGTCTTCTGAAGTTCTTTAACCTTGCGAAGCTCCTGACAAGTTTCGATACCGTCTTTTTCGGGCATCATGACATCCAACAAGATAAGATCAGGGATAATTTCTTTGGCTTTGTCGATACCTTCGTTACCGTTTGTGGCAGTGTAAATGTCGTAGCCTTCCTTTTCTAAATTGTAAGACAGAATCTCTAAAATATCCAGTTCGTCGTCTATTAAGAGGATTTTCTTTTGGTTCATTTTCAATTTTTACGGATCAAAGTTAATAATATTTTAATCACTGTTTAACAAAACGGATATCGTTCACATAAAGTTAACAATAATATTCTTTTCTTAATATTTAGTTAAGAAAAATTTAAATTTCGCTAAACCATTTACACTGCAGATTCTTTATTTCTTTGCACCGAAAGAATATAGTAAAAGAAATGAATTTTAGAAAACTGAGTATCGCAGTATTGTTTTTAACAACATCGGGAACTGTACTTTACGCTCAAGAAACCAAAAAAGACACTGCAAAATCTGAAAAGAAAATAGAAGGTGTTATAATTAAAGGATCAACTAAAAAAGGAACTGAAGCCAATCTTATTAATGTTCAGAAAAAATCTGTAGAAGTAATAGAACGGGTAGGTTCTGTACAGCTTGCTAAGCAGGGCGTGGGAGATGTGGCAACGGCTGTTACTAAGGCCACCGGGACAATAAAGCAGGAAGGAAGCGGCCAGATTTTCGTGAGAGGCCTTGGAGACAGGTATAACAGCACTACATTAAACGGATTACCCATACCGTCTGATGATCCGGAATTCAAAAACATTAATCTTGAGATTTTTAAAACTTCAATGATTGAATATATTTCTTTAGATAAAGTTTACAATCCTAGAATTCTTGGTGACTTCGGTGGAGCAAACGTAAATATTGTTTCTAAAGAACACACAGGAAAACCTTATTTTAAAATAGGTATAGGTAGCAGTATCAATCTTCAGACTTTTGATAATAATAATTTCAAAATACAGGATGGTGCTCCGGGCTTCTTCGGGTTTAAAGAAACTACTTTTAAGAAAGGAAATCCTTACCAGAATTATCCTTTTAACACAAAATGGAATTTCAAAAATGCAGACAACCCGTTCAATACAGACATGAATATTGAAGGGGGTGCTACTTTAGGAAAATTCTCATTATTTGCTTACGCAGGATTTGAAAATTCTTATGAGTACAGCAAAGGACAGGAAGGCTTTTACTTCGCTGAAAATACGCCAAATAAAAACTATACTGATGTAGAACGTTCTAATTATAAAACAAATACGACAGCCTTGGTTAATTTAGGATATAAATTCAATGCAAATAACAAAATCAGCTTTACATCGAATTTCATCCACTCTTCTGACCAATCTGCAAAAATCTATAAAGGATTCTCATATGATGTTGACAGAAATGTAATCATTAACAGAGGAGATAATAAAATAACAAGCACTTGGGTAAACCAGCTATTAGGTACTCATAAATTTAATGATACATGGAATGCGGATTGGGCAGTTGGCTATAATATACTAAACAGCAAAAGACCAGATCGTATGCAAAATACAATTGATGCTACTACAATGCAGCTTATTACGGGAAGCGCTATCAATAATCACAGATATTTTGATGAGCTGAAGGACAATACTGTCTTAGGGCATGCTTATCTTTCAAAAACTTTAGATAAATTCAAAATTACTTTAGGATATGACGGACAATATAAAGACAGAAGATTTGACTATACGACTATTGGTATGAACTTCAACCTTTCGCCTATCGTGGATCCTGATAATATTGATGCTTTTATCAATGCTTCCAACAACAGCATATTCACCTACCAGACTTTCCAGCCTAGCACAAAGCTGTTTGAGCCTTTCTATTATACTGTAAAACAGAATATCCAATCAGGATTAGCTAATGTAGACATTACTGTTTCTGAGAAGTTTGTTGTACAGATAGGCGGCCGTTTCGACTATATCGATATGCAGATGAAATGGCTTGACCCGATTGCATTAGATGGTAAAAAGAACAAACAATACAATAAATTTTTACCTGCTTTAAATGCTAAATACAGCCTTAATGATAAGCAGAACTTAAGATTATCATTCTCCAAAACCTATACTCTGCCTCAGGCAAAAGAGCTTATTCCAATTGCTTATTATGATGTAACGACAAATACCTATGGTAATCCGAACCTTTATCCTTCAGACAATTATAACGCTGATTTGAAATGGGAACTATTCCCTAAATCCGGAGAGCTGATGTCAGTAACAGCTTTTGGAAAATATATTCAGAATGCTATTGCAAGAACCAACTATGCGAGTTCTGCACCAAGTGATATGAGCTATTTTAATATTTCAGACTGGGGATATATTTTAGGGGCAGAGGTTGAACTCAGAAAGGATATTTATTCCTGGAGCAATTCTAAGATCTACACATTTATCAACGGGACTTATATGCACTCTCAACAGAAATTCAAATCCGAAAGCCAGATAGCAAAAGAAAACAGAGGAAAAACAATTGTATTTAATACTGATAAAGATGATATTCAGGGAGTCGCGGATTTCATTGCCAATGCGAATTTAGGGTACAGCTATAAATGGAGTAATAATCTAAATTCATTAGACTTCGTTGTTTCATATTCCAGAGTAGGCAAAAACCTTTATGCCGTAGGAACAACAGGCATCGGTAATTTCTATGAAGTAGCTAGAAACGTTCTTGATGCTAATTTAAACTTTTCATTAAATAAAATAGGAATTGGGGTCTCTGCTAAAAACCTATTAAACCCACACTATAAAATAGAACAAGAAAATACAAAACAAACATTCATCCACAAAGACTATACAAAAGGTCGACAGATTGGACTAAGCTTGTCATATAAATTTTAATAATTTAAATCTAAATAAAAAGTTATGAAAAAGACATTTTTAAACGCTGCTCTTTTCTTATCATTAACTGCTGCATTCTCATCAACTGCAATCTCTTGTAGCAACTCTGATGATGATTCATCAGACAGCATCTCCACAATTGACCCAAGTAACTTCAAGGGAAATATCGCCGCCGGAACTACCCTTACATTAGACCCATCAAAAGTATATACTATCACAGGCAGAGTATTGGTAGAAAATGGTGCAAACCTTATCATCCCTGCAGGAACAAAAATTACTGTAGCTGAAGGTGCAAACTACCTTATCGTTGACAGAGGAGGTAAACTTTACATCAACGGTACTGCTACAAGCCCCGTTGTATTTGAAGGTACTACTCACAAGCAAGGGCATTGGGGAGGAATCGTTCTTTTAGGTAATGCCCCTTCAAACAGAACTGCTGCCGGCACTTCTACTTCAGAACTAGGAGATATGACGTACGGTGGTACAGACAACAACGATAATTCTGGTGTAATCAAATATGTAGTAATCAAAGACAGTGGATTCAAATACAACCCAGAAAAAGAATTCAACGGACTTTCTCTTTTCGGTGTGGGTAGCGGAACTATAATTTCTTATGTATATGTAACAGACGGAGCCGATGATGGTGTAGAATGTTTTGGAGGAAGCCCTAATCTTGATCACATTGTAGTAACTGGGGTTGGAGACGATGGTTTCGACTGGACAGAAGGTTATAAAGGAAATGCAAACTACCTTTATGTAGCAAGAAAAAAACAATATCAAAACAATACTGAACCAGGAAACAGAGGTATCGAAGCAGATACTCAGGATACAAATGCCAATACAACCTTCGGAAACGGTGCTTCTAATCCTATGATCACCAATGCAACTTTCTTAGGAAATACAGCAGGATCTGAATCTCAGGGGTTAAAAGTAAGAGCCGGGTCTAATGGCCAGTTTGACAATATCGTTTTAGCAAACTACTCTACTGGTTTAGATTTTGAAACAGACAGAACTTTAACTTGGTTCCAAAGCGGATCTTATATTAAAAATATTAAATTCGTAAACATAACAACAAAATCTAAAGCTAAAAATACAGCCAATACAACCGTAGATATTTCAGGAGTTTATTCTGAAAATATAAATGCTTTAGGAGCAGGAAGTGGAACAGCTTTGCCAGATTGGGCCAAAGGATGGACAGGCCTTTCAAGCTATGATGTAGCAGATTCAATGAATTAATACAGTACAAGTTTCTTCATATCAAATATCAAACGGCATCGGAAAGTATTTCCGATGCCGTTTGATATTTGGCTGATAAATTATTAAATGTAAAAAGAAAATACTAATTTGGTATTCTCAAAATACAGATCTCAAAAAGGTTTATCAACAAATTAAAATTATGAAAAGAAATCATTTAAAAGTAGTAATTGCAGCACTTATTATTAGCTCTTCATTTGCCATAATCTCATGCAGTAAAGATGATGATAATATTCCTACCATACTTCCCGTAGGTATAGCTCAGGATCCTAATAATTTTAAAGGTGATATTCCTTCAGGACAGACCGTAACACTTAATCCCACAAAAACCTACGTACTTACAGGAAATATTAAAATAAAAGATGGCGGAAGACTCGTTATCCCCGCGGGAACAAGAATTGTTGCTACAGCAGGTGCTTCTTCCTATATATTAGTGGAACAAGGCGGACAGCTTTATGCTAACGGAACCAATGCCTCCCCTGTCTTATTCACATCTTCTGTAGCAACTCCTGGAAGCTGGGGCGGATTAGTCATTTGTGGAAAAGCTCCTGTCAACACCGGAACTTCCAACTCCTCAGAACTTGGAAACTCTCCATACGGAGGAACCTCAGATACAGACAATTCAGGATCACTCACCTATGTAAGAATTGAGTATGCAGGAGCAGAATTTGCTACAGGTAAAAAATTCAATGGACTTTCTTTATTTGCTGTCGGAAACGGAACAAAAGTACAAAACATAGCGGTTCTAAACGGTTCAGATGACGGAATTGAATTTTATGGAGGAACCGTAGCCGTTTCGAATATCGTTTCATTAGCCAATGCAGATGATGCTTTCAGCTGGACAGACGGCTGGGTGGGAACTGCAACCAATATTTATACTAAAAGAAAAGCTGACGGAACCGGAAATAATGGTATCAAAGGTATTAATAATGTAAATAGCTTTGACGCTTCTCCGAGATCAAACCCTTCTATTAAAAACATTACTCTAATTGGCGGAGCTACCGGAGATTCAAAGGCATTAAGATTACATTCAGGCTCCTATGCTACCATTGATAATATCATTACATCCAACTGGGCATCTGGTATAAGCATCGAAAGTGATCAGGCCGTAAGCTATTTTAACGGTCATAAAAAAATTACCAATGCCTTATTTGATGCTACAACCACTAAAGTTTCCCTGAAATCAACCGCGGGAACCAATATAGCAATTATAGACACCACGTACACAGAAAAAACAGATGCACCAGGTGCCGGAAACGGGGTTTTAACTCCGACTTGGGCAACAGGCTGGTCTGGTTTGCAGTAATTTTTTAAACACGAATTACATTAATTTAAACACAAATATTACGAAGATCTTTACAGGCAGTATTTATTGTCATTCTAAAAGAATCTGAATCCATATTATTATAAAACCCTTTCAAATTTAAAATTCTGAAAGGGTTTTGTATTTTTAAAGGATGATTATTTACAAAAGCTCTCATCCCTAAGAGTAATCGATTTTGTGAAATTCGTTTTAAAAAAATTAAGAATATTCAAATTTTCTGACAGCCTCCAGCGTCATATCAATCTCCTGATCTTTAATCGCATCACTTATGAAATATGTTTCATAGCCGCTTGGCGGAAGATAAATCCCATTTTGAAGCATTTGATGGAAGAAATTATTGAACAGCGCATGATTCGCTTCCTGAGCTTCATCAAAATTAGAAACCCTGTTTGTATTGAAAAATACAGACATCATTGATCCTTTTCTGTTGATTTTATGAGCAATTCCTTTTTCATTTAAAATTTTTCCAATTTCAAAATCCAATGTTTCCGTTGTTTTGGCCAATCTGTTGAAAAACTCAGGATCGTTTTTGATAATCTGTAACGTTTTTAATCCCGCTCTCATGGCCAAAGGATTTCCACTTAATGTTCCAGCCTGATAAACCCCGCCTTTTGGAGCAAGATAATCCATGATTTCATTTCTGCCTGCAAAAGCACCCACCGGAAGTCCGCCTCCAATCACCTTTCCGTAAGTAACCAAATCTGCTTTCACATTGAAAAGTTCCTGAGCCCCGCCGAAAGCCAGCCTGAAACCAGTCATTACCTCATCAAAAATTAATAAGGTTCCATTCTCGTCGCAGATTTTTCTTAATTTTTGAAGAAATTCATTTTCAGGAAGAACACAGCCCATATTTCCGGCAACAGGCTCGATAATTACGGCTGCAACCTCACCCTGATTATGTCTGAAAAGATCTTCAACCTGCTCAAAATCATTGTATCTTGCCAGTAAAGTATCTTTCGCTGTCCCTGCCGTTACCCCGGGAGAATTTGGGTTTCCGAACGTTGCCGCTCCACTTCCCGCTTTTATTAAAAAAGAATCTGAATGCCCGTGATAGCAGCCTTCAAATTTTATAAATTTATCTCTTCCCGTAAATCCTCTCGCTAGTCTGATCGCACTCATACAAGCTTCCGTACCTGAAGAAACCATCCTGACCTGGTTGATATTCGGGACATTTTCTGTGATGAATTTTGCGATTTCTGTTTCCAATTCTGTTGGTGCACCAAAAGAGAATCCTTTCCCGGCCTGAATTTTTAATTCTTCCAACACTTCAGGATGGGTATGTCCTAAAATTGCCGGCCCCCAGGAATTGATATAGTCAATATACGTATTGTCATCGGCATCTGTAAGATAAGCTCCTTTAGCAGACTTCATAAAAACGGGCACTCCTCCTACAGATTTGAATGCACGCACAGGAGAGTTTACACCTCCGGGAATGTATTTGTAAGCCTCATCAAATAAGGCAGAACTTCTTTGATACTTCATTTTTTGTTGATAATTGATTGTTGCTTGTTGATAGTTCAATCAGCAACATTAAAATGTTAACCAACAAACTATCAACATGTAACTATTTATTAGTTTCTGGGTTTTTTGTCAATTAAATAAATCAATTGTCCAGCGAAGGGTTTTTGCCCTTCATCCATTCTGTTTTTTGTGTATAATTTATTTAATTTAATTCCGAATTTTTGAGCGATATCATGCATATCCTCTCCTGATTCTGCCTTATAGGTAGGTGTATTTCCGTCTGAATTTTTGGATTCAAGGAAAATGATATCATTTTTGCGAAGAACATCACTTTTCAATTCGTTCCATCTCATCAGCTTATTTTCACTGATATTGAATTTGCTGGCAATGAATTTTATATTAGTATCTTCAGGAATTATAATATATTTTAAACCTTCGTTCGGGTGACTTTTAATTATAATTGAATTAAGAGTTTCTGCTTTTGTCTTAATTCTTTCCACCCTTTTTTGTTGTTGGGTGTAAGAAGTTTGTTTATAAGGTACTGTTAGCGTTATAGGTTCTTTTACTTTTTGGGTATATTTTTCAGGTTCAAGCTGTGCCATAAAAGTCCTGTCATCTTTAAGATCTGGATACATTTTCAATACGGCATACAAAACTTCTTTAGAATTAGTATCATCGAATTCATATAGTTTATACTTTTCGATTTTATCTATGAGAATAGAAGCGTAACGGGGATTTGTGGCATAACCTGCTTTTTTAAGTCCATATGCCCAAGCTCTATAATCTTTCATATTCAAATTGAAAAGATTCTGATAATATTTTCTTGTAGATAAGAATATAGAATGGTCTTCGTAAGACTGTCTTGGATCATCATACACACGGAAACATTCATTGGGAGCGTCATCGGTATGTTTCATTGTTTTTCCGGTCCAGTCTTCTTTACATTTGATCCCGAAATGATTTTTACCTTCCAGAGCGAGACGGCTTTGCCCGCCTCCCGTTTCCAAAAGCCCCTGAGCAAGGGTAATAGAAGCCGGAATTTTATATTTTTCCATCTCTTCTACTGCGTATTTTGCAAATTTTTGGATGTATTGATCTTCAGTGGCCCAGGTCTGAGCTGAGAATTTTGATAAAACTAAAAGGCTTACGAGTAAGAAAAGTCTTTTCATCTTATAATTTTTATGGTTTTAAAATGAAAGATGGAACACTAAGTGTTTCATTTTTTCAATTTTATTTCTGTATTAAATAATTAAATTTCTATTTTGTTTTTCTAAAAGCAGATTTGCTCCTTCAATCCCTTGTAATCCACCGGTGTGAAAGCACAAAACCCTGCTGTTCTCAGGAAAATAATTTTCATCAATTAATTCAAAAATCTTCTGCATCATTTTTCCTGTATAAATCGGTTCCAGCGGAATTCCGTAATCATCTTTAAAATCATTGATAAAACGAATATTCTCATCTTTTATTTTGCCATAACCCCCAAAGCATGAATCTATTAGATTGAAGTTTTTCTTTAAGGTTAATTCCAAAATTTTATTTTCCAGTGAAGCATCGTCAACAGCCTTAAAACCTATAACTTTCTGGTTATCTTCACAATATTTTGATATTCCGGCAATTGTTCCTCCGGTTCCAACGGCGGTGCAAAGATAATCAAAATCTTTTGTTTCGTCATTCAGCATCATTTTTACGCCTTCCAAAGCCTCTTTATTGGTTCCGCCTTCGGGAATGATAAGCGCTTCGGGAAATTCATTTTGTAAAAACTCGGTTAGCTTTTCTTTATGACGGTATTCTTCACGGGTAACAAACTGCAGATTCATTCCGTTTCTTTTGGCATAAAGCAAAGTTGGATTGTCACGCCATTTATTTTTTAATTCTTCTCCACGAATGATTCCCAACGTGGGAATCCCTGCTAAATTTCCAATCGCCGAAACGGCAGAAATGTGATTGGAAAAAGCTCCGCCGAATGTTATAATGTAAGGTTTTTTTGGTTTTTTTGCCAGATAATTGTTGATATTAAAAAAAAGCTTCCAGTATTTATTTCCCGAAATTTGATGATGGATCAGGTCCTCTCTTTTGATGAAAAGCTTTATAGTTTTATTGGCCGGGATTTCCTGAATGGGAATTTTTTCTGTCGGAAGCTGTAATATCATTCTTTAATTTATCATATGTGCAAAATTAATGATTTTTTATGTTCTTAATTTAATCAATTGATGTTTAGAACACTACAAACGTAGCAAAATAATTTTTGGTGTGTGTGTTGTGTATAGAATGTTTAATGTATTTTTTTAACCACTCCTTCAGAGGAGGGGAATTGTGGGAGTTTTACACAAGCTTATTCTTAACCCAACTACAAATATTTCCTAAAATTCCAAAATTTTCTTTTTTTGAGATAATTTAAATTAAGCTCATTCGCGTAGGCTTCTCTTTCAAAGGAAATTCTTTTATAGGCCTGGTAAGGATTTTTAAGCTTGAAAACCCAATAGTAATATTCGATGATGTAGAATAAATAGAAGAAAATAATCAGCATTTCTATCTGTTGTCTTAAATGGATCTTTTCGTGATTGATCAATACTTTATTTTTCTTATCTTCGGGTTTGCAAATGAAGATAAAAGGAAAGAGAGCGATGCCGCTTATTTTTAATTTTTTTAAAGGTTTTTGGCATACAATTATCATGATAACAAATATAAAGTTTTTTGACTTAGAGATTTAACCTATGGCACTTTTTGATATCAAAGAAGGTGAAGACTTTTACTACAATGAGCAGGGGTACAAGGTATTTACAGAAAAATTTCATCTGAAAAGAGGATATTGCTGTAAAAGTGGCTGTAGGCATTGTCCTTACGGATATGATAAAAAGACCGACACATTCATTAAAAACGATAAAAAAAATAAATAGAATGAAAAAATATATTTTTATTTTGTTAGCCGGGGCTACTTTAGGCCTTACATCCTGCAGCCCTTTTCAGGTGCGTTCTGATTATGCTGAAACTGCAAATTTTAATGCTTATAAAACTTACAAAATCAGGATTGACGACCTTAAGCTTAACGATATTGACAAAGACAGGGTTTTGAATGAATTATCGAGACAGCTTCAAAGCAAAGGTCTTCACTCGGGGGAAAATCCAGATCTGATTGTAAATGTAAAAGCCAACCACAAAAAAATCACTGATATTACTAATAATTCGCCTTACGGAATGTATGGCTGGGGAGGATCTTTCGGTTGGGGAATCGGAATGAGCAGAACATGGACAAGTAACTATAATGAAGGTGCATTGATCGTAGACCTTATTGATGCAAAAACCAACAAACTTGTCTGGCAAGGTATAGGAAGCGGAATTTCTGTGGACAGACCTCAGACAAAACAAAAGCAAATCCCAGAAATCATGGCGGAAATTATGAAAAATTATCCTCCACAGAGAAAATAAGATTTAAATTAATCAAGTATATAAAAGTCGATGCAGTTTTTTTGCATTGACTTTTTAGTTTTATTTCTTACGCCTTTATATTTTATAATGATATTCAACATTTGAAATTAGTTTTTTTTCTTGCACCTTCGTAATTTTCAGATTTTTGGAGATGCTATAATTGAAAATATTTTTTTAAATTTATATATATGGTTTTTTATCAATATAATGGAAATTTAATTTTAAAATTAAAACCTTCTCTTGTTTGAAGAAAGTTTTTATGTTTAATCTTAGGATCTAATTTATAAAACATAATGCTTATGGAAATATGAAATTAGCATTACCACAAAATTGACAGCTGCTAGGAAAGTCAAAAAAGTACCATAATTTCTTTTCTTATCAATAAAATTAAGAATCAAAACGACAAAAAACAGTAGCAAAGTGTACACAGCAGGAAACAATTGGAAAGCTTCTATAAATCTGCCTTCGAAAACCATTATTATTGCTCTCTGGCTTCCGCATCCAAGACATTCAATTCCAAAAATTTTCTTCACCGGGCATGGCAACATGAAATCTTCAGCTCTCATTCTTTAACTTATTTTAAATAGAAATTTTTGCTCTTAAATACTGATAGGGGAAAAAGCAATCTTCTCTCATTTCAAACGAACCCTGAACCGCGATGTAAGGATTCCTTAAGATTTCCCTTGCTATAAAAATTAAATCAGAATCGCCTTTCTGTAGAATTTCTTCCGCCTGGTTAATTTCGGTAATTAGGCCGACCGCAGCGGTTTTAACCCCAGCATTATTTCTCACTTTTGAAGAAAAAGGAACCTGATACCCTGCATGAAAAGGAATTTTTGCCCCATGAATATTTCCTCCGCTTGATACATCTACAAGGTCTACGGAATGATTTTTTAAAATTTTAGCTAATTCTACACTATCATTAATATCCCAACCATTTCCAGCATATTCTGTTCCGGAAATCCTTACAAATAAAGCAATATTTTCATTCAGTTCTTCATTAACTGCATCTACAATTTCAATCAAAAACCTGATTCTGTTCTCAAAGCTTCCGCCGTATTCATCTGTTCTGATATTGGAAAGCGGTGATAAAAACTGGTGAACCAGATACCCATGCGCTCCGTGAATTTCAATAACATTAAAACCTGCTTTTACCGCTCTTCTTGCTGCATTTTTAAAATTCTGAACCTGTTCTTCTATTTCCTCAACCGTCAGTGCATGAGGGATTCTTTCTGTAGGATGATAAGGAATCCCGCTTGGAGCAATAGTCTCCCATCCATCTTCAATGGGGATCTGAACATTGTTCCACGTTGAGCCCTTCCTTCCCGAATGAGCCAGCTGAATCCCTATTTTACTTTCAGAATTTTCATGGATAAATTCCACAATTTTCTGGAGCTTTTCTGCCTGCTCGTCATTCCAGATTCCCATGCAGTGGTTGGTAATTCTTCCGCGAGGCTCCACACCCGTTGCTTCCACCATAATTAAACCTGTCCCGCCCTGTGACCGGCTTCCGTAATGTACAAAATGAAAATCATTCGCAAGACCATTTTCACAAGAATACATGCACATTGGAGACATCACCCAACGGTTTTTCAGCTCAACATTTCTGAATGTAATTGGAGTATATAACATTTGATTTTGATATTAAATTTAAATTTTTTGAAGAATAAAGAAATATTGCTCACTTCATGAAAAAGAAGTAAATTTATCCCCCTTTTTTTAATCCACAATATATGAAAAAAGAAACTCAAATCAGTTACGAATATTTTAAGAATAGTAGTGAATTGAACGATATAGAAAAGAAATTACTCGAAAAAGCAAAACAGGCCCGCGAAAATGCGTATGCTCCGTATTCACAATTTTTAGTTGGATGCGCAATTCTGCTTGAAAATGGTGAGATTTATTCCGGGAATAACCAGGAAAATGCAGCTTTCCCCTCAGGTCTTTGTGCTGAAAGAACCACCTTATTCTGGGTAGCGGCCAACTTCCCAGATGTGAAAATAAAAAAGATCTTTGTAGTAGGGGGGCCAAAAGAGTTTCATGAGAAAAATCCGCCGATTCCGCCTTGTGGAGCCTGCAGACAGAGCTTAATGGAATATGAAACCAAACAAAACGAAAATATTGACCTCTATTTTTCAAGTATGAATGATGAAGTCGTGAAAGTGCATGCCATAAAGGATTTGCTGCCATTTTATTTTGATGCTACTTTTTTGTAGTGATTTTTTTGTGAATGGTGAATTTTGCTTTGCAAGTGAATGATGAATTTTAAATCTAAAAAAATTGACAAGCAAAGCAAACTGACGGCTCACAATTGACTTTGAATTAACCTTTTAAAACCACCCCGTTGAAAATTCTCCTGAATTTTCGACACCCCTCCGGAGGGGGAAATTGTGACTGTTTCATTTTTCTTGATATAAAAAAGGCTGCCATTTCTGTGGCGGCTGAGGCTCCCGAAGCCGCCTAACCTGCTACCCTAGCCCTGATTGCAACGAAAATCCCGCAGTGGAGCGGCGGAGCCTTTCAACAGGTTCAAGACAGGCCAAGGTGAAGCCGCGTAATGAGGAATTGCAGTGGAAAGCAGGTTCCCGGCTCCTAAAAAGATGACATGGTTTAGAAAAACTTTAATCATTTTCATGTTTTTTGGATTTTCAGCTTAATAATTTTATCTTTGCAAAAATTTTGGTTTCCAATCATTTGGAATGAAAAGGGAATTGGGTGAAAATCCCAAACTGTCCCCGCAACTGTAGATCGCAAGAAAAATTTCTACGAAAAACCACTGTGAAAACGGGAAGGTGTAGATAGCGAAAGTCAGGAGACCTGCCAAAATCTAACCACAAAAATATTGCTTTCGGAGGAAAAGTAAAATAGAATGGATATAAAGAGATCTTTAGTACTGCTTTTTTCGTCTTACGGTTGTTTTCTTTTCGGGCAGGAGAAAACGATTGACACTGTATACATCTTTGATAATCAAATGAAAAGGGCTAAACTCTTTCATAAAGTCAATACCCTTACACCAAAAGATATTGAGAAAAATTCTACCAATCTTTCCGAAGCTTTACGTTTCCAGTCACCGGTTTATATTAAAGAAAATGGCCGCGGCGCTGTTTCATCACCATCTTTTCGGGGGACAAATGCCACCCATACAGCTTTTGTCTGGAACGGGATTAATATTAACTCTACTTTTTTAGGTCAGGGAGATATCAACAATATTTCTCTTTACGGGTATGATGAGCTGGAAATAAAAGCCGGCGGAGGAAGCGTTCAATATGGCAGCTCAGCGATTGGAGGAAGCATCCATCTGAATAATAATCTTGACTTTAATAAAGGTTTTAAAGGTTCTTTTTTTTCTGAAGTGGCTTCATTCAGAACTTTCAATAATTTTGTAAAGGCTTCTTTCAGTAATGAAAAATTCAGCTTTAAAGCTTCCGGCAATTATTCGATCAGTAAAAATGATTATGAAGTTCCGGAAAAGGAATACATCAATAGAAACGGGCAATATTATAATACATCGATCAATATCGGAGCTTCTTATAAAATTGCGACTTCACAGACCATTTCGTGGCAGAACCAGATTTTTAATGGGTCGCAGCACTACCCTGTTTTTGTAGAAAACGGCAATAAAACAAAATATAATTCACAAGCCTTTAGAAGCCTGCTTTCTTGGGATATTAATAAAAATAATCTTTCCAACAGCCTTAAAGCAGCTTATACTGAAGATAATTTTCAATATTTCGGGGATATTGCAAAACCTAAAGAAAGCGGTGCCGCCGGGAAGAATTATATTTTTAAGAATGATTTTAATTATTTCCTAAGTCCAAAGTTCAATGTCAATATCATTGGAGAATTCCAGATCAATAAAGGTGAAGGTTACCAGACAGGTTTTGAAAATATCAGCAGAAACATAGGCTCTGTTGCAGGATTACTAAGGTATTTTGTGACGAAAGATTTGCGTTTTGAAGCAGGAGCTAAAAAGGATTTTGTGGAAGATATCAAATCTCCGTTTTTATATTCTTTTTCCGGGAAATGGGATGCTTTACAATGGTATCATGTAGGAGCCAATTTTTCAAGGAATTTCAGATTTCCTACTTTCAATGAGCTTTACTGGCAGCCTGGCGGAAATCTCAACCTTCTTTCTGAAACCTCCACCAATTTAGATATGGATCATGAGTTTGGTTTTGGTGACTTTAAAATTATTTTAAGTCCGTATTACATGGATATTAAAAACTATATCAGCTGGCTTCCGACACCTTATGGCTATTGGGCTCCGGTGAACACTTTTAACGTGAAATCTTATGGGCTTGAATCTCAGGTTTCATTCAATAGAACCTTCAGGAAAAGCTTTTTGAAGGCCAATATTGGATATACCTATTCAAAATCTATTGATAAGAAAACTGAAAATCAGTTAATGTATGTTCCTATTCATAAGGCTTTTGGAAGTATTGATTATGGATATGATTTTCTGAAAATTTATGTTCAGGGGCTTTTCAACGGGTTTACGTATACAACTACCGATGAAAAAAGAGCCGATGCGATTAATCCTTATTTTGTAATGAATGCAGGAATTTCAGCAACACTTTTAAAAAAATATACTTTAGGATTTAAAGTAAATAATATCACAAATACTGTCTACGAAACGGTTTCTTATTACCCAATGCCGAAAAGGAACTACAGTATTCACGCAACCCTGAATTTTTAAATAAAAAATAGTATGAAAATAACTAAACTTTTGACAATTGCTTTTGCATCAGCTTTACTTTTTACGATTTCTTGTAGTAATGATGGTGAATTAAACCAAGAATCATATTACGGAAACGGTTTTCTGATCGCCAATGAAGGAAATTTTGGAAAACCCAATGCTGATGTAACTTTTATAAGCGCTGACCTGAATATGAAGCAGGACAATATTTTCACCGGAAACAATGGAAATTCAAACTTAGGAGACGTTTTGCAGACGATTGCTTTCAGGGATGATCAGGCTTATCTTCTATTAAATAATTCCAACAAGATCCAGCTTGTTAACCGTTACAATTTTAAGAAAACAAGAGAGCTTACTGCCCAGCTGAATTCTCCAAGATACATGGCTTTTGCCAACAATAATATTTATGTAACCAACGATAAATTCGGCGGTGATAAATATGTGAGCATTTATAAGACTTCTGATTTATCTTTCGTTAAAAAGATCAGCTTTACTGATAATGTTGAAAGAATAGTGGAAGTGGGGAATAATATTTTTGTTCAAAATGCATCCTATGGTATCGGAAATAAAATCTCCTATATCACAACCTCAAACAACGAGGTACAGTCTACCATCACAGTTCCGAACGGGAATATCAACAAGATGATCGCAAGCAACCAGACTGTTTACGCTATTGCTGCGGGAACGGCTAATTCTTATATTTACCAGATTTCCAGTACGGGAATCACAAAAACGTACACATTGACAGGTATTGACAATGCAACCAATCTTGAGATTGAAAACGGTAAGTTCTATTTTTCTTCAGGAAATAATGTGTATGCAATGGATCTAACAGCTACAACACCTCCGGCAGCACCTCTGTTTACGGTTGCCAACAGTGTTGATCCTTATTCTAACCTATACGGATTTTCTATTGTAAATGGTAAAATTTTCGTATCTGATGCGAATGGATTTACGGAAGACAGTAAAATAATGGTTTACACCACTACAGGATCGCTTATTAAAACTTTTACAGCAGGGAAAGGTTCTAACGGAGTTTTTGGGAACTAAAAATTCAATATTTTGTGTATTGAGAAACTATAATTTTTCATCATTTGTGTTTTTTCCTAGCGGCGGCTTCTTTGAAGCCGCCGCTAGGGGTTTTATTAAATGTCTTATTAATTTAAATATTTTTGTCCATAGGTTTTTACCTATGGCTATTTTTATTGAACCCCTTCGGGGCTCCAATGATCATAGATGTATATATTCTATATATAGTGTATAGCATTTAAAGCTTAATTTAAGCTAAGGTTAGTCCTAATTTTCCAGCTTCTGCAATCACAAAATTGCGGGCTTCTTCACTGTCGTTCCCGATTTCTCCTTCAAGGATTGCCTCTTTGACTTTTTCTTTTAAAATTCCAATTTCGCGGCCGGGCTTCAGATTAAACATTTCCATAATTTCTTCCCCAGAAATAGGCGGCTGGAAATTTCTCACCTGATCTTTTTCTTCCACTTCTTTGATCTTGACCGCAACATATTCAAAATTTTTTTTGAATTTCTCCTGTTTTTTAGAATTTTTTGTGGTGATATCGGCCTTACAAAGCGTAAATAGATCTTCAAGGTCCTCACCAGCATCAAATAACAATCTCCTTAGCGCAGAATCTGAGGCATCATCGGTGATCAAAGCGATTGGACGTGATGAAAGCCTCACCATTTTCTGGACATACTTCATATCTGGCCCTAAAGGTAATTTTAGTCTCTGGAAAAGCGTTTTTACCATTTTTGAGCCTAAAAACTCATGCCCGTGGAAAGTCCAGCCAGTACCTTCAACAAACTTTTTTGTCGGAGCTTTTCCAATATCGTGAAGCAATGCCGACCAGCGAAGCCACAGATTATCCGTATTTTCAGAAACATTGTCTACCACCTCCAATGTATGGTAGAAATTGTCTTTATGAGTCTGCCCTTCCACTTCTTCTACACCTTTTAAATCAATCAATTCAGGGATAATTAATTTCATCAAACCAGTTTCTTCCATTAATTTCAGCCCCATTGACGGCTTTTCGGAAAGCATGATTTTATTAAATTCAACCATAATTCTTTCCATAGAAACAATTTTGATTCTTTCCGCTTCCTGCTGTATAGCTTCTAATGAATTTTCTTCAATTTTAAATTGTAAAGTTGATGCAAAACGGATCGCTCTCATCATCCTCAAAGGATCGTCAGAATAGGTCTGAGCCGGTTCTAAGGGTGTTCTTAAAATACCTTTTTCCAGATCATCGATTCCATTAAAAGGATCAATCAACTCTCCGAAATTATCTTTATTTAAGGAAATAGCCATGGCATTGATGGTGAAATCTCTTCTTTTTTGATCGTCTTCAATGGTTCCGCCTTCTACATCCGGTTTTCGGCTGTTTTCATTGTAGCTTTCTTTTCTTGCGCCTACAAATTCCAGCTCCAAATCTCTGTATTTGATCATCGCGGTTCCGTAGGTTTTGAAAACGGAAACTTTCATTTTAGGATCAATTTCTTTGGCTACATTTTGGGCGAGCTCAATTCCGCTTTGTTCGGTCACAAAATCAATATCTGTAGAAGCTTTTCTTTTCATCAGCAAATCCCGGACATAGCCTCCGACAATGTACACAGACTGGTTATTCCCGGCGGCAACTTCAGAAATTATTTTGAATAGCTTAAGATTTTTATTTTGATTTAAATTGATGAACATTATTTTTAGATGTTAGATATTAGATGTTAGATATTAGATTTTCAATTATCTGTGCTATAATTGTTAACTTATATCTAATGTAAAACCATTAAAAAATCAGATTTTGGTCTAAAACAATTTCCAACTTTTTAATGGTTACACAATTCTGCAAAGATAATTAAATCTTTTGTTTTTACTCCCGAAGAACTTTTATTCTATTATCACTCCAGATTTTGATTACAGAGGAACCTGAATATTTTGAAATTTTTTCTCTGTCCTCCTCCACTGCATAGTCCACCAAATCAATAATTTTCGGTGAGATATCCGAGAATCTCAACGGACTTTTATCTCCACTGAAATTGGCTGAAGTTGAAACCAAAGGTTTATTTAGTTTCGTGATTAATTTTTTACAAAAATCATTTTTAACCAGACGGATTCCTATACTTCCGTCTTCCGCCAATAATTCTTTCGGCAGGCCTCTGGGATTTTCGTAAACGATAGTTACCGGCTTTTCACTGAGGTCAATAATTTCCCAAGCCATCTCCGGAACGTCAACCAAATCCTGGAGTCTCTTTTCAGATTCCACAAGGATAATCATGGATTTGTTTTTTTCGCGCTTTTTAATTTCAAAAATTTTATTGACCGCTTCTATATTGGTAGCGTCACAACCTATTCCCCAGATAGTGTCTGTAGGGTAAAGGATTGTTCCACCTGATTTTAGGATATTGATGATGTTTTCCATATTCAATAGGGGCGGGCTTTAGCCCGTCCTTCAAAATTAAGCATTCATTTGGCTTTAGCCAAAATCTATTTAAAATTATATTTATTAATAAATTCTTGATATTCTTCTGTAAATGATTTCTTTTTATGATGACTTTCCTGATTTTTAATATAATTCCTGACCGATTCAATCTTAGACTCGGAAACTGAAACTGCAAAATATTCATCTTGCCAGGCAAACTTTTCTTTTGTTAATTGATTTTTATTGATCCAATAAGAAGATTCACCTTTCAATAATTGAACTATTTTTTCAATATTTTGATTTGAACTTAGAGAAATAAGGCAATGGCAGTGATCCGAATAACCATTTACCATATCCAGGAAAATTCCTTTTCCTGAAGCATTTTCTTTGATATGTTTCCAAACTTGTATTCTTAATTCTGAAGTGTCAAAATAAGGAACTTTATTTCTTGTTGAAAAAACGATATGAATATAAATTTTAATAAAAGGCATTTGTGTTGTTTTGCCAAAATTATACATTCTTTTTTAAGTTTTGGCTAAAGCTAAATAATTATGTTCAAATTAAAAAACGGGCTAAAGCCCGTTCCTATTAATCCATATATAAATTATTTTTTATTTTCAGATAAACCGAAGAAAAAACTATACATATCATTGAAATCAGCCATAAAAAGTAACCTGTTTCCCAACTATAAATTTTAGCAGTTCTCCCGCTCTCGGAAACTAAAATTTCTTTCCATAGCATGAAAGATCCAGATACAGATAAAGCAATTATTCCCATTATAACTGAAGCCAAGAATTTCTTTTTAAAAAGAGAAATGATTGCAATGAAAAGCCAAATATTGGCAGTCCAAACAAAAAACTCAAAAATTCCTCCTCCAAGAAAACCAATAGGTCCAATAAGAAAAACATTAATCGAAGGGTATTCTGTAATTTTCCCCATATCTTTAACCTGAAAAGCACCAAAGAAAAGAGAAATTATAAAAATTAATAAACTTATTAGAATTAATTTATTTTTTAATGACCATATCATAATTTCGGTAAATACCTTTCTTTAATAATATTCAAATGATGAAAATTATGCCCAACAATCAATTTTCCGATAGTTTCCACAGAAATTTCGTTTCCGTTCGCAATTCCTGTATTCTTTAAAGCTGATGAATTCATGGTTTCCAATAAAATCTGTGATGACTTTCTGACCAGCTGATATTCTTGTAGTAAAGAATTTAAGCTTCTTTCATTAGCAAAAGACTGATCTGCATACAGCTCTTCATCAAAGCCGGGCAATTCGTTTTTATCACCTCTTGCAAAGGCTAAAATTCTGTACTGGAAAACCCTTTCTGTGTCTGCTAAATGAAGAAGAAGTTCTTTTAAAGTCCATTTTCCTTCTGCGTAGGCAAAAAGAGATTGTTCCTCCGACAGTTTTGAATACATCTCAGCAGTTTTTTCTCCCGAACTTTTTAATTCTCCCAGCCAGTTTTCGGATGGAATATTATCTAAATATCTTTGAACGTATTTTTGAAAATCAGACATATATTATGAGTAATAAGTAATTGGTAATGAGTAATATTAAAATTAAAAATGAAGAATTAATTTATAACAAAATTTCATTATTAATTTTTATTTATTAATTATTCGGGGTTTGTCCATTCATAGAAATTTACTTCATCGTAAATTTCGAAGCCGCAGCTCGGATATAATTGGTTCCCGATGTCATTGGATTTTCCTGTTTCCAGCAAAATTCCGCAGGCATTTGTGGATTTGGTCAATGCTTTTGATATTTCAATCAATTCTTTTGAAAAGCCTTTTCCGCGATGGTTTTCATTTACATATAAATCATTCAGCAGCCAGTATTTTTTCATTCTTGTTGAAGAAAATAAGGGATATAACTGGACAAAACCAACTAACTTTTCTTCGTTTTCAGCTACAAAAATTTCAGAATCTTTATTTTCGATTCTTTCTCTTAAAAAATTTTCTGCGGCAGGTATATCAGATTCTTTATGATAAAAAATCCTGTATTGATTGAATAGCTCAGCTAATTGCTTTAAATCCTGATTATCGGCTTTTCTTGTCATTTATATTAGATTAAAACTTTGTCAAAGATTTTAAACTTTGACAAAGTAAATTATTACTGATGATCGTAGCTAAGAACCCTTTTCATTTTCCAGTCTTTACCATCTAAAAGCCAAAGAGTGGTAAATCTTGCATGTCCTCCTTTATTCCATTTATTATTAAAATATTCAAAAAAATCATGCTCTCCTTCCTGGATAAATCCGTATAAAATATTTTTATTATACAATGGATATACTTTCATTGTATTGGGAACCAGCTCGCGTTTCACTTTATTAGGTCCGCCACAAATATTATTTTTGATGGAAGCAATAAATGCCTGTTTTCCGGAAGTGATTCCGCCTTTGTCGTGGTAAAACTCAAGATCATTGCTGATAATGGAATCATAATGAGACAGTTCACAAGTATTAAATCCAATATCGAATATCAGACTGTCTAATTTTTTTGCTGTTTTGTATAATTCATCGGTAGTTTTTACTTGAGAATACACAATCTGACTTAAAATTAATAATATAAACTGAATTTTTCTCATGATGTATATTTTAAATGATTTGTTTTAACCGCAAAGATCGCGATACTAATTACTATACATTTTTAAGTTCGCAAAGGCGTTTTCACTCAGCAAAAACCTCTAAGAGAAATCATTATTTATGTTTAATTAAGAAAATGCTCTTTCCAGATCTGCGATCAGGTCTTCCGCATCTTCGATCCCGACACTTAGGCGGACTAAATCATCTGTAATTCCTAATTCTTCGCGTTTTTCGGCTGGTATAGAAGCGTGAGTCATCAGGGCAGGATGATTTGCCAGAGATTCTACTCCTCCAAGAGATTCGGCTAAAGTGAAAACTTTTAATTTCTCTAAAAATTTAATCGCATCTTCTTTTTGACCAGATTTAAAACTAAAGGAAACCATTCCTCCGAAATCTTTCATCTGAGATTTTGCCAGCTCATATTGCGGATGAGATTCCAACCCGGGATAAATGACCTGTGCAACTGCCGGATGAGATTCCAGATATTTTGCCACTGCCATTCCGTTTTCTGAGTGTCTCTGAACTCTTAAAGCCAATGTTTTTATTCCTCTTAAAACTAAATAAGAATCATGCGGTCCTAAAATCCCACCACTTGCAAATTGTATGAAGTGAAGTTTTTCTCCTAATTCAGCATCTTTTGCTACTAAAGCTCCGGCAATCACATCAGAATGACCTCCCAAATACTTTGTCGCTGAATGCATTACGATATCTGCTCCCAAATCAATCGGTCTTTGAAGATAAGGTGTTGCAAAGGTATTGTCTACGGCAACCAGTATATCTTTTCCTTTAGCCACTTCTACGACAGCTTTGATATCAACCAGCTTCATCAGCGGATTGGTCGGAGTTTCGATCCAGATTAATTTTGTTTTATCCGTAATAACGTCGGCTATTTTAGTAGCATCATTAAAATTCACGAAGGTAAATTTCAACTGATATTTTTCGAAAAGTCTTGTGAACATTCTGTAAGTTCCCCCGTACAAATCGTCCACTGCTACAACCTCATCGCCCGGATTTAATAATTTTAAAACACAGTCGATAGCAGCAAGACCAGAACCAAAAGCCAGACCTCTGGCTCCGTTTTCAATGCTTGCTAAAGAGTCTTCCAATGCCTGTCTTGTAGGATTGGCAGCCCTGGAGTATTCGTAGCCGGAATGTACTCCCGGGCTTTTCTGTGCGAATGTAGATGTTAAAAATACCGGAACATTTACGGAGCCTGTAGCAGATTCGTGATGCTGTCCTCCGTGGATAACTTTTGTGTTAAAATTCATAATTTGTAATTTTCTATAATTTAACAATGTATCAATGTACCAGTTTACCAATTCTTTAAAAATTGTTACATTATCAGACTGTTACATTGTTACATTAATTCTTACATTTTTATTGCAGATTTTATTGCAAATTCCTCGGCTATCTGCCCTATCCATTGTGCTACATCTTCCTCTCCTGTTGCTCTATGATAAGTATTTCCTAAAGAAATCAACACCTGATGAATGAACATTTTCATCTGGTCTACCGGCATATCTTTTGTCCAAAGGTCAATTCTTAAGGCTTCCATTGCTTTTTCATCCCAAACAGAAATCATAGTTGCTTTTGTTGGTTCCTTTTCGATTCCTCCGTCCTGAGCGTTCCATGTTATATTTTCGGGAATGTGGTTTTCATCCAGCTCTACGTCTATTGTAATCTGAGTTTTTCTCATACTTTCTTTTTCTAATAATTTATTTTTACATGGCTTTTGGCTTATGCCATTAACTTTAACTTTTTAATTTAATAAACTTCTACCTTCCAACTTTCTATTTCAACTTGGGCTTGTATCCTGATTGATTAAAAATCACTGTAGCATCCATATTCAGGAAATTCTGCAATTTCGTTTCAGGTTTTTGGTTAAAATATGCCCTACAAATCTGCCATCCGGTGAAAATCCCGATTTGCGGTGAAGATTCATTATCAATTTCAGTATAAAATTTTGAAAACGGGCCGGGTGCAATGAAACGGTCTTCTAGCCTGTGATCATCACCGAAAATAAGGTTATTTTCGACAAAATAATTCCAGATATTAGCCTCATTTGCTACTGCCCATTCGTATTGCTTTTGGGTATAATTCAGCTTTAAATATTCGGGATATGTCGGTAAAAAGGCGTCTTTTAAAATCATTATTTTTCCGTTAAGAATCATCATATCTATAAATTTCTGATGATCAGGAGATTCTTTCACAAAACCTTCTGCAAAAACTTCTGCGACTTTTGGAACAATATTATTGGGGTTCATAGATTTTTGAAAATACAATTCCAGCCCTTTGTAATTAGCATTCCCATCACCCATAAAGCCTGTGACATCTATGAATAGGAGGTTTCCTTTCACATCATAAAAAATTGGATCCTGGATCATCTGCAGAGCCGATGAAAATAAAAATATTTTCGGATTTTTAAACTTCGGAAAATAATATTTTATATGAGAAAATAAATCCTGAAGATCCGTCTGAAGCTTTTTCTGATCAATTTTTGCGATGGCTTCCTTATAAATTTTAAATTCTTTCTGATCTCCTCTTCGTTTGCCAAAATCTGAATCACTTACTGTACCCTGAAACCATGGGAATTTTGCCTTAAACTGCTCCAAAGGGATACTCAGATCATAAAATTCTTTAGAAATATCTGTGATTTCTACCTTTTCGGCAGGATTTTTGACTTCGACATTCCATTGATTTTGAGATTCTTTTTTACAAGATGCCAAACCTAAAACTAATAATAAAGAAACTACAATAGTTCTGAAAATCTTCATATTTTTACATGAAATTAAATGTTTACAAAAATAACGATTTAAAGACAATTTAATAATGAAAAAAAAAATATTTACAACCCTTACTTTTTTATTGGCGATTTCATATTTCAGTGCGCAAAAGCTCACTTTTACAGATAAAAATTTCGAAAAGGCTGTTATTGCTAATTTTGATACTAACCGAGATGGGGCAATCGATCAGAATGAAGCCGACAAAGTAGTTAACCTATTTGTTTCCAATAAAATACAGGTGCGGTCTGCTGAAGACATTAACCTTTTTAAAAATGTACAGACCGTTGTTCTCGATGGATCCATCATGATAGGAATTGATCTTAAGAATTTGGAATTTCTTACTCTATTTTCCTGTGAAGCGTGCAATCTTCTAACTTTCAAAGCTGAAAACCTTAAAAGCCTTAAATCTTTATATCTTAACGGCAACAAGCTTACCCAAATCTCATTAAGCAATACTCCGGAAATCAACGAACTGCATTTAGCATCAAACACTCTGCAGAACATTGATGTGAGTGCACTTAAAAAACTAATTATCCTGAATCTTGAAAATAATCAGATCAAAAAGCTTGATGTTTCACAAAACCCTAATCTGGAGAATTTAGACATCAATCATAATCCGCTAAATGTGGCAGATGTCAAAAGAGGAAAAATAACTACCAATCCTGCAGCAGCAATTCCTTCAAGCTCTACGATGCCAAAAAAACCAGGCAATGAAAATAACAACTAAAAACCTCATCTTAAGACATTTCGAAGAAACAGGTTCCAAACGTATGTTCCTCCTGGATTCGAATCCTGATGTAATGAAATATATTGGAGTTCCACCCGTGACTGATATTCAAGAGTCTTTACATATTATTAAAATGATTAGCCAGCAATACCAAGACAATGGCGTAGGAAGACTTGCCGTAATTGAAAAGGAAAGCGGCCTTCTGATCGGCTGGAGCGGATTAAAATTATTAACTCAGGAAATCAATGGCTATAAAAATGTTTATGATCTGGGATATCGTTTTCTCCCCGAATTCTGGGGAAAAGGATATGCCTTTGAATCGGCAAAAGCTTCGCTGGATTTTGGTTTTAAAGATATGAATATTGATGTAATTTATGCCCATGCCCATTCTGAAAATGCAGGTTCCAACCATATTCTGAAAAAATTAGGTTTTGAAAAAACAGGCGAATTCACAGAACCTGACGGAATTTGTTACTGGTACGAATTAAAACGTAAAAATTTTCTTTAAAGAACAATCAAAACATTAATTTTGAGCTTCTTTATTAATCTGATTAAAAAATATAAGCAATGCAGACAAAAAAAGTGATAAATTATATTGTAAGCTGGCTGAAAAATTACGCAGTGAAAGCAAATGTAAAAGGTTATGTAATAGGGGTTTCGGGGGGAGTAGATTCAGGAGTGGTTTCTACACTTTGTGCAATGACCGGGCTTGAGGTTTTACTTTTGGAAATGCCGATCCGCCAGAAAGCAGACCAGGTAAACCGCGCTCAAGATCACATGGAGGACCTGAAAAAAAGGTTCCCGAATGTTCAGTCAAAAACAATTAATCTAACGTCTGTTTTTGAAACTTTCGAAAACGTTGTACACGACCATGTAGAGGGAAGATGGAGCAATAATCTGGCCTTGGCAAATACCAGATCACGTTTCAGAATGCTGAGCTTATATTATTTCGGACAGCTTCACGGGCTGTTGGTTTGCGGAACAGGGAACAAAGTAGAAGATTTTGGGATTGGGTTTTATACAAAATACGGAGATGGCGGAGTTGATGTTTCTCCAATAGCCGACCTTTATAAAACTGAAGTTTATGAACTGGCAAAAGCTTTAAACCTGATTGAAAGCATCCAAAATGCAATCCCGACAGACGGGCTTTGGGATGCGGACAGAACTGATGAAGACCAGATCGGTGCTACATACCCGGAATTAGAAAAAATCCAAAAAGAATACGGTAAAAAAGCCATTGAAGATTACGAAGGCCGGGATAAAGAGGTTTTCATGATTTTTGATAGAATGCACAAAGCGGCCAAACATAAGATGGTGCCCATACCGATCTGTGATATTCCTGAGGAATGGAGAAATAATTAATGTAACGATGTTACAATTTACCCGTTTATCAATTATTGTTACATTGTTACATTTTAAATTTAATTTATGAATGGTAAAATAAAATCAGTCTTTTTCATTTGTTTAGGACTTCTTTTTGGGATGTCCATAATGTATATTTACAAGAATTTTATTGCAGAAAAGAGTTCAGATCCAAACAAAAAACCTGATGTTGAATATAGCAACAACGGTCATTCAAGCTTTTCCGCTCAGCCAAGCATTGGTGAGCTCACTCAGGAGAAAACTGTGATTGATTATGTAAAGCAACATCGCCAGCTTCCTGATTATTATATAACAAAAAACGAAGCCAGGCAGAAAGGCTGGAATCCTTCAAAAGGTAACCTTTGCGAGGTTTTACCGGGACATGCAATTGGAGGTGACAGATTTAGTAACAGAGAAAGAGGTCTGCCACAAAGAGGAAAATATTTTGAAGCCGATGTCAATTACAATTGCGGAAACAGAAATGCCGACCGGATCATTTTCACAAAAAACGGTGACGTTTATCTCACTAAAGACCATTATAAAACTTTTGAAAAACAGTAACTTATTAAAAACAACAATCTGCTATTAATGGATTAATGGTTTGCTAAATAATTATTAGCTGATTGTCATTTAACAAATTAAATTATGAAAACAATATATATAGATTTTACTGATATTGGAGATTATGAAGACTTTTATACTCAACTAAAAGAAAAACTTCCGCTTCCGGACCATTTTGGAGACAATCTGGATGCGCTTTCTGATTTCATTACTGGCGGTGTGGAAATGCCTCTTCATATAGAATTTGTAAATATGACAGTAGATCAACTGGAAATTTTTGAAGATCTCTTAACTACTCTGGAAGATGCCGAAGATGAAATGGATGATTTTACTTTCACATATTTTCTTGAACAATATGAAGATGAGGAGGATAATGAAGAATAAACTAATCAAAATTAAAAATGTGTAGCTGCTTTAAAGGCAGTTTTTTTATGTTTCAAAAAAATAATAATATTATTCAAACAATAAATTATTAAAAACAAGAGAATTATTAATATTAATATTTTTTTTTCTTTATTTAAATATTTTAATAGAAATAAATTTGGAATAATATTGTTAAATTAACAATAAAATATCAATGAAAATAAACATTATATAAAATATCAATGAAAAATTTAAAATAATTATTAATAAAAACAAAAATAATTTATATTTTTATCATAATTAAAACTAAGGATATGATAAAAAATATACTTTATTTGGTATTTATACTAAATTTTTCAATTTATAGTGGTCAGGTAGGAATAGGTACTGCTTCACCTAATACCAACGCTGTTCTAGAGCTCAGCAGCAGCAATAAAGGTTTAATTCTTCCGAGAGTAGCATTAACATCAACAAATAATGCATCTCCCCTCGCAGCACATATTGCAGGAATGACAGTCTATAATACTGCTACCAATACATCTTCTGCTCCCAATGCAGTTTATCCCGGAGAATATTACAATGACGGTACGAAATGGATGAGAAAAACCACAGCCCGTGAAATAAGAATGATTGCTGGAGGAAGCATTACTGATCAGATCTCATCCAAAAGCCTTACTGTACCCGATCAAAGCAGCTTTGTAGATACCACATTGCTCACATTACCCAGTTTTACATTAGACAGAGAATCTATTGTAGAATTTAATGCTAATGTGACTGCAGAATTTACCAAAAGCAATGGATCACCATTGACGGACAGCTCTGTGAAGCTGGCCAAGGCATTTTTTATATTTACCAGCGCTCCCTCAGGAATTCCTACCAACTCGCATTTCGGGGCATCATCATTATCTTATACCAATACCTCTTCTACCAACGGGAATATCATAAGCGATTATTTTTATCTTGTTCCCAGAAGTATATTGCTTTTACCAGCAGGAACCTATACGGTGGCTTTAAAAGGTGGTGGAGCAAGTGATACAGGCTTTAAACTTACTTTTGGAAGTGGCGGCTCAGATCAGTTACAGGTCATGGCAACCCCTACAAAATAAATATTTTTTCATTATTTTGCCCCTATTATTATGAAACCCGCAGAAATTCTGTGGGTTTTTTGGTGTAAGTTCATTTAAGCGGGTGTTGTCTAATTTATTTACTCTCTTATGAATTTAAAATTCAGCAAAACTTCCCTTTCACGGAAAAACTGTCACATATAATTCCCTTGAATAAAAACCAAACATCAATCTGAATATTGCTATCTTAATTTGAATCAAAACAATAAATCAAGGGAATTCTTTTTACAATCTATCAGCTATACAAAGAAAAATAAAGCAAAAAGCCTGGAAACCTTTGCACTGGAGATCTGGCATAACTTTATAAGCAGAAGCAGGAAATTACGCAAGATGAGCTCAATTCCATCAACCAGATATAACAAAGGAAATCTTGATGAAAAGTAAAAATCTAAAAAATCATCAATAGTTAATGTCTATAATTACTTTCCAATTACTTCCGAGATCGGATTTCCTACATTTCCACTTGGAAACTGGATTTTTAATAATGAAGACACCGTCGGTGCAATATCCGTCATATAATACGGCTTGCTGCTTTCCCCATGCTGGATTCCCCATCCCATAAAAATCAATGGAATATGCGAATCATATGAATTCCAAACACTATGAGTAGTTCCCGTTTTTGAATATGGAGGCAGCATAGAATCGTGGGAAATCAATTGGATATCTCCACTTCTCTGTCTATTAATTCCGTTAATAATTCTCTGTTTTATAGGCTCCGGAATAGTAGATTCCTGCACTTTTTCCACTGAAACCGCATATAGAACCATGGGATTTTTTTCTAATTCCTTAATAGTGAAATCCCTTACAGCATCCAGCTCTATCTTATTGTCAGCCAACAGCTTTCTATCAAAATAAATCTGATAGTTATCTACAGCATTGATCAGCTTATCAACTCCGAATTTATCTTTCAATTTTTGGTTAATACTTTTATCAATTCCTTCTCCGAAGAAACCGGTAGTGATTTTATGTTCTTGTAAAAATCCTACAGAATGTGCTCCGCCGTGATCTGCAGAAAGGAAAACAGTGTATTGTCCTTTTCCAACTTTAGAATCTAAATAATTAAAAAATTGAGCCAGATCCTGATCCAATCTTAAATAAACATCTTCAACCTCAATGGAATTCGGACCAAATTTATGACCTGCATAATCCGTAGAAGCTAAATTGATCGCCAACATATCTACAATATCGTCACTACCCAATTTTTCACCTTCTAAAGCTGCTTCAGCCAACTTCAAAGACAAGGTATTTCCAAATGGTGTGTAACGAATATTGTCTTTTTTAGCATGATAATCAGCAGCTAAGTTACTGTAAGGGAAAGTCGGAGTTTTTGCGCTCCCTAAAAGCCCTTCCCAAGGCGAATTGTCTGGTGCGCTTTCTGTATATTGATTAATTGGAAGTAACGTATTCCAGCCATTTGCCACCAATTTATCAGGTAAATTCTGAGAGTTGAAAGATTTTAGCCATTGCGGTAGATCATTCATATACCAAGTACTCGTAATGAAATCTCCTGTAGAATCGTCAAACCAAAAAGCTCCGTTTGGTGTATGCCCCGCCGGTAAAATCGAAGCACGGTCTTTCAAAGAAACTCCAATGACTTTACCCTGGAAATTTGTTGCCAGTCTCAACTCATCAGAAACTGTGGTCGACCAAAGATTTTTCGGAGAATGGCTTCCTACTTTTGCATTTGTTGTTCCAACCGGTTTTACACTTTCGTCTGTCGTGCAATATACGTTTTGCCCTGTTTCCTTATCAGTCCAGTCGTTACCGGCAATCCCGTGAATTGCAGGAACCGAACCCGTATAAATACAAGTATGCCCCAAAGCCGTAACCGTTGGAACATAAGGAATATGAACATTATTCAAAGAATATCCTGTATTCAAAAGCCTTTTGAAACCATCGTTACCATATTTGTTGTAAAAGCGGTACAGATAATCCCACCTCATTTGGTCTACTACCAAACCTACCACTAATTTTGGTCTTTCTAACTGTAAATTTCTTTTCTTCTGTGCATTGATAATAATTACGGACAAAAAAGTAACCGTCGCAATTGAAATTTTCCTAAACATTCAATAAAATTTTATTGTCAACAAAGGTAAGGGTTTTGAAATTTGGGTATGTGAAATTTTATTTAAATTTCAAATATATTCCTAAATTTCTCACCAATGAAAGGGTTTCGGCGCGGCCTCAGGCCGCGCCGAAACCCTTGATAAAGAACCCGCGGCCTTTGGCCGCGGGTTCTTTAAATATTTAAAGTTTAAATCAATTAGAACTTCAGATCCCCATTCACTTCTCTCACTGCATTTGCGGCTTCGGCGAATTTCAATTGTTCTTCAGCTGTAAGGGTAACGTTTACAATGCTTTCCACACCATTTTTTCCAATGATCGCAGGAACACCAAGACAAATGTCGTTTTGACCGTATTCACCTTCAAGCATTAATGAACAAGGGATCATTTTCTTTTGGTCACAAGCTATTGCCTGAACCATTACAGAAACTGCTGCACCTGGAGCATACCAAGCAGAAGTTCCTAATAATTTTGTAAGAGTAGCTCCCCCTACTTTAGTTTCTTCAATTACATATTTTTGTTGGTCAGCATCAAGGAATTCAGTTACAGGAACACCGTTTCTTGTAGCTTTGCTCAATAAAGGAAGCATACCTGTGTCACTATGAGCAGCGATTACCATACCGTCTACATCAGAAATTGGAGCTTCCAATGCCTCAGCCAATCTGTATTTGAATCTTGCAGAATCTAATGCACCACCCATTCCGATGATCTTATGCTTAGGAAGACCGGAAGTTTTGTGTACAAGATAAGCCATGGTATCCATTGGGTTAGAAACCACGATGATGATTACATCCGGAGAATGTTTTACTAAGTTTTCGGTAACTTCTTTTACGATACCTGCGTTGATACCGATTAATTCCTCTCTTGTCATTCCGGGTTTTCTTGGAATCCCTGAAGTAATAACAGCTACCTGAGAACCTGCAGTTTTGCTGTAATCTCCTGTTGTTCCGGTAATTTTCGTATCGAATCCGTTAAGAGATGCTGTCTGCATCAAATCCATTGCTTTACCTTCAGCAAATCCTTCTTTAATGTCTACTAAAACTACTTCTGAACAGAAGTTTTTCATAGCGATGTATTCTGCACAGCTTGCTCCTACAGCGCCTGCACCTACTACAGTTACTTTCATAATATATACTTTTTAAAATTTATTTTTAAAGTCGAGTTTAAAATTTTGACTCCCAAATTTAACAATTCCTGAAAAATTGAGCAATCTTTCAGGAATTTAATTATCTTTAAAAGTGTTATTTAGAATTGGATGTAAAAATCAATTTACATTTAATAAAAAAGTATATAATTTTTTAGCTCCAAATAAAACCTCATCATAATTTTCTTCTTTTATGTCAGTATCTAGGACCTCTTTGAATTTTTCCCACATCGTGCCGGTATTTTCCTGATAACATCTGAAGAAATTGAAGGCTACCTCATCAAAACCTTCTGTTTTATAGAGCTGTTTAGCGATCACATTGCCACCAAGAGTAGATCCTTCGATTACATACATTGCGCCTAAAGCTTCATTTTCATTGTTAAATTCAAGTTCCTGATCAGCTTTTCGGTTTGTCAGATGAAGGCTTTCAAGATCTTTTTCTATTAAAGGGAGCTTTTTTCTGGTATTCAATTGAAGCTTTTCGGTATATTTTTGGGCAAGGGTGCTGAATATTTTATTTTCAGAATGAAGAAGCATCAGATAATTTGATCTGATAATTTTCTTATAGTCTTCGAGTGTGAAAGTTTTGTTGAAAATTTTTTCAGAATTAAATAATTTTTCAGCAGCGCTATGATATTCTGCTGTATTTTTTTTAAGATATTCTGATACCATAATTAATTATTAACAAGTTTCCAAAGTTACGGCTTTTTAAATGTCAAAATAAAAGAAGTCCCATCTTTATCGCTCTCATAATCAATATTTCCGCCAATTCGCCCCATAATGCGGTAAACAATGGATAATCCCACCCCGTTTCCTTTAAATTTTTTCGCATTTCCCATTCTACTGAAAATTTTAAACATCTTATGTTTTTCCTCTTCGGGAATTCCTATGCCATTATCTATGATCCTATAGACAACCGAATCACCGGATTCCGTTCCTTCGATCTCTATTTTAGGCTTCTCCTGATGCGAAGAATATTTCACAGCATTGTTGATGGTATTCAGAAAAACCTGGTAAAGCATGGTTTTATCCGCCAAGACATCCGGACAATCTTTAATAATGATTTCACTTTTCGGGCTGTCGAAGGTAATTTTCGCGTTTTCCGCAATCTTTTCAATTATCTGAGTTGTATGTATCGCTTCAAGCTGGATTTCACTATTTTTAGCACGGCTTAATTGTAAAACATCATGCATCATTTCTGCCATATTGTCAATTTCTTCAATGATGGAGTTGATTTTACTTTTGCTCTTCTCAGACCTGTCTGTAAGAGTGCTCAAAAGCATCTGGGCATTAAGCTTCATTACAGTTAAAGGTGTTCCCAGATCATGAGAAATGGTGTAAGAAAAACTGTCAAGTTCTTCATTTACCTTTTTAAGCTCATCATTAAGCCTTTTTATGGTGTTGTAGTTTTTATGCGAAGTTTCAAGGATAAGATCCCGAATAGCCTGCAATGCAGCAACATTCCTGGAATTCCATCGTTTTGAATTCCCTTTGATATTTTCTGTAAAAATTTGGAAAGATGTTCTGGGAGAAATAATTTGTTTCTGTTCCCCGTTTTGGATGATTACACCAGTCTGCTTTTTAGGGTTTCCGGCCCAGTTAATATGCTCATCAAATTCTCTTCGGAACCATATCAGCATATTATTTTTGCTTCTTTCAATAAAATAAATAACAATACCGGCCGCAGTTTCGTCCAGGATCAGCTCTTCTCCATGATCTTTTAGAAAGCTTCTGCTCAGGTAGATGCTCTCCTCTGTGTTTTCATACGCCCATTGTACAATTTTTTCAATGACAGCACGATCTGGAGTATTGCCGTCCGTTACCAGTTCATCATCTGAAATTATGGCCAAACCATCAGCTTCAAGAAGGTTTCGGATATTCGTTTTATTTCCAATTAAAGAATCAATTAAGCTATTATATTTTAAGAATTCTGTTTTTAAATATGAAGATTTTTCATTGAGTTCTAAGCGGTATTTCAATTCATTTTTAGACCTAAAAGAAGAATACGCATTGGAAGCCAGGGCAGTAAAAATACCTACCTGAACACGGTCTTCGAGGTCAATATGTTTAGCTATCGTATTCTGACAGGTCACCAAACCCCAAAGGTGATCGTCAATAATAATGGAGATACTAAAACTTGAAGCTGTCCCGGAATTTTTTATATATTGTGCGTGAATGGGTGACATTCCTCTTGACGAGGCATATGTGAGATCGATATTTTCTTGGGTTTTGCTTAAAAGAGGAATTGTATCTGCATAAACATTACTGAAAATTCTTTTTCTTTTCTTAAGATAAAGCTCTCTTGCCTGTCTAGGGATATCAGATTCCGGATAATGAAGGCCGAGGTAGCTTTCCACAGTTTGGTCTGTTCTTCTTTCTGCAATTACTTTTCCTGAGCCGTCCATCATGAATTTATAGATCATCATCCGGTCATAATTCACGATTTTTGAAAGCGTATTCAGCAGCTGCTCCCATATTTCCTGTGCATCATCAACAATGTAAAAGCTGTCATATTTGGTAGAAATTCTTTTATTGGGATTTACCAACACTTCCTCAAACTCAAGAAAAATATTATTTTTACTTTTAAATACCGAAAAGTGGTATTCTTTGCCTTTAATGAAAATTTTATCAAAGTAAGTTTCGTTTTCTCTTTTCGTAAAGCTGTTGATGGAATTGTAGATTTCGGATTCTATAATGCTTCGAAAACTTTGAGAAAAATCAGTAAGTTTCTTACCAAAAAGCTCTTCATAGCTTTCAATACTAAAAATATCCTTAATATTCTCGGAAAAAAAAGTAATGGAATGAGAGTTTGCATCAATGCCTATCAGATAACCAAAACTTTGTATGTAGCCTGGAATATGAATAGGCTCTTCATGACAATCTACAAAATTCATATAATACTTTGATTTATCAAATATAACGAATATTTTAAAGTTATAGTATTTTTTATATAGAAAGAGATATCACAAAAAAAAATGTTAAAAATGGAAATTTACTATAAAAAAATTATATAATACTAATCTTAATCTTATAATAGTTAACCCTTTATACTTTTTGTTTTATTTTTTTTAATGAAATCGGAGATTCGCCGAAGTCAAAAACCATTGTTTATCTTTCATTAAAGATTACTTTATTAAAAAAATTGTTTTTCTTGCGTTTTTAAGTATCGCCAGTGGGCTTTTTATGAGATTTATGCTTAACTTTTACTTTCATAAACCACAGACCCCCAGAGTATTATATCAGATCGGTTTTGATAAATCAATAATTTTTGTTTCCATAGGTACATATCAGCCCGGTTCCAAATCAAGAGTTTAAAAAAATAGAATTTAGAAATGCTTAATTTACGTATAAAATACAATACGTGATAAAATTTTTAATAATAACTATAATTAATAAGATTATTTAACCTTCTTTATCAAAATACAGCATATAATATTTTCCGTTTTCATCTTCTCCGGTAGCAATTTTCTGACGGTCGCCGTGAATATAGATGTGGAAATTTTTGTCTAATTTAATGATACTCTTAAAATGGCGCTGTGTCTTTTTTACAGCCGTTTCGTTGATAGGGAATTCTTCTGCGATATTAATCTGCATATCCTGCTCATAATCTGTTTTAAAATTGACAAAACTTTCGATTACATGCTCATCCTGCAGTACTTCTTTGTTAAATTCATCCAGATTGAATTCCCCTTTTTCTTTGAAGAAATTAATGGATTTATTGAGAAAATCAGCCTGATCTGCTCTTGAAACCTCAAATTCTTGAGGTAATTGTTTCGTGATATAATCTTTATATACCATTAAAGCTTCCTGTGTATGAAAATATTCATCATCACGCTGTTTTACCTTTAAAAAATCCTCAAACCAGTAATACATATCCCCATTTTTATTATTATCAACAACGGAAAGCACATATCCAGATTCTTTGTCATTATTGTAAATCAGGGCTGCTTTATCAATCTTCGACAGACTGATTCCCTGATCTTTTTCAATATCAAAAGTTTCATTCTGAGGGAATATTTTTAAGAAAGATTCTCTTTTTTCAGTTTTAAAAATCCCTATCTTATCTACTTTTTCACCATTTTCCCTTTCATCTTCAAAATAAACAATAAACAACTCTCCACTTTGAACCCGCGGATTTTCAGCGGCCTCGAAAAGATGTTTTGCAATGTTTTCAGATTCCCAGAGAAACTTGGATTTATCATCAAATATTTCAGAAACTGAGCTGTAAACAGGATTATTTACCAGATAAGAATCACTGTAAAAATGGAAGGTCTCCTCAGATTTGAATGAGCCTAAAAAATAATTTTCCAGCAATTCTGCTGTCCCTTCATCCAGCTGTAGCTCCTCCTGAGAAAGAATTAATGATTCTCCGTTGATTTTATTTCCTACCTTGTGTACTACAATTTTTGAAAACATCTTTGATTTTTTGAGGTACAAAGATAACGGTAAACTTCAACCTCGGCAAGAGCCGTGAACAGGTATTTGATAATTACAATATAATTAGTACTTTAGGGAAGAATTAAGATCTGAAATGATGAAAAAATTTTTATTTGCACTTATTTGTATTTTCTCCTTTATTGCGCTGAAATCACAGCAGACTAATATTTATATCGTACGGCACGCAGAAAAAGACTTGTCTGATAAAACGAATACCAACCCTGACCTAAGCTCCGTAGGAAAAAACAGAGCCGAAAAACTGGCTTTAGAATTAAAAAAAATAAAATTTTCAGCGGCCTATTCCACTCCGTATAACAGAACACAGCAGACTTTGAAACCTATCACTCTCCAAAATTCAATTGAAATTACCAGCTATGAACCCAGGGAAAATAAAAAGCTGGCAGAAGAAATCCTGAAACGCTATCAGGGCAAAAATGTTATTATTGCAGGGCATTCTAACACTATTCCTCTGCTATTGGAAGCTTTTGGATCAAATGCACCTTTTGAAATTTCTGAAGATGATTATTCTAATATTTTTCATGTAAAAATTAATAAAGGTAAAACCACACTTAAGTCTTTAAAATATTGATCTATTTATATTTCATTCCGATAAATACCTTCTCATTCTGACATGCTTTTTTTGTTTTAAGCTATAATAAAAATTAAATAAAATATTAATTATCAACGATTTAAGTTAAAATAATTCTAAAGGAATATAATTGGCTTTAAGATTCTCAAAACTTTTAGAATATGGACTTAAAAACGTTAAACAGAATTGAAAAGCTAAGAAGATTAAAAAGCAAAGGACCTAAAACACCTAAATGGTTGAAACCTTATCCCCCTTTAATGATGGCTTTTCTGGCTGTCTTTATTTTCGGTGCTTTTATTAAAAGATCAGATTTAATATGAATTATTTACAGGCCGTTCAGGAAATCACTAATGTCATTCCTGATATTCAAAAAGAATTGCATAGCAGCAAAGCTCAAAATGCGTACAACATTATCCAAATTTTCACGGAACGAATTAAAAATATGATCCGTCAAAACGACAGGAATATTTTATTCAAATGTCTCGAAAAGATCGATTATATTTATGAAAACGGAGATAATGCATTAAAAAATGCAATAGAAAATACTTTTATCTATTCATTAGACAACTCTATTGTTTATTGCAGCCATGAATACCGAAAAATGATCTTTAGTCATATTTCCCGGAATTTGCAAAAGAGCTATTTGAGACAAATTTACAATCATGGCGTATAAATTTGTTACAGTTTTCATATGTTTCATTACAAAATCATTACTATTTGTAAAAATAAAAACTTATTAGAAACCAACAGCTTATGAAATCAAAAATAAGAAAAATATCCGACTGGAAAATCCACAAAACCATGACGAGCAGACACAATCTGGAGATTTTAGCAGTACACATTGCTGTCATCATCGGCGTATTTATTTTTGCTGCCTGTCTGTAATCTTTGGTATAATTTTGGCGGCAATACCCGTATTCGAAAAATCTTAATTATGAAGAATGTAAAAATGCAAACTATTAACCAAAAAATAGCTATTGAATATTTAAAATTTTTCTATCCACCACTTAGATATGAAATCACTCAACTGTCTGTACAAGACAATTTTGCAGGTGTGATACAGGCTACCATTAATTATCTTAAAGACCTCTTGCTGGAGTCTAAAATCAATATTATTGCCCACCATATCAAGCTGATGGATTGGATCTACAGAAACGGAAACTCATATGTAAGGGATATGATTGAAAATCTTTTTGTAAGATCTTTCGAAAGCTTTAAAAAACACGCAAGATTAGAACACTGGAAGCTTCTATATCAGTACATGCCGGTAAGTTTTCAAGTAATTTATAACGACCAGCGAAAGCAGGATAAAATATTCTTCGGTAAATAAATTTAATTTAAATACTCCCCGGACAGAAGTTTGAGGAGTATTTTTAATTTTTTGTAAAGACTTTTTGTACAATCTGAAGTTCTTTATTATTCATTTTTGAAGACTTCTTCAGCTTTGCTGTAAAAACGGCTACTTCTTCAGCCGTCGACGGACAGCCTAAATTTTCATTTTTTTCATTAAAAGAATCTGTAATCACCTCGCCTTTCGGATTGAGCATCAGCCAGAACGGAAGCCCGGCATCTTTTCCTTTATATTTTCCCATCAACGCTTCACCGCCGGGATTTTCAAGGTTTTTCTTGTCTCCCCTTTCCTGGACATCTACGAAAGCTGTAACAAATTTTTTGTCAAAAATAGGCTTGGTTTCAGGTAATTCCATATTCTTTTCCATCGTTTTGCACCATTTGCACCATGATGCATGGAAAATAAGAAGTACATTTTTGTTTTGTGATTTGGCTTCGGTAAGCGCTTTTTTAAGTACAATATCTGCTTTTTCCTGAGCAAAGCTAAACTGGAAAAAGAATACACCTAATATGACCAGAAATTTAAATTTCATTTGAATTGTTATGAATTATAATTATACGAATGTAGAGATTTTTGTTTAATAAGTATCTAATTTCAAGATAAATAAATTGATTTTGTGGAAGTAAAAATTCCTTACATTTATTTATAAAATATTATCAACAATGGATATTTCTGCTAAAAAAATGAAATCATAAAGGGATAAATTCTTTGAAAAATCCAGCTATTATAGAAGAAATTAATAAAATTAGAAAAAGAAAGACTTTTGATTTTGAAAAAGAATGGGAAAGAGGGATTTCTATTGAGAAAGCTAAAAAAAACTTCAGAGTTTATAAAATCCTCTTGTATCTCCTTGATTATTTAAAGTTTTCGCATACACCAAAGAACATCCCTTTAAACTCCTTCATTACTCTCATTGATGAGAAATATGGATATGCAAATAAAATTTCCAGTTAGAGTTAAGCTACATTTTTGTAAATTTTGTTCTGATTGTTAAATTCTTCTATTGTTTGATAATTCAGGGTACTGTGTCTTCTTTTTTTATTGTACCATATTTCAATATATTCAAAAATTTCAAGTTC
>NZ_FTMM01000004.1 GCF_900156075.1 Chryseobacterium sp. RU37D | reverse complement strand
ATAAGATTTGAAACGTTGGATATTACTTGGAAGAATCTGCATTTTTTAGCATTTTCTTTAAGATTAATCAAAAAATTAAAAGTTTAAACAACTTCAATATATAAACAGAATTTTTTTGCTCATTTGTGTTGTTTTTCGCTTGCAAATTTAAAAAAAATATAGCCTTTTAAATAACAAATTTGTAATTTTAGAAAAAAAAATATTTCGTTAGATTTGCAGAAAGAAAAATTTCAAATGGAAGAAAAAGTAATAAAGGACATCATAATTGAAACTATTAAAGAATTCACGGAGAATAACGGAATCGAAACAGGAGAAATTACAGAAAACCAGAGATTACTTGGCAGGGGAGGGATTTTTGATTCAATAGGACTGGTGCATTTTTTAGTAGATCTCGAAGAGGTCCTGGAAGAAAGATACGACAGAGAATTCAATCTTTCTAGTGAAGTTGCAATGTCCCGATCAACAAGCCCTTTTTTGAACCCCGCAGAGTTGACCAAATTTATTTTAGAGCTAGATGAAGAATAAGACAATTTTCATTACAGGCAACCGCAAAGGGATTGGTCTTCATCTTACAAAATATTATCTGGAAAAAGGATATAATGTTCTGGGATGCAGCAGGGCAGAGAGCGATCTCTCTAATGAAAACTATAGACACTATATATGTGATGTAAGTGATGAAAAAGAGGTCAAGCATGTTGTAAGACAGGCAAAAAAAGAATTTGACGGAATAGATATTCTTATCAATAATGCAGGTCTGGCCTCCCTGAATCATTCTCTGCTGACGCCCGGCTCAACAGTAAAAAAACTATTCGAAACCAATTTTTACGGAAGCTTTTTCTTTGCTAAAGAGTGTGCAAAGGTAATGAAGAACAATGGCGGAAGAATTGTGAATTTTTCTACAGTTGCAGTTCCTTTAAATCTTGAAGGGGAGATGATATATGCATCCTCAAAGGCAGCTGTCGAAAAAATGACCAAAATTCTTGCTAAAGAGCTTGCCGATTTTAATATTACAGTAAACGCAATCGGTCCTTCTCCAATCTATACGGATTTAATAAAAGTAGTACCGAAAGATAAAATTGAAGAACTCTTGAACCAGCAGGCCATCCACAGATTAGGCGAGCTGGAAGACGTTGAAAACGTGATCGACTTTTTTATCTCACCCAAAAGCAGCTTCGTTACAGGTCAAATTATTTATCTAGGAGGATTATGAAAATAGATCAGTTTTATAATTATTCAGGCATTTCTATTATTGAGGAACATGCTGCTCATACCTATGGAGAGCTTACAGACCAGATTTCCCGGTATAAAAAAGAACTTGTGAATACAATCGCTTCAAATGAGGTTGTTGCCATACTATCAGATTACAGCTTTGAGAGTATTTCTGCATTACTGGCGCTTTCAGAATTTCCATGCATCATTGTGCCTATAGTTCCTACAACTGATGCCGAGCTGCAAAATAAATTATCTGCCGCTAAGGTTACCAGAATTATTACCTTTAAAGACGGGAATCTTATTGTAACAAAAGCTGAAGCCAAAGATATTGAAAAGGTTGATAATTATCAGTCAATCATAGGTAAAAACCATTCCGGGCTTGTTTTATTTTCCAGCGGGACTACAGGAGTGCCGAAAGTGATGGTTCATGATTTCAGCGATCTTATTTCAGATTTTAAAGAACCTAAAAAGCAGAAAGATCTCAATTTTATATTATTCCTCCTTTTCGATCATATTGGAGGGATTAATACCCTTTTAGGATGTCTGAATAACGGCTCCCAGGTTACCATCCCGGAAAACAGAAACCCTGAACATATCATGCAGATCATTCAGGATAAAAAAATTCAGATACTTCCTACAAGCCCTACGTTTCTTAATCTTATGCTGATGACAGAAGATTTTGAAAAATATGATTTGTCGAGCCTTAAGATGATTACCTACGGTACAGAAAGGATGCCGCAGCATTTATTAAATAAGCTTAAGGAAAAAATTCCGAGAGTAAAGTTTATGCAGACTTTCGGAACCAGTGAAACCGGTATTCTGAAAACCGAGAGTAAATCTTCCACAAGCTTATTCTTCAAAATAATTGATCCGGATTATAAATTCAAGATTGAAGACGGGCAGCTGTTTTTGCATTCAAAAAATCAGGTTTCCGGCTATGTCAACCAAAAAAGCGACCAATTTACAAAAGAAGGCTGGTTTGCAACGGGAGATCTGGTGGAAGAGGATGAAGACGGATATATCAAAATAATCGGAAGGATAAATAAAGTCATCAATGTAGGTGGCTTAAAAGTGCTTCCGAAAGAAGTGGAAGATATTATAGACCAGATAGAAGGGGTAATAGATTCTACAGTCTATGCAAAAGATAATGCCATTACAGGGCAGATGGTTTGTGCCAAAATAGTCATTGAGGAGGGGATTGATGAAAAAGAAATGAAGCAGATCATTCTGAAAAAATGTAAAGAAGAGCTGGACAGGTATAAAGTTCCCGGCAAAATAATTATCTCGCATTCATTATCCTTTACAAACAGATTTAAAAAAGAAATATAAATAAAACACAAGCATATGTACATATTTTGGCGTTTAGTACTTTTCTGCTTTACCTTTTGGGAAAGACTATATATGAAAGTTTACATTAAAGTTTGTAAGCTTCAGGGGTTAAAATTAGGAAAAGACGTTAAAGTTTTTGAAAGAGTTTACTTTGGCTCAGAACCTTTTCTTATCGAAATAGGAGATAAAACACAGATAGCCGGAGGAACCCGTTTCGTCAATCACGGGGGTACTACAAAGACTCTGAGAAGATTGGAAGGGTTTGAAGACGTAAGAATTTTTGGAAGAATAAAAGTGGGAAAAAACTGTACGATAGGCTCCAATTGTGTCATTCAGCAGGATGTGGAGATAGGAGATAACTGTATCTTAGGAGCAGGATCCGTGCTTACTCATTCAATTCCTGATAATACTGTTTTTTCCGGCAATCCTGCTAAATTTATCTGCTCAACAGAACAGTATGCAGAATCTGTTTTGGATCAGAATACCATGTATCCGAGGGAGCTTGAAAAAGATAAAAAGAAGCTTGATGAATGGCTGAAAAACAATCTGCCGTATAACTTCAAAAAGGCGGTTGTCTACAAGAAAAGAAAATCTTCGATTGAAGAATAAATAAAAAGGATTGAAATAGCTCAATCCTTTTTTATTTTAAAATATTAATTATTATATCTTCTACTGCATCAAAAATTTTCTGATTGTCAAACTGTTTTTCAATATCATGTAAGTTATTCTGAATGTTTGAAACCATTTGGGGCTCAGTGAGGAATCTTTTCATTGCCTTGTACATCTCATCCGTTTCATAGCTGATGAGGTAGCCGGTTTTATTATGCTCAATCATTTCAGGGATCCCGCCCACATTCGTAGAGATGATCGGCTTCTGGAGGATTAAGGCATCTGCAATGATTAGAGGCCACGCTTCAGATTCGGAGGGAAGAATGAAAAAGTCTGCATTTTTCACATAAGGATAAGGATTCATGGAAGATCCCAGTAATTGGAAACTTTCTGTTACACCAAGTGTTTCGGCTTGTCTTTTCAGATTGTCCATTTCTTCACCGTCACCTATTACAATAATATGATGATCAAAACCGTCTTTCAGCAACCTTGCATGAGCGTCCATCAGCTTGTGAAAACCCTTCCTGCTGTGAAGCCTTGCAACGGAAACAAATACGGGTTTATTGGGAAGTTCCGGTTGAAAAGCCTGGGCTTTTTGTTTCAGTTCATCAATTGGAATAGCATTTAAAATAACTTGGTTTTCAGGTATTTTAAGATCGGGATACGTTTCAACTAAAACATCTTTTGTCTGCTGAGAGCCAAAAATAAAATAATCAAACTGAGGAATTTGTTTTAAAATTTCAGAAACTAAAGGCTGGAACTTAGGAATAGAAATATCAGAATGAAACCAGCCTATTTTTTTTGATTTTTTATTGGATGAATTCAAAACGGGGGCGAATGCAGCATATGTTGGTGCAATTTCTACGTCATATGTATCATTAAGAAGCTTATCCGCGATCTTAGGGTTTTTTAAGGCCTTCCTAAGCCTGATATTTCTTTTTACAAGTTGGATTTTTTGAATTGCTGGATTTTTCGAAAGATCTTCCTTTCCGTCTGTAAGATACACTTTTCTTACATGCTTTGGGATTTCATTGCGAAGCTCCCCTTGGTTGATATTTAGACATATTGTCATCTCAAATTTTTCAGGGTTTAGATTATTAAGCATGCTTAAAACTACCTTTTCCACTCCACCCATCTCCATGGAGCGGTGCCTGAAAAGCACTTTTATTTTTTTATTATCTAACATTAACCGAACAATTTTTGTAAAAGGATAAGGATTTTTTTCTTTATACGAAATAATATACCATTTTGATATTCTAAAAGTGAAAAAATTTCCTGAGGGCTACTATAGTTTTGTGGGATTTTTTTTCCGTTGATCTGTCTAAGGTTTCTTCGCTGCATGGCTTCCCAGATAGAGCGAGCGTAATAATTATATGATTTTTCTTTATTATCATTTTGAGAAATTCCGCCGGCGTGCGCTCTGTACAGGTAGTCTGTCTGGTCTATAAAATGTACTTTTCCTACTTCATACATTTTAAAATAAAGATCCTGATCTTCGGCAATTTTAAGTTCGGGATTTATTTTCTGCCCTTTCATATACACATCTTTTCGGAAGGATACAAAAGGAGCAATCTGAATTGGGAAATTAAAAAATGTTTTCTGCCCGTTGGGAACCTGCATTGCGGCTTTAAACTCTTTTATAATATTAAGATTCTGATCACATTTTGCCAACCGGGAATAGGTGAGGACAATCTCCTCGTTCTTTTGAAGTACTTCAACGGCACTCTTTAAGGCATTGGGCAGAATCACATCATCAGGATCCAGATAGCCGCAGATATCTCCGACAGCATCTTCGATAAGCTTTGCTTTTGTAACTCCGACGCCGTAGTTGGCATCGTTTTCATACAGTCTGAATCTTTTGTCGTTACCGATAATTTTTTTGATTATTTCTACGGAATCATCAGTGGACCTGTCATCAATGATCACTACTTCCCAATTTTTATATTCCTGTGCAAGAATAGAATTGTAGCAGTCTTTAAAGAACTTTCCATTGTTGTAGTTGGCTATTAAAACAGAAAATTTCATCCCTTTTGCGTTAATAATTTTTTACAAATATAAATATATCTTAAAAATAACAGAAAAATCTTTATTTTTGTGTCCTAAATTTAACACAGTGAGCGAAATATTAAGAGTTCTCAAAACATTTATTGCTTATTTAAAAAGACCTGATCTTTATCCGGAATTAGGGAGGAAAATTGTAAAAAACACCGTAAACAGAGGGAATGCCTTTAAAGGGAAGGAAAAAACCAATTCCTGGGCTGCATCTACAGCTGTTACCCAAAAAGAAGCGGTGGCCATGCTTTTCGGAATTGATATTGATCCTTTCAGAACGTCTTATGCAGATATTTTGAAAACTGCAGACCAAAGGGAAAAAGAATGCCCGATCAAGATGGGCGGGCCGGGAGCGCTGGAGCTTATTTATTACGCCTGCGAATTTGCCAATGCAAAAAGTGTAGTAGAAACTGGGGTTGCCTATGGATGGTCTTCTCTGGCTGCATTGTTGTCTCTGGAAAAAAGAGGCGGCTTATTGTATAGCTCAGACATGCCTTACCTGGCGCAGGATGGCGATCAGTACGTAGGATATGTAGTTCCTGAAAACCTGAAGCCCAACTGGAAATTATTCCGTTTTGCAGATAAAGAATCTTTGCCGAAAATTTTTACAGAGAATCCTTCATTTGATGTGGTGCATTATGACTCAGACAAAAGTTATAACGGAAGATTTTGGGCCTATAATGAGCTCTATAAGCACCTGAGGAAAGGAGGGATTTTCATCAGTGATGATATTGGTGACAATTCTGCGTATCAGGACTTCTGTGAAAGCAATAATATCAAAACAACGGTAGTAGAATACGAAGGAAAATACATCGGTGTTTTTGTAAAATAAAACAGATAGTGTATTTCAACCCGTGAAGATTACCCAGATTACATTTACTAGATTTATTGCTGCAGTTGCTATTGTTATTTATCATTTTAGAGGTGATCTGTTTGTTTTTAAGATAAAGTACATTTCCGGGATTTTTACTAAAGCCAATATAGGAGTAAGTTATTTTTTCATACTTTCCGGATTTATCATGATCATTGCTTATCATTGTAAGCAGAAAATCGACAGTCTGGAATTTTATAAAAACCGCCTGGCCAGGATTTATCCTCTGTATATCATTGGGATGCTGCTGTTCATGATAGCTGTACTCAAGGCTGATTTCCTGGCTGTAATCCTGTATCTTATGGGACTGCAGAGCTGGATTCCGGGTGATGCGCTGATCTTGAATTTTCCGGGATGGTCTATTTCTGTAGAGTTTTTCTTTTATTTGATTTTTCCGTTTTTGTATAATTATATTTATTTGAAAAAAAATAATTTTATCTGGGTGGCGGCTATTCTTATTTGGATTGCTACCCAGGTATTTTGTAATTATTATATGGAGTTTTTGTATGAAGGAAGATTTACAAAAGGCCATGATTTCATTCATTACTTTCCGCTGCTGCATCTTAATGAGTTTTTAGTGGGGAATCTTGCGGGGTTATATTTTGTGAAAAATTTTCGGCAGAAAAATTATGATTGGGCTATTATTCTTGTTTTCAGTGCAATATTGCTGTCAATTATTTTTATTCCGCTTTTTTATCATAATGGTTTAATGGCTGTTTTCTTTATTCCGCTTATTATTTTAATATCTCTTAATAATGGATTTTTAACGAAAATATTTTCATTAAAACCTTTTGAATATCTTGGCGAGATAAGCTATGCCATTTATATTATCCATATTCCTATTTTGCGAGTTTTAAGAACGGTTTTGAAAAAAACGAAAATAGATATGGATTATAATCTGCAGTTTGCTGTTTTCATGATCATTCTGCTTATAAGTGCGGCATTTTGTTATCATTTTATTGAGAAACCTCTGAGAGATCATCTGAGAAAAATAAGAATTAAATAAAAATATTTACTTTTGTTAAACATAAATGAATCCTATGAATAAAATAATGTTTCCTCAACCTCTTTTCAATAGCGGAAAGGTAGTATTTGACATTGTAAGCATAAAGATTTCATAAAATAATTTTTAAATCTTATGTTGTTTAATTCAATTGGTTTTTTGATCTTTCTGCCGATAGTTTTTATATTCTATTGGTTTGTTTTCAATAAAAAGTTTCAGCATCAGAATATGCTCGTTCTTATCGCAAGCTTTTACTTTTATGCATGCTGGGATTGGCGTTTTCTTTTTCTGTTAATGTTTTCCATTGGCCTGGATTTCTTTTCCGGGATTAAGATCGAGAACAGCAAAAGCAAAAAAGAAGCGAAATTCTGGCTGGCACTCAGCATTATTATCAACCTCGGTTTTTTAGGTTTCTTTAAATATTATAATTTTTTTGTAGAAAGTTTCTCAGATTTGTTGGGTGGCTTTGGCTTTCATGCCAATGTTTGGCTCCTTAAGGTCGTTCTTCCGGTTGGGATTTCATTTTATACATTTCATGGGCTTTCTTACGTTATTGACATATACAAAAAGAGAATTTCAGCGGAAAGAAATTTTATCGATTATGCTGTATTTGTAAGCTATTTTCCTCTTCTTGTGGCGGGGCCTATTGAAAGGGCGACCCATCTCTTACCACAAATTCAAAAGAAAAGAGTCTTCAATTACGAACAGGCTGCAGACGGAATGCGCCAGATACTCTGGGGATTTTTTAAGAAAATGGTGATTGCGGATAACTGTGCCCCCCTTGTCAATGAGATTTTTGCACACTATCACACCGAAAGTGCAAGTACTCTGGCTTTGGGAGCAATATTATTTGCTTTTCAGATATACGGAGATTTTTCAGGATATTCTGACATCGCTTTAGGAGTTTCAAGATTATTTGGAATAGAATTATTAAAAAACTTCTCGTTTCCTTATTTCTCAAGAGATATTGCGGAATTTTGGAGACGATGGCATATATCCTTGTCATCCTGGTTCAGGGATTATCTTTATATTCCGTTAGGCGGCAGCAAAGGAGGTTTGCTGATGAAGATGCGGAATACATTCATTATTTTCCTTGTTTCCGGCTTCTGGCATGGTGCCAACTGGACTTTTATTATCTGGGGTGGGCTTAATGCCATGTTTTTTTTACCATTACTGCTCACCAATAATAATAGGCAGAATCTCGAAGTTGTTGCCATGGATAAGCTGTTGCCTTCATTCAGGGAGGTTTTTCAAATTCTCATTACTTTTTCACTCACATGTTTTGCGTGGATTTTCTTTAGGGCAGCTTCTGTTTCTCAGGCAATCTCATACATCAAAAGAATATTTGATAAAACGCTTCTTTCCATGCCTCCTCACTTTCCGTACAAGGTGATGGCGCTTGTAGTTGTAATGCTTATTATAGAATGGATGAACCGCAGCAGGTTTCACGGCTTGGAAATAGAAAGATTCCACCCTTGGGCAAGAAGAATATTGTATGTAGGAATTATTTATATTATTATCCGTTATGCTAATTTCGGGAATAATGAATTTATTTATTTTCAATTTTAGTATGAAAAAATTTTTATTTAAAATATCATTTTATCTAATAGGAATCATTTTGTTATTTGCTGTATTGGGTTCTTTTGCAGACGGAAATACGGATGATAATTATATGCATTTTGCAGTAGAAAAGCCCACTAATATCATTATGGGAGATTCAAGGGGCTCCCAGGCCGTATTGCCGGGTATACTGAAAGATAAGCTTAATAAGACATTTGATAACTTTTCGCTTAATGTTGTGCAGTCTCCTTATGGCCCGGTTTATTTACAAGCCCTGAAAAGGAAAATATATCCGGATACCAGGAATGGCATATTTATTTTAACCGTTGACCCTTGGAATTTATCATTAAATAAAAGTGTCCAAAATCTGAAAGACTTTCCTGAAGAGAATTCACCGTTGAAAAATATGTATTTTTATGACATGTCTCCTAATTACGAGTATCTTTTTAAGCATTATACCAGAAGCTGGTTTAAGATTTATACAGAAAGAGCAGAGAAAGGAAGGTCAAATACCTATCTTCATAAAGATGGGTGGATGGAAGTGAATGTCAATATGCAGAAAGATTCGGTAGCGAAAAGAGAAATCGAAAAAATTGATATTTTTTATACAGATCTGTCAAAAACACAGGCTGTATCTCAAAAAAGGTTAAATTCTTTAGAAGATATTATTAAATTTCTACAGCCTAAAGGAACAGTTTACATTGTAAGGATCCCTGGTTCGGAAAGGCTTATGAAGTTAGAGAATATTTATTCTCCGGATTTTGATGCTAAAATCGGGGGTATTTCAAAAAAATATAACGTCAGATATTTCAATTTTTCCCCGCAAGCCGGAAAGTATACTTATACAGATGGCAATCATATGTATAAAGAGTCCGGAAAAATATTTACGGGCCGAATTGCGGATTCTATTCTTTCAGCTCAAAATCAGAGTAAATAATCTCTGAAATTAATATTATACAAACCAGATTGTATGCTCGGAAAATCTATAATCAAGTATTTCATGATCATACCCCATTTTTTCCCCGCTGGAGCCAGGGCGATTTCATAACTGCGCTGCATTCTTCGGATATGGATTTTTACATCTTCCGGGATAGTATTTTCCTGCTCTGCCCACTGGTTAATTTCTCTCCACAGTAAAACTTTTGTCGTGGCAGGCTTTATTTTTTTCGCATCAATGGTCGTTATTCTGTTATTTTCATGTACCCCCCTTACGGCTACAGCCTTATCCAGAATGCCCGGATAAAGATCAAGATAATAGGATAATCTGAATAAAAATTCCGTATCCTGATGAAGCCTTAAATGAGTTTTAAAAAAAGGATGTAATTTTTTTACCAAAGCATCTCTGCGGATTGTTAAAGTATCAATACTGAAAAGGCCAAAACTTCCTCTCATATTAATCTGCCCCGGAAAAACATCTTTAGGATCATGCATTTTATATACTGTTGTTAATCTGTCTCCAAAAATATCGTAATACTGTTCTTTCGCTTTCTCAGAATAATAATGAACTCCTAAAGCTCCGTAAACACCTTCCACTTTTGGGTCTTTAAAAAGCTCTTTTTCAGCATCAAAACGATTTGGCAGATAATAATCATCCGCATCTAAAAAGGCAATAAAATCTCCAGTCACCTTTTCTAATCCTAAATTTCTCGTCGGGCCAGCTCCATGATTTTCTTTATCCGGATGTTGGAATAGTTTTACTCGGCTATGTTTTTCTTCCAGCAGTCTACATACCTCCAATGCATTGTCCGGCGACTTGTCTTCAACTAGTATAATCTCGAATACTTCCTCAAACTGAAGTGCAGATTCTACAGCCTGAGTAACATATTTTTCAGCGTTATAAACTGGGATAATTACAGAGATTTTCATTTTGAATGTGTTTTTGGGAAAAATTAAATAATTGTATGTCTAAAATTTATATTATACAGACCAGATCTTATACTTTCATAATTAAGGATTAAATGTTTCAAGATCATTACCCATTTTTTGGGAGTGGAAGTATTGGTAATTTCCAAACTGCGTTCCTTTTTTTTCATTAAAGCATTCCGATGTATCGTTAAAGCCATAATACTGAATATTCCGAAGCTTCCATGCATATACAATTGTCCCGGAAAAACTTCTTTCGGATGATACTTTTTGTAAACGAAGGTCATAGAGCTTGTAAGAACCCTGTAATATTGACTTTTCACAACTTCAGAGCAAAAATAAGCTTTTAAGGCACCATAACCCTCATCTACCTTAGGATCTTTAAAGAGCTCCCTTTCAGCATCAAACCAGTTGGGAAGGAAATAATCATCCGCATCCAGGAATGCGATGAAATCTCCGGCAGCCTTTTCTATTCCTAAATTTCTTGAAGCCGAAGCTCCGTGATTGCCTTGGTCCGGATGCTGAAAAAGCTTTACTTTTTCGTGCTTTTTTGCCAGCTCTTCGCAGATGGCGAGCGCATTATCCTGTGATTTGTCTTCAACTAAAATCACTTCACAGACTTCTTCAAACTGTAAAGCAGACTCTACAGCCTGAGTAACATATTTTTCCGCATTATACACGGGAATGATTACGGATATCTTCATCAGCATTATTTATCTGTAATAATTAAAGCGATATTTTGTTTTTAATATTTCAGGATTTTTGATGCCTTCCAATAAAATGTTACCGTATTTTGCCAATCCTTTTTTCTGGGAGAGATCAAAAGATTTAAAACTTAAATAAATTCTCTTTTTACTTTCTGAATCTAAATTATTTTCACGTGCCCAATCATAAAGTGATTTCCAGTAAAGATATTGCCTTTGATTGTATTGAGGCGAATATTGAATAATCTTTGTGATTCTGTTGTCATCATGAATTCCGCGCATAGCAACGGCTTTATCAATAATTCCGGCTTTTAAATAGCAATGATAAGAAAGCTTAATATTAAAATCAGAATCCTGATGTACACGAAGAACTTTATTAAAACGAAGCTTACTTCTTTCAAGAGCAGATTTTTTGATCGTCAAAGCGTTAAGATGAAAAAAAGTTCCAAAAGTTTTAGGGTTTAAGCCAAGCAATCCCGTAAAAACTTCTTTTCCTTCTGCCGAGTAATTAACTGTGGTAAGCGGAGCATCTTTAAATTTTGTCTGATATTCCTGCCTGCCTTTTTCCGTTAAATATTCCACCCCAATGGCGCCAAAAACACCATCTATTTTTGGATCATTAAAAATTTCTTTTTCTGCATCAAACCGGTTGGGAAGATAGTAATCATCAGCATCTAAAAATGTGATGAAGCTTCCCGTAGCTTTTTCAATTCCCAGGTTTCTGGTCGCTCCGGCTCCGTGGTTTCCTTTATCCGGATGCTGGAATAATTTTATTTTTGGGTTTTCAGCAGCTAATTTTTTACAGATCTCCAAGGAATTATCCGTAGACTTGTCCTCAACCAGCAGGATCTCTTTTACTTCTTCAAAATGTACAGCTGAATCTACCGTTTTTTCTAAAAACCGCTCCGCATTATATACAGGGATAATTACAGAAATATCTAGCATTATAAAACATTTTGGTTATTATGTGCCCAAAGCGCCAATTGCAGAAGATTCCAGTGCTTATGATCTTTGTTCAGAAACTTTTGAGCAGCGTTAAAATCAATATAATTGAATATCTGCTGGTCTTTATTTTTTAAAAGGTCATTAGAAAGATTGACAAGGTTTTCTTCCTCAAACCAGCTTTTTACACTCATGCCAAAGCCTTGTTTATGGCGGTTTCTTATGGTTTCCGTCCAGTAAGATCCCATGGCTTCGCGAAGGATTATTTTGTCGTTTTCATTATTCAGTTTCAACTGTTCAGGAAGCTGGATGCAAAACTCCGCAAAATCAATGTCAAGGAAAGGCGTCCTTACCTCCAGAGAGTTAGCCATCGCCATTCTGTCTGACTTTACCATCATATTGCCGGGAACATAGTCTTCCAAATCTACCCTCATAATGTCGTTTAAGGAATCAGGATTTGGCATAAAGCTGTAGGGCTGTGTATATGCCGCGGAAATTCCGAGTGCATTTTTTTCTTCTTTATTAAATGCATTCCTCACAAAATTCTGATGGAAATCCAGAATATTTTCATGTGCAAGGTTTTTCTGTGTAATAAAAGAAGTTGGCTTTAATTTCTGATATAATTTTAAACCGAATTTAGCAACAATATTTTTATAGCTGAAATGGCTTCTTAATTGATTTTCAACTCTGTAGAAATTATATCCGCCGAATAATTCATCTCCAACGTCTCCTGAAAGCACTACGGTAAGGTCTTTTCTGGCGTTTTTACAGATTTCAAAATGAGGGATAAAGGAAATATCTGCAAAGGGCTCATCAAAAAAAGGAGAAATTTTCAATAACGAAGTGGCCAGATCTTCTTTCTTTTCATGAACTTCAATGTGATTAGTATTGTATTTTTCTGCAATTTCTTTAGCATATTTTAGCTCACTGTCCTGATGGTCGTAGCCAAAGCTAATGGTGGTCTGGCGTGGTAGAAACTCCGCAACCAAAGCAACTATAGAAGAAGAATCCAGTCCGCCGCTCAAAAAGCTCCCCACTTCCACATCGGCGATAAGCTGTTTCTGAACGGCATTTTTAAGAAGATAAATAAATTCCTCCTTCGCATCAGAAAGGCTTAAAACCCTGTCTTTTGAAGGCAGGCTATAATATCTGGAAATATTCACCTTTCCGCCTTTCCAGATGAGCTGATGAGCAGGGGGCAGGGTATGAATATTTTCATAAATGCTATGATAAGTGCTTACATAACCATATTGCAAATAATAGGAAATGGCTTCCTGATTTACTTTTGGCTGAATCAACCCGGAAGCTAAAATGGCTTTGATTTCAGAAGCAAAAATAAATTCATTGTTTTTCCCAATTGCATAGAAAAAAGGTTTTTCGCCAAAACGGTCTCTTGCACAAAAAAGTTCCTGTTTTCCATTATCCCAAATGGCAAATGCAAACATGCCCGGAAGATCATGAATGATGTTTTCCTGTTTTCTCTGATACATGGCCAGAATAACTTCCGTGTCAGAGCTTCCGAGGTAGGGATATTCGGGATATTGCGCCTTGATTGCCTGATAGCCATAAATTTCACCATTCAAAACGATACATTCATTTTTTGTGCTGGAAAGCATTGGCTGTTTTCCGTTTTCAGAGAGATCAATAATTGATAATCTACGGTGACCTAAAGCTGCATTTTCATAAAATTCAAAATCCGAAGAATCGGGGCCGCGATGCGTCATGGCATCCGTCATTTTTTTGAGTTCTTCCTGATAATTTCTTGCATTATTGGCAATTATTCCGGCAATTCCACACATTTGTTGTTAATTTTTCTTATGTTTTTTAGAGGGAATGTATAATGTAAACCTTCCTGCTTTTACAACTTTATAATTTTCTGGATGGCTTACGAAGGCTAAAGGTACGATTTCTTTTGGATAGAAAGGGTAATCATTGCTTTCAATATAAATATAATCATCAGGAGTTTTACCGGATTTTTTAATAATGAAAGAAATATAATCTTTTAATGTAAAATAATAATAAATAGGTGGTTTTGCGTTTAAAATATAAAGATAGCCCATTAGATGGTTGCTGGAGTAGATCACATTAAGCTGGTTTTCAAGGTAAGGGCGGAGATCTTCGATGTCTTTTTTTCTTCCTTTGTCTAAATATAAATCGTATCCGTTTACTTTTACTTTTTCAGTCTGTTCTGTAAATACAAAGTCTTTCCAGCCTTTATCTGTAAGAATATTTGGGAAAATAATAATCATGGAGGCGATATGCAGCAGATATCCAATGGCCCAGATGTTACTCTTGTAAATTTTTGTAAGACAAATGAATATCAGGAGGAAGTAATAGAATTTATAAGCATTGATCCTTAAATGAAACCACGTTTGCGATCCGAATGCCAGACAATAAGGTATGATGAGAAGCAGAATAATTACATATTTGCTGTGAATGGATTCATTCTTATCAACCCAAAATCGTAGTGCCAGCAAATGAGTAAAAACAATGAATGCAAAAAAATAATATTCATAATAAGCGCAAAATAATAGAATAGTGATGATTCCTATTACGGCAATTACCTTATCTAAGATTTTTATTGAAGCTTCCGAAAATTTAGCTTTCCATAGCAAGATATAGGCTATTGCTACGGGTAAAATGGCATTTAAAAAAAGATAAACGCACCATAATACCATAAACGTTTTGGAATGCTGCTTTCTATGAAAACTCAGATATTCTTTTAAAAATTTAAATTGATAAATAAAATTATCCAGAGTGTCTAAAAATGTGAAATAAATAATAACACCTGCTATGTAGCCTAATAAAAAATAAAACAGGTTGGATTTCCAATGCTTAAAATCACTGAGTATAAAAAAGACAAGAATCGGCAGAATAACAATTGAATGAGAATTTCCGTTGAATAAAACAAAAGACAGCACAAACCCTGAAGAAATAAGGATAATTCTTTTTCTTGTTATTAAAGAAATGAGCATCAAGGCGACACCTGTATTCACCAAAATAGTGTTACCAATATATTGCTGAATAATGAGATTATTAATACTCCAAGTTTCAAAACCGATGAAAATCCCCAATAAGCTGTAAAGTACTATATTAATGTTGAATCTCAGGTACTTGAATGTTGAATAGCAAAGCAGAAAATTACTCAATACCAGTGTCGTAATGGAAATAATTCTGAAATGATAAATATTTGGAGTATATAAAAATTTAAATATCCTGAAAAAATTAGTCCTGTCAAAACTCAAATAGCTTCCGTCATTATTGTAATAGGATAAATAATAAGCTTCATCATTGAAAATAAACCCCTTATCTAGGTTGGCGTACGTAAGGTAGGCTGTAAGTACCCCTCCCACCGCAAAAACCAGACAAGATAAAAAAGGAACAGGCTTTTGAAGTAAATTTTTCATATCATTTTATTTTTCACATTCAAAAATAAAAGCTGATGCAATATTTTTGCTCAAAGGATGATATTGAAGAATTACGTCTAAGAATTTTATTGGAAATGTAAGGCACATTACAATAATCAAAAGAATGTTATGTAAAGGCCTGATTCCGAAAGAGAACAGCATAACAAACCATTCCTGCAATGGCCATAGCATTCCTCCGGTAGGGCTTATGGAATGAATTTTTAAATTATTGAAGTTTTGGAACTGCACTTTAATCCCTTCATAGGTATATCTCTGGAAATCATATGGAGAAGCATGAAAAGCCTGCATGAAAGGGATTTCACATAATAGTTTTCCGCCTGGCTTTAAAACCCTGTGAATTTCAGCAATAACTGCCTGCGGATTCGGGACGTGCTCCAAAACTGCAATATTAATAATCTGATCAACAGAATTATCCTTAAACGGAAGCTTAGTAATATCACAAAGTACATTTACCGGTGCATAAGGAATAAGGTCAACATTGATGATGTCGTCCCGAAGATCTGTATATCCGCTTCCCAGATTTATCACAATCTTGTCTGTATTTTTTGTTTCTTTTAAAATCTTTCTTAAATAAAAATATCTTGAAGGATAAAGTGGTGCTATAATATAAATCAGTAATTCGTAAAGCCAGATATATTTTTTAAAGAAAGTCTTTATTTTATCAAGAGAATCAGAAACTATATCTTCATCAAATTCAAGGAAAACAAATTTTCCGTTTTTATATTCGTAGCTAAAATTCAGATCGATGATGGATTGTATTTTTTCTTTCATTGTAGAGGGATAGTCTATATTTAATTAATTGTTTTTTCTATTATTGTATGTGGTCTGCTTCTCACTTCATTATAGATTCTGTAAATATATTCACCAATAATACCAAGACTGATCAAAACGATAGAGCTGAAAAACATGAGCATGATAATGAGGTGGTATAACCTGCCACTTCAATTTCATTATTAAAATATCTGAAAATTGTAAATAAGGTAAAAAGTATTGATATAATGAGTCCTATATTTCCTAATAAGCTGATAACCTGAAGAGGAATAGAAGAAAATGAAAAAATTCCGTCTTTTGCTATTTTAATAAGCTTTTTTAAAGAATATCCGGATTCGCCTTCTATCCTGCCACTTCTTTCATATTCCAGCCCGATTTGTTTGAAGCCGACCCATGCCCTGATCCCTCTCAGATAAGGATTTTGTTCCTTTAGAGTAAGCATTTTGTCTTTAACGTTTTTTGTCATAACGCAAAAGTCTCCAGAGTCCAATGGGATTTTTGTATCGCTGATAATGCTTAGAAGCCTGTAAAACCCAAGGTAAGCCATTTTTTTTAGCTTATCCTCTTTTCTTTTTTTTCGGATTCCATAAGCAACTTCGTACCCATTCTCCAGCTGTTCAAAAAACCTAGGCAAAAGTGAAGGCGGATCTTGAAGATCATCATCAATAATCGCAATGTAATCACCGGCAGCATAAGAAAGACCTGTTCTTACAGCAATCTGGTGCCCGAAGTTTCTAGAAAGCTTAATCCCTTTTATATAATCAAATTCTTTAGCAAGTTCTTCTATAACCTCAAAGCTATTGTCTGGGCTGCCGTCTTCAACTAATATTAGCTCAAGATTCCAGTTCGACTTCTTCATTTGCTCATCCACAGCCTGGACCGTTTTATGAAGGAATTTTGATGAATTATAAACAGGGATGACGATGCTTATTTTTTTGTTCATGTATGTGTTTTAGCTTTCAAAAATACAATTATATTTTTAAGAAAGTTGCACCTTTTTTATTTACATTATTTCTTATTTCTATAAAAATAGATGATTTTTTTGATATATCTTTATATTTTTTATAAAGTTGTTTAGTTTTTTTAAAATTTAAAAGAATAAAATTTTTTAACATGCTTTGTTTAAGAGCTTTCTTTTCCAGCAGATAGGCATTGGGCAAATTCGGATTTATGATGTTGGTTTCTACCCGTAGATCATCATACTTATTATAATCTACCTTTTCTAGGGATTGTTTTCCGTCGTGTACTACCTTACTGTTTGGAGCAAGTAATACTTTTTTACCATGAAAATGTACCCTGTTGACATATTCGTTATCTTCCCCATAATGGAAGAAAAATGGATTAAAACCTCCTACAGTTTCTATTGTCTTCCTTGGCAGCAGCCAGTGTGCAGCATTTATAAAATCGAGTTCATAGAAGGGTTTCAGCGATTGAAAATACAGGTCGGAGATCAATCTTGTTTTATCACAATTATAAGAAATATATTTATCTAAAAAGATGTCGAGTTTTTTTTCTGTACCATCAATATGCATTGGGCTGATAATGCCTATCTCTTCATGCTTGGGATAAAGATCATAGGCTCCCAGTAATTTTTCCAGACTGTCTTCATACAGCCATGCATCTTGATTCATCAGGTAGAAAAAGTCTGCACCCTCTTTATATGCTTTTTCAATCCCAATATTGTTTGCTTTTCCGAAGCCTAAATTTTTTTCAGACTGGATAAAATCTACTTCAGGAAAATGGGTTTTGATATATTCCTGGGAGCCATCCGTGGAGCCATTATCCACAACAATGCAACGGAGCGGAACGGAAGATTTCCTCAGGCTGGTAAAACATCTTTCTGCCCATTTCATGGCATTATATGTTACGATGATAAAATAAATCTTAGGCATCCGTGTTTGGTTTTAAATATATTTTTGAGCTAAAATTTTTAAATATTCGTCTGAAGTAATTCCGTGAAAGAATTCGTTGGTCGTATCATCAAAATTGACTTTATAAAAATCACCTTCATCGGTTTCTTCGTACGTTGCTTTTTTCTGCATCTGATCCTGAATGGCGCCAATAATCTCTACTAAATCATAATAATAAGGAAAGGCAAAATTTATTGTTTCATTTTTAATACCCATGCAGTTTGTATTCAGGAACTTTGCAATATCATCAATGTCAAGCAGAAGCCTTCTGGCTTTGGTGTGGACCTTGAATACCGTGCTGCGGGCAATCTGATTTTTCAGGAAATTGAACAAGGTATTCGGGTTTCCTCCATTGCCCACAATATTTCCTATCCTTAAAATTAGATAATTTTCGCAGTTGTTTTTGATATAATCTTCGATTTCCAATTTATGCAATACGTAATGGCTATTCTGCTTAGATTGGTCATTAACGCTTAAAGTAGAGAAATAAATCAGCTTTCCGATGTTATTTTCAAGGCTGCTTTTCAAAAGAGAAAATTCTCTTTCAAACTCTGACTTTCTCGTTTCGAGGGAATTTGAAACGCCTGAAGCGAAAAATAAATTCTCTTCAGAGTCAATGTTTCTTAATGAGTTTGCAATAAGCCCGCTTCCAATTATCATATGTATTTACTTATCTGATTAATAAATTTATTATTTGTGGTCCAATTTTTTATTGATACTTCTTGCATATCTTATGTAGCTGTAATACTTTTTTGCGAGTTCCAAATGCCCTTTAAAATTAAGTTTTTTAGGATAAAACCGGAACGTCAGCAATATATTTTTTCTGTTAACAGGATAATATCTGAAAAAGTTATATAAAAAACCTGAAAAAGCCTTCTTTTCTGTTTCCGGATCTGTATCTTTCTGAAAGCCGGAGTCGGCGTGCTCTCGTACTTTAATATTGGCATCCAGCCAGTTTTTATCCAGATTTCCTCCTGAAAAATGCTGGATCAGGATGTCGTCAATCACATAATTCTGAAATTTTTTGGAAACTCTTAGGCTAAAATCAAGATCATATCCATGAAATCCTTTCAGGAGTGCTTCATTGAATGTAAACTGATCATAATTTTCCTTTTTTATGCCTAAAAAAACACCATCTACGGCAAAGACTTTATTTCTGTTTTCTTTTGTTGTTTTAATGGGAAAATATTCAGTGTTTTTTTTATTTCCCTGTAAAATATTTATATAGTTATATTTCTCCGAAACCGTCCAGCTGGATGGAGCAGAAGGAACGTAGGATGATCCTGCAAGACCTATGATTCCAGTATTTTCTTTGTCTAAATGAGAGGTGAGTATCTGACCCCAATTTTCGCTTTTAAATAAAATATCTTCATGAGTAAAAAGAAGATAATTAAATTTTGCCTGTTTTGCTCCTTTGTTGTAAGCTTCGCAAATTCCCATCAATCCAGGATTTTCAATCTTAATGATCTCATAGGGCATACCAATGGTTTCTGCAATATTTTTTTCAAGTGCAGAAAAGTAATCTGGAAGATATGATGAGATGATAATGGATAGCATATTAAAGCAGACTGTCGATTATTGTAAATATTTTACCGGACAGCTTTTTGTCGGAATAGTCATTCTCGAGTCTAGTATGAATGTCTTCTCCATACTTTTCTCTTGAATCCGGCTCTTGCATAAGCCTTACGACTTCCGAAGCCATCTTATCCAGATCAAGGTAAGGAATAAGAACGCCATGGTCATTGTCCAGAAATTCTACCGCACCACCACTTTTTTCGAAGGCCATAATGGGCTTTTTAAGCTTTGCTGCCGTGAGCATTACCAATGGGAATGGGTCTTCACGAGACATTAAAAGAAAGATATCATACAGGTTGATATAATCATTAGGTGTTTTATTATGATCTATGAAAATAATGTCATTTTCTATGCCCAATTTTTCGGCATCCAGCTTTGCGCATCGTACAGCCGGGCTTTTTGAAGTTCCTCCCAGATTTACAAACTTAAAATTAAGATCTGTTTTCTGCTTTATCTTTTGTACAAGCAGAGGAACCATATCCGTTCCTTTTCTCAACTCCTGTGAGCTTGCAATCCCGATGACCAGCTCATTATTGTTAATACACAATTCTTTTTTCAGCGTTTCTTTATCTTTTTGAATAGTAAGAACCGTGTTTACGAAAGAATGTATGGCGTTTATCTTTTTCGGATCGGCGCCGTATTTTGCAATAAGATTGTCTGCAACGGCCTGTGAGCCGGCAATAATCTGTGTGATATCCGAAATGTTTTCTAAAACGAAGTCTTTCGGATACGTACTTTCAATCCCGAAGCTGAGCTCATGGATAGCAACAATGGTCGGAATGTTTTTCCTGTAAAACGGAAGAGTCCAGATCAGCGATTCCATGGTGTTTCCATAGACCAGATCATATTTGTTTTCAAGAAGGGCAGACGTGATTTTATTGATTTTATCCTGCTGTGTTTCTGTTTTTTTGAAAATCAACGATTGAACGCGCTTCAGATTTCTTTTTAAAAAAGAAAATGACTGCAGATGATAATGGGCAACCACAATCAGGTTTGAAACTTTTGCAAATTCTTCATACAATTCTCCTCCCCTGATCAATAAAACATCGATAATGTAGTTTTCTTTTTCTTGCTTTAATCTTTTTATCAGATCTAAAACAAGAATCGGAGCGCCTGATAAAGAGGCTTCATGAGAGATGAATAATATTTTTTTTGTACTCATTTTAGAGAGATTGAGTGATTAGGTTTTGATTATTTTTTATAATGGTGTTGGGAGGAACGGATTTATGAATTACGCAACCTGCACCAATGATTGAGTTATCACCAATGGTAACTCCTTTTAATATCACGGTATTGCTTCCTATCCAGCAGTTTTTTCCGATTGTAACTGGGCTTTTTGTGTATTTTTCTTTTTCTACGAAAAGCTTTTCACCTTTTTCAATTAAATGATTGTGGTCGTATAACCTTACCCCTTCGCCGAAAATGGTATTATCACCAATTTCAATTTTGTCTAAACAATTGATTGAACAGTAATTGTTAAAAAAAACGCCATCACCTATCTTAAGCTTAGCTTCTGGAAAAACTAAAATACTGCCATATGCTCTCATTAAAAAATTTTCGCCGATTATAATATTTCCCACTTCATTATTCTCGCCTTTGAAAAGATCAGCATTTTTTGGTGAAAAACTGGGATGAATATCAACATTAGATTTCGACATGAAAATATTCCATTTTTCCTGCATCTTTCTTTTCTCATTATTCTCAATAAGAGCAATAATTTTCTGGGAGATATTATTTTTAAGTTTTCCAAGCATTGTAAAAAAGATTAATTTTTTAAAATTTTAATTTCTTGGCAATTTTAATTTTCATCATTTTTAAAAGATTGCCCATACTGGTAATATTTTCGATATACCGATAATCTTTGAGCTTTACATCTAATGCTTTTTTATGATCAAAAGGCTGTATTAATGCAGTTCGGAAATTATTATACTGCCCGGAAAGATTCTGATGAACTTCTTTATTTTTTTTAAAATGAAGCAGCAAAAATCTTAAGCAATACATGGTATTTACCATTTGGTCTACCTTATTCTGTGTGCTCCACATACCGCTTCCTACCCTGTAGGTAGCCATTTCCTGAGGAAAATATTTTATTAAACCGAAAGAGGCATTCAGCATATGCAGAGGGTAATCGCCTATGGGAGAATATTTAAGCCAGTCGGGGAGCACCTCCATATTTTTTCTGAAAACTACGGAAACTGTAATGATAAAATTTTCTTTTGCCAGATCTTCAATGGTATAAATTTCTTCTGTATCAGGATTAGGATAAGTGAATTTTTCTTCCCTTGTGGTGAGCTCCTTAATCTTATGAAAAGTCAGGCTATATTCCGGATGTTCTTCTAAAAAGTCCACTTGTTTCTGAAGCTTCAGATGGTCTGTCCAGTAATCATCTCCTTCGCATATGGCAATATATTTACCTTTGGCCTGGGAAATGGCCCACACGAAATTGGGTATTGCGCCTTTATTTTCCGTATGCTTTATGTATTTTATCCAATGTCCGTTTGGATGGTTTCCTATAATCTTTTTTATGACAGTCTCGGTGTTGTCCGGCGAGCAGTCATCCGAAATGATCAATTCTATTTCCGCATTAAAAGTCTGTGACAAAACACCATTAATACTTTCTTCAATATAATCTTCATGACCATACGTGATCATCACAACGCTTACTGTGGGATTCATCTTGTATTTGTTTTAATAATTTTTGCGGGTACTCCTACAGCAACGCAGTTATCCGGAATGTGTTTTGTAACGACAGCCCCGGCTCCTATGATGACGTTGTTTCCAATCTTAATATCAGGAAGGATAATGGAACCTGCGCCTAATTGACAAAAACTGCCAATACCTGCCCGTCCTAAAATCTTCACATCAGGGGAAATCTCTACAAAATCACCTATTTCTACATCATGAGTAATAACAGAATTGTAATAAACAATAGGTGCAAGCCCTATGCTGACATCATTGGAAATCTTCACTCCGTCCAGAATATTTGCTCCTTGGCCAATGCTTATTCCGTAAGATCCGATATCGGCTTTCGGACTGATTACAGACGTTAATTTTCCACCCGCCTCTGTAAATTTGTCGGCTAATTTTTTTCTTAATACCGGGTTTCCGATCCCGATGGTAAACTTTTCATCAATGGTTTTAAAATATTCTTCTGCATTCTGAATATGTTTCAGAACAGGAAACTGATTGTACAGATTACCAAATACATCATCATTCACATCATCATAAAAAGCAAGATTGATCAGGTCATTATTTTGATGACAGATCTCTAATACTTCTTTTGCAAATCCTTTGGCTCCGATGATCAGCATGATTAATTGTTTTGTATTCTCAGCATAAGACGGGATATAAGCTCCACTTCTTCAAAAGTCAGGTCATAGTACAACGGAAGGCATAATGCTCTTTTGGCAATATCTTCAGTGATCGGAAGCTCCAGCTTCGGGAGATAAGGTAATGCTGATGCCAGGCTTGGATAGAAATATCTTCTGGTAAAGATTTCCTGCTTATCCATTTCAGTCTTTAGCTTTAATAATAATTCTTCACTTTCTAAAACGATGGCATAATACGCAAAATTTTCATTAGCATTTGAATGCCACAACGGTTTTACGGCTTTTAAATTTTTCAGCTTTTCGTCATAAAGCTTAGTTAAAGCTTTTCTTTTCTCGTGAATTTCGTTGATATATTTAAGATTAACTAATCCCATTGCAGCGTGAAATTCGGAATTTTTTCCGTTAAGACCTAATTCTGCAAATGAATCGAATCCTGAAATTCCAAAATTCCTGATATATGCTAATTTTTTTAACATATCAGGATCTTTTGTAATTATTAAACCTCCTTCAACGGTATGATAAAGCTTGGTAGCATGCAGGGAACACGTGGAAATATCACCATATTCAAAAATAGATTTTCCGTTCACTTCCACCCCGAAGGCGTGGGCTGCATCATAAATAACCTTTAGATTATGTTTTTTTGCAATAATATCTATAGCTTCCACATCACACGGATTTCCATAAACGTGTGTAGCAAGGATGGCAGTTGTTTTTTCTGTGATGGCTTTTTCAATTTTTTTGGCGTCAATGCAGAGGCTTTTTGGATCTATATCTACAAAAACTGGCGTACAGTTTTCCCAGACGATAGAGCTGGTGGTAGCAATAAAAGAAAACGGGGTAGTTATCACTTCACCAGTGATTTCAAGCGCTTTGATTGCCATTTGTATGGCTACGGTACCATTGGTTAAAAATAAGAGGTGCTGCACTTTAAGATGATCTTTAAGCTCCATTTCGAGCTGGCTGGCTAAAGGTCCCATATTGGTTAACCATTGTCGCTTCCAAATATTATCTATATATTCCTGATATTCTGCTTGAGGGGGTAGGAAAGGTTTAGTTACTGGTATCATATACATGTTTTTTTATAAAGTCAATTCTTTTATCTAGCTGATAGCTGTCATTATAAATTTCACGAAATTTTTTCTGTGCGTTTTCAGAAAATAAATTTAGCAATTTTGGCTTAGATATAAGTTCTTCAATTTTCATTACTATTTCTTCTGTGTCTGGCTTTACAATAATGATTTCATCTTTGCTAAATACAGTGTTTTGCTTTAATTCATCTGTAACAATTGGGGTTACGCCATTTAGAGCCGCTTCTACGACTGCACCCAGTGGAAAACCGTCAAAACTACCCAGATTGAGAATAAAAGGCCTGTTGGGCGACATGATGATGTCTTGTTCTAAAAATATAGACTGCAGTTCTTCGTATTTTTTATATCCATGAAAAGTAAAGAATTTTTCATATCCTTCAATGCTGATCACCTTACTATCATATCCTCCTACAACATTAAAATGAATATTATGTCCTTTTGAAGCCAAAATCTTTGCTGTTTCTATAAAAATATCATATCCTTTATCCGCTCCAATTTCTGTGTATTTCGCTGCGCAGAAACATACATTTAAAGTCATCGAATTGTTGTAGTGTCTCGACCTTGTTACATTAATAGAATTTTGTGGGATAATACAGCCGAAAATGTTTAGTATTTTATCTTTGGGACAATTATAGTTTTTTACTATAAAGTCTTCTGTAAATTGCTGGGTAACAATTACACCTCTGAAATATTTTGAAGATAATACGCTTTTCAATTTCTTTAGTGCAACTTCATCCTTTGTATCAAAACCTCCACCGGGATATAATGTAAATATGAAATTTATTTTGTTTTTCTCAAGATAATCGAGACTATCATAAATATTGTTTAAAAATATACAGTAAAAGAATTTAGCATTTTTAATGTCTTTCACTGTTCCTGCAAAGATTTTTTTATGAGATATAGGATGTGTCTTTCTTAAAAGTTCTATGTCGGTTGTATGGGTTTCGGGTTTTTGGTTTAAAACTTGGTAATCTATTGGGTTAACGATTATTTTTACATTTTTAAATGCATGAAGCAAAGCATTGAACTCTGCATATCTAAAGCCTGAAATTAAACTTGGAAATATAGTATCGTAAATAAGCAGATCAAAGTTTTTTATTTCTCTGTTATAAATTTCTTTTGGTGTCAGCCTTTTATAATTAATTCCTTTAAAATATTTATTGAGCGTATATCTAAAATAATATACTGATTTTAATTTCGGAATCAATGAAATCGGGATAATTGATGTAATTAATTTTTTAATTGTCATTTGTTACCATGTTTTCAAGCTGGCTGTTTTTATTTTTTAACCTTAACTTGTAATTTTTACGTCCCATTTAGACTCTAAATGAAATGCTTCCCAAGTCTGCAATCCTTCCCGCACGGAGAAGGTGAATAAGTTGGAAATTCTGCAAAGGGGGCCCTTAAATAATGTTTCATAAATAGCCAGATCCACATTATAAGTTCCATTTGTCAGTTCAATTTTCGGTATTGTGACATTAATTTCTAAATGCTGCTCTGTATTGTAGTCCAGACTTAGAGACTCTTGGGATATCACACTTGCAACACCTCGTTGCTCCTTATCTTTAATTATAAAATAGAAAGATGGTGTTTGTTGAATATTTTTAATTTTCAACTTAAGATTTATATTCATCTCCTGTCCCCATCTGCAAACTCTGTCAGCAATTACTTCAATATCTGTAATATTTTTACTGTCCAGTACAGTCGAGGTGGCCATATCATCAAAATGATCATAGTATTGAGCTATTCCATTGGAAATATTGGTGCCCTGATACTTTACCATACCATGATCCATGAGGATTATTTGGTTGCATATTCTTGATACCATCGGCATGCTGTGCGAGACAAAAATTAAAGCTGTATGAGGAAGGAGCTCATCAATTTTTTTAAAGCATTTTAATACAAATCCTAAATCCCCCACAGCCAATACCTCGTCAATAATCAGAATATCCGGCTCAAGATGTGCTGCAACAGCAAATCCCAGACGTACCTTCATCCCTGAGGAATAATTTTGTACAGGAGTGTCAATAAAGTCTCTTATTTCAGAAAAATCGATGATTGATTCTATTTTTTCTTCAACTTCTTTTTTGGTAAATCCTAAAATGGAAGCATTGTTGTAAATGTTTTCTCTTCCCGTAAGAATGGGATTAAAACCGGCACCCAATTCTATCAGGGCCCCTATTTTCCCTTTCATGACAATCTGCCCTTTGTCGGGAACATACAATCCGTTTAAAACTTTCAGAAGGGTAGATTTTCCTGCACCATTATGACCGATCAGCCCGATACATTCTCCTCTTCTCAGCTCAAAGCTTACATCATGTACTGCCCAGAATTCTTTAGGACGCAATTCTTTATTTATCGATAAGCCCAACGTACTTCGGATAATGTCGGAAGCCCCATATTTAAGGGAACTCTTCAGGTTTTTACTGAATTTTTTAGAGACATTCTGTGCTGATACTAATACTTCTTTATCTTTCATTACCCTGCAATTTTTTCAATAATTATCGGCATCGATTTTCTGAAAATAACCAGACCGATTAATAAAACAATAAGACTTACTGCTGTTAAAATAAGCATGAATACCAAGGACTGTGCTTCCATTCCTACCAATGTATTTCGGGTATCATTAATAAGATATGTTAAAGGATTTAATTTAAACAAAACTTTAAAAACCCCAACTTTTGGAGCTGCATATACTACAGGAGTCAGGTACATCAAAAAAGGAATACCTGTAGTAAGTACTTTGCTGATGTCTGTGTAAATTAATCCTAATGGTGTAAGGACTAATCCTATCGTAAAAGCAAAAAGCGTTAAAGCCGCAATATAAAAAGGAAACAGCAGCAGGCTCCATGAAGGCACCACCTGATATACTATTAAAATAGCAACTACAGGTATCATTTTGATGGCTAAATTAAAAAGGGTAGTGTATAGTCCTTTCATTAATAAGGCTTCTTTAGGAAAATTGATTTTTGAGATAATTGCTCTTCCTGCATTCACGGAATTGATGGGGCTCTGAACAGCTTCCGCGAAGATGTTCCAAAGTGTAGTTCCTGCAATCACAAAAACAGGATAAGGTATCCCTCCCGGAATATTAACATTTACTACGCCCGAGCCATTTAGAAATAACCAGATCAAAGAATTGATAATTACCGGGGCTAATATCCAGAAAAAACCTAATAAAGACTGTCTGTGCTGAGACTGGATGTCTCTTTTAGTCATTTGATAGGCTAAAAAATTAGATGATCTGATATCCTTGTAAATCGATTTGAGTTCTTGGAAAAAATGTGTTTTTTTATCAGATGTGTATACTACGGTTTTCAAAGTAGAATTTTTTTTCAAATTTATAATAATTAATAATATTCCATGCTCTATTATTCATATAAAACAGGAAAATAACAACTAATATATTGATAGTTGAGGTTATAATCAAAAACTATTAACAATAATATCAATAGCTTTTTATTTTTTTAATATAAATCTATTGTTTTTTTACTAATTGCTTCAAATATTCTCCGTAGCCGCTCTTACCATATTTGGCAGCAGTTTCCAACAGTTTTTCTTCGTTGATGAACTTATTTCTAAAAGCTATTTCTTCAATACATCCTATTTTGAAGCCCTGTCTTTTTTCAATAACCCTTACGAATTCTGATGCGTCATTCAAAGAATCAAAGGTTCCTGTATCAAGCCATGCGGTGCCTCTGTCCAGAACGCCTACTTCCAGTTTTCCTTTTTGAAGATAAACGTTGTTTACATCCGTGATTTCCAGCTCTCCTCTTGCGGAAGGCTTGATGTTTTTTGCGATTTCTACCACTTCATTGTCGTAGAAATACAATCCGGGAACAGCATAGTTTGATTTGGGTTGTAGTGGCTTCTCCTCGATAGAAACCGCTTTAAAATCGTTGTCAAAGTCCACCACACCATATCTTTCCGGATCTGAAACGTGGTAAGCGAAAACAACGCCTCCGTCAGGATTGGTTTTGTCTTTAAGTAAAGTTCCCATTTCGGAACCGTAGAAAATATTGTCACCTAAAACCAGGGCTGCAGCATCATCTCCGATGAATTTATCACCCAGAATAAAAGCCTGCGCAAGGCCATCCGGGCTTGGCTGTACAACGTATTCTATATTACAGCCGATTTGCGAGCCATCTCCTAATAATTTGATGAAACCGGGCTGGTCATAAGGCGTTGTGATGATCAAAATATCTTTAATACCTGCAAGCAATAAAGTGGATAATGGGTAATAGATCATTGGTTTGTCGTAAACAGGCATTAATTGCTTGCTTACTGCGATGGTAAGAGGGTAAAGTCGGGTTCCGGAACCTCCGGCTAATATTATTCCTTTCATCTTTTTTCAAATTTTACGAATATTTCGATTTCTCGAATCCGTAGTGTTTATATATATGTTTGGAGACTATTTAATTTTATAAAATAATTTTTAAACATTAAGGAATTAAGATTTAAGTTAATCCTAATAATTTTCATTAAAATCTATTTATGGATTTCTTAACGATTCAAAATGAATCAACTTCTTAAATCCTTAATGGTAAAAATAAGAATAAACAAAGTTTATTATATTAAGTTAGTTAAGATATAAAATTAACACAGTTTTATATTTTAAAAATTTTCTCCAAAATTGATAAGTTATTTTTAGCTGCCTAGAGAATTTTTTTAATTCTTCTCAGCAGAATACTGTGAAGCATAATATTTCTGGTAATTCCCACTAGTCACGTGCTCCAGCCATTCTTTGTTTTCCAGATACCAGTCGATGGTTTTTGCTAAACCTTCCTCGAAAGTTACAGACGGTTTCCAGCCAAGATCTTTATTCAGTTTTGTAGCATCTATGGCGTAACGTTTGTCGTGGCCTGGTCTGTCTTTTACAAAGGTGATCAGCTTTTCGGAGTATCCTTCAGGTCTTCCTAATTTGGCGTCCATTTGTTTGATCAGTTCTTTAACTAAATCAATATTTTGCCACTCGTTGAAACCTCCAATATTGTACGTTTCACCTGTTTTAGCTTCATTGAAAATCTGATGGATTCCTTTGGCGTGATCGATGACAAACAGCCAGTCCCTTGTATATTTCCCGTCACCATAAATAGGCAGAGGCTTTTCATTAATGATATTTGAAATACAAAGCGGAATCAGTTTTTCAGGAAAATGATTCGGACCGTAGTTATTGGAACAGTTGGATACGATGAAAGGCATTCCGTATGTATTTCCATACGCTCTTACCAAATGATCAGAAGCTGCTTTTGAAGCTGAATACGGGGATTGCGGATCATAAGCTGTTGTTTCTAAAAAGAAGCCTGTTTCACCTAAACTTCCATACACTTCGTCTGTAGAAACGTGATAAAAAAGGTTTGTTCTTTTTTCGTCAGGAAATCTTCCGTGGGTGTGATCGGGGTTTAATGTCCAGAATTCTTTACAAAGATTGAGAAGATTCGCGGTTCCGTTTACATTCGTATTGATGAATGCCATCGGGTCTGTGATGCTTCTGTCAACGTGGCTTTCCGCAGCTAGGTGAACAACCGCATCGGGATTATATTTTTCGAAGACTTTTCTTAATTCTTCAGGTTTTGTGATGTCCGCTTTTTCGAAAACATAATTAGGCTCATTTTCAATGTCCTTTAAGTTTTCAAGATTTCCGGCGTAGGTAAGTGCATCAAGGTTGATGATTTTTGTATTCGGGTTGTTTTTTACAAATTCTCTTACAACGTGGGAACCAATAAAACCTGCTCCTCCGGTGATGATTATATTTTTCATATTTATGATATGCTTTTAGCCTTGATTAATTGTTTTTGGATCTTTTACTATTAACTTGACTTTTTATTTAATCGCTTTACGTCCGATACTTTTATAAAAGAATCCGTTTTGTTCGGGAATTTCCAGCGGATACATATTTCTTCCGTCGAAAATTGTTTTATTCTTCATCTTTTTAGACATTAGTTCAAAATTAGGGTTTTTAAACTCAGGCCATTCTGTAGCGATGAATAAAGCGTCTGCATTCTCCAGGGCTTCATACATGCTTTTTGCGTATTGGATTTTGTCGCCTAACAATTTTTGTACATTATTTTCTGCAATGGCATCATAAGCTACAATTTTTGCGCCTTTTTCTAAAAGCAGTGCAATATTATCTAAAGAAGAAGCTTCGCGAATATCATCTGTATTGGCTTTAAAGGCTAATCCCCACATGGCAATGGTTTTTCCTTCAAGGCTTCCTCCGAAATATTTTTCAATTTCTGAAACAAGGATCACTTTCTGAGCGCTATTCACATTTTCTGTTGCCTCTAAAATCTGGAAATTAAAATCTTCCTGCTTTCCCGACTTTATTAAAGCTTTCACATCTTTCGGGAAACAGCTTCCTCCATATCCGATTCCCGGGAATAAAAATCTGTGACCGATTCTGTCATCGCTTCCCATTCCTAATCTTACTTTATCTACGTCTGCACCTACTTTTTCGCAATAGTTGGCAATTTCGTTCATAAACGTGATTTTTACGGCTAAGAATGAATTGGCTGCATATTTTGTGAGTTCAGAAGACTTTTCGTCCATGAAAATGATCGGAATTCCGGTATTGGTGAATGGCTGATAAATTTTAGCCATAATATCTTTAGCCTTATCAGAGCTTGACCCTACAACCACTCTCGCAGGATTCATCGAGTCTTCAACGGCAAAACCTTCCCTTAAAAATTCGGGATTAGAAACTACATCAAAAGGAATCTGAGTTTTGGAGGCAATTACTTCCCTTACTCTGTCGGCTGTACCTACGGGAACGGTACTTTTATTCACGACAACTTTATATTCAGTCATCAATTCTCCAATATCGTTGGCTACCTTTAAAACATAAGAAAGATCTGCAGATCCGTCTTCTCCCGGTGGAGTAGGTAAAGCCAGATAGATCACTTCACTTTTGTCTAATGCTTCTTTTAAATTGGTAGTGAAAAATAATCTCTCCGCCTGTATGTTCCTTAGAAACATTTCTTCAAGATTCGGCTCGTAGATGGGAACTACGCCGCTTTTCATGTCTTCTACTTTTTTCTCATCAATATCTACACAGTATACTGAATTTCCAAGTTCTGCAAGTGTTGTGCCTGTTACCAATCCTACATAACCTGTTCCTACAATAGTAATATTCAAAATATATGTTTTTAAATTCAATGACAAAAATAATAAAAATACAATCATTACCACGTTTAATTTAATGTAAATAAAAATTAACTTATTCTCTTGATAATAAGATGTTTTGCTTTTTTAATAAAATTTCGTATATTTGCAATGGATTTACGGAAAAACATGGGAAGGCCTTCGGAAGAAAGCCTTTTTTCGTACAGTAAATCAAGATTTTATATAATTTATGGAGTTTAGAAAAAGAATTGAAGAATTATTAAATGAATTCCTTGAAACCAGAAAAGATTTATTTCTTATTGATTTAAAAATTTCTGCAGGGGATGACATCACGGTGATTTTGGATGGTGACAACGGAGTTTCTTTGCAGGACTGCCTTGATGCAAGCCGTGCAATAGAATTCAATATGGATCGTGAGGAGCATGATTTCAGCTTACAGGTAATGTCTGCAGGATTAAGTGAACCTCTGACAACTCCAAGACAATTTATAAAGAATATCGGAAGAGAAATTGAAGTTTTACTCAATGACTCTTCAGAAATTGAAGGTGAATTGGTAAAAGTAGATGAAGAAAGGATCACTCTTGTCCTGCGTTATCGCAAACCGAAAGATATAGGTAAAGGAAAAGTAGATGTGGAGGAGGAAAAAGAAATTTCGTACTCTGAGATTAAGAAAGCATTAGTAACAATTAAATTTTAAAAAGAAAAAAGAATAGATGGACAATATAGCGTTGATTGAATCCTTTGGTGATTTTAAAGACGAAAAAGGGATCAGTAAGATTGATCTTATGGCGATTATTGAAGACTCGCTGAAGACACTTTTGAGAAAAAGATATGATTCGGATGATCATTTTGATGTGATTGTAAACCCTGATAAAGGAGATTTCCAGATATTTTTAAACAAAACAATCGTAGAGGACGAAATGTCTGAAGACGATGATTTGGAAATCGAAATCTCGGAAGCTAAGAAAATAGACCCTACTTTCGAGGTAGGTGAAGATTTTACCATGGAAATCCCTGTAGCACAGTTGGGAAGAAGAAATATCCTTACTTTGAAGCAGATTTTGGCTACGAAATTGCAGGAACACAACAATGCCATGTTGTACGAGCAGTTCAAAGACAGAATCGGGGAGATCGTAGTAGGAGAGATTCACCATATCCGTCACAAGCATGTGATCTTGTTGGATGATGAAGGAAACGAATTCATTTTGCCTAAAGAAAATCAGATTCAATCAGATTTCTTTAAAAAAGGTGAGAATATCAGAGCTATTGTAGAGACAGTAGACTTCAAAGGTTCAAAGCCACAGATTATTATTTCCAGAACTGCGCCTAAATTCCTTGAGAAATTATTAGAGCTGGAAATTCCTGAAATCCAGGACGGAACGATCATGCTGAAAAAGGTAGTGAGAATTCCTGGTGAAAAGGCAAAGATTGCAGTAGATGCTTACGACGACAGAATCGATCCTGTAGGAGCTTGTGTGGGCGTGAAAGGTTCGAGAATTCACGGAGTGGTAAGAGAGTTGAGAAATGAGAACATCGATGTTATTCAGTGGTCTAAGAACCCTGAGATTTTGGTGAAAAGAGCTTTAGGAAACGTTACCATTAACAAAATTGACATCAATGAGGAGCAGCAATACGCATTGGTATACACTCCAGTTGAAGAGATTTCTAAAGTAATCGGAAAACAAGGTCAGAATATTAGACTTGCTTCTTGGTTGTCAGGCTATGAAATTGATGTGCACAGAGAATCCAGCGAAGATGATGATGTTGAACTAAAAGAATTCAATGATGATATTGAGCAGTGGATTTTAGATGAATTTAAGAAAGTAGGTCTTACTACTGCAAAATCAGTTTTAGATAAAGAAACTGAAAGCTTATTAAATATGGTTGACCTTGAAGAGGAAACTATTGAAGAAGTGAAGCGTATTCTTAGAGAAGAATTTGAAGATTAAGATTTTAAATAAATTTTAATGAACAGTAACAAAGAAATACTTTAATTTTAAGAATTAAAAAATAGTAAAAATAATAGATGCCAAAAATTAGATTAAATAAAGCGGTTAAGGAATTCAATATTTCGATGTCCAGATTAGTAGAATTTTTACAAGCTAAGGGTATCGAGGTTGAAAGCAATCCTAACGCTCAATTAGAAGAAGCGGCATATTCTGCATTGGAGGCTGAGTTTGCCAAGGATGGCGAGCAAAGAAAAGCTTCCCATGAGGTGGTGATCACAAAAGTTCCGGAAGAAAAACTGGAAATTGAAGAAAAGAAGACCCCTGAAGTAATAAGAGCTAAAGCTAATAAACCGGAAACTAAAATTTTAGGTAAAATAGACTTAGAGCCTAAACAGCCCGAAATTGAAGAGACTCCTGCTCCAAAACCTGGACCTGTAATTGAAGAAAAAAAAGAAGGAGCTGTCCCTGATCCTGAAATAAAGGCAGCAGCTGAAAAACAGGAATTCAAAGTTTTAGATAAAATAGATTTGTCTCAAATAGAGTCTAAAAACAGACCGGTAAAAAAAGACAAGCCAAAAACTGAAGAGAAAAAAGAAGAGGAAAAACCAGTGGCGGAAGAAAAACCAAAAGAAACTCCCAAATCTGTAGAAATCCAGGCTAAGCCTGTTGAGGTAAAAGCTGATGAATCGGAAAAAGTGGAAGAAGAACCTCAGGAACCTCAAAAGATAGAGACTGTATATCAGAAGCTTGATGGCCCTAAAATTGTGGGCGAAAAAATTGACCTAAGCCAGTTTGCCGATAAATCCAAAGGTGCCGGAGCAAAAAAGAAACGAAAAAGGATTGAGAAACCTGGCGGCCAGAACCAACAAGGTGGAAACAGTAATAACCAGGGAGGCCAGGGGAACCGTCCTCAAGGCCAAGCTGGGCAAAGCAACCGTCCTCAAGGTCAGGGCGGGCAAGGCGGAAACCGTTTTGGAAACAACAACCAGGGAGGTCAGGGGAACCGTCCTCAAGGCCAGAGTGGACAAGGTGGTCAAGGTGGAGGAAACCGTTTCGGAAATAACCAAGGAAATCGCCCACAAGGTCAGGGAGGTCAAGGTAACCGTTCACAAGGACAAGGCGGAAACCGTTTTGGGAACAATAGGCCAGGCCAGAGAACAATGCCTGTTGAATTAACAGACGAGCAAGTTAAAAACCAAATCAAGGAAACCCTTGAAAAATTGACGAATAAAGGAGGTAAATCTAAATCTGCCAAACACAGAAAAGATAAAAGAAACTTCCGTAGAGAGCAAGACGAGCGTCAGCAGGAAATTGATGCAGCAGACAGAACATTAAAGGTAACAGAATTCATCACTGTAGGTGAATTAGCAAGTTTAATGAATGTTTCGCCAACAGAAGTAATTTCTGCTTGTTTCTCATTAGGAGTAATGGTTACCATGAACCAAAGACTAGAAGCTGATACCTTATTATTGGTAGCCGATGAATTCGGGTATAAAATTGAATTCTCTGATGCAGACCTTGAAGAAAGTGATGCAGAAGACGAAATCGACAGCGAAGAAGATCTGTTGCCAAGAGCACCGATTGTAACGGTAATGGGGCACGTTGACCACGGTAAAACTTCATTGCTTGACTACATTAGAAAAACCAACGTAATCGCCGGAGAATCCGGAGGTATTACACAGCACATTGGAGCTTATAACGTGAAGCTCGAAAACAGTCAGAGAATTACATTCTTAGATACGCCAGGTCACGAAGCCTTTACAGCGATGAGAGCCAGAGGTGCACAGGTTACGGATATTGCAATTATCGTAATTGCTGCCGATGATGATGTGATGCCTCAAACGAAAGAAGCAATTTCTCACGCACAGGCTGCAGGAGTACCGATGATTATTGCAATCAACAAGGTTGATAAACCGAATGCAAATCCTGATAACATCCGTCAGCAACTTTCCGGAATGAATATTTTGGTGGAAGAATGGGGTGGAAATGTACAGGCTCAGGAAATTTCAGCTAAAATGGGTAATAATATAGATCTTTTATTAGAGAAAGTATTATTACAGGCAGAAATGCTTGAATTAAAAGCTAATCCTAACAGAGCTGCAAACGGAGTTGTAATCGAAGCATCTTTAGATAAAGGTAGAGGTTATGTAGCAACAATGTTGGTACAAACAGGAACTTTAAAAGTTGGGGATTATGTGGTAGCTGGTAAAAATCACGGTAAAGTAAAAGCTTTGCTTGATGAAAGAGGGAAAAATTTAGCAGAAGCAGGCCCTTCAATCCCTGCAACCATCTTAGGTTTGGACGGAGCACCTACAGCTGGGGATAAATTCCGGGTATATGCTGATGAAAGTGAAGGTAAGGCTATCGCAAATAAGAGAGAACAATTACAGAGAGAATTATCAATCAGAACTAAGAAACATACAACACTTGAAGAATTGGGTAGACGTATTGCTTTAGGTGAATTCAAGGAATTGAATATTATTCTTAAAGGTGATGTGGATGGTTCTGTGGAAGCGCTTTCTGATCAGTTACAGAGATTATCAACAGAGGAAATCAGCGTTAAAATCCTTCATTCAGGTGTTGGGCAGATCACTGAATCTGATATCAACTTAGCGGCAGCATCCGATGCAATTATCATAGGATTCAACGTAAGAGCTGGAGCAAATGCAAAAGAGCTTGCGGATCGTGAGGAAATTGAGATCAGAACATATTCTGTAATCTATAAAGCTATCGATGAGGTTAAAGAAGCGATGGAGGGAATGCTTTCTCCGGAAATTCAGGAACAAGTAATCGGTAACGTAGAAATCCGTGAGGTATTCAAGATTTCTAAAGTAGGTACTATCGCAGGTTGTATGGTTCTTACGGGAAAAGTTACAAGGCAATCGAAAGTACGTCTATTGAGGGACGGCATTGTGAAATTCGACGGAGAACTAGAAAGTTTAAAACGTTTCAAAGACGATGTAAAAGAAGTTACAAAAGGCTACGAATGCGGATTGAACCTTAAAGGTTATAACGACATCGAAGTCGGTGATATTCTAGAAGTTTACGAAGAAGTAGCTGTTAAGAAGAAATTGAAATAACTCTAATTTTTTAAGATAAAAATTTACCCACTTATTTTAGTGGGTTTTTTTTATTTTATCGAAAATCAAATTTATAATAATTCTAAATAACTATATTTTCACTAAAAATAAAATGTTAAAAAATATTTTATAGAGTGAATTTTTTTAGTTTATATATTATTAATTAATACAAAGATAATAATTTAATATAATTGATGTAAATATAAACAATTATCCTATTTTAATTTACGTTAAAAATTTGTTAATGTTAATATTTATTAACATATTTGCTTGATAAAAATATTAAAATTTGTTAAGTATGAATGTAAAATTACGTGTATTAACAGCTGGTGTTCTGTTTTTTACAGGGCAAGCTGTAAGCGCCCAAACTACTAAAAAGGATACTGTCACAAAGGTAAAAGAGATAGGTGAGGTTGTTTTAGTTGGGGTGCAAAAAAAGAAAAAAGAAGAAATTACTCAAGCTGTTTCTGTTGTTGCTGGTGATGAGTTGTCACGAATGTCTGCATCAAGTACTGGTATTACAAACATGCTACAAGGTAAAATGTCAGGATTACAAGTTTCTACAAACTCAGGTAAACCAGGAGAACCAGGCTCAATCAGAATTAGAGGTGCTATTAATGTTTCTTCAACTTTAGGAGCTTCAGATCCTTTATTTGTCGTTGATGGAATTTATATGACACAACGTCAATTTAATTCTATTCCACCATCTGATATAGAAAGTGTAACTGAATTAAAGGATGCCGCTTCAACTGCAGTTTATGGAGCTAGAGCAGCAAATGGAGTAATCGTAATTACGACCAAAAGGGGTAAATCTGGTAAGCCTAATATTGTTTATGATACTAGATTTGGGTTCGCATATAAACCAAAGGATATTAACTTTACAATGATGAACACGTCTCAAAAGATACAATTTGAGAATGAAATGTCAAATTTGGGTTTAAACCCTAACCCTGTTTATACTCCTCAAGAGACTGCTAAATTGTTGGCTAAGGATCATGATTGGTCTAAAGATATATTAAAAAATTCAAGCATACAATATCATAACTTATCCGTAAGGGGGGGGAGTGATAAAAATTCTTATTTTGCATCTTTAGGATATGATTCAGATTCAGGGATATTACAAGAATTAGATGGATTTAAAAGATATAATGCAAGATTTAATTTTGATCAGCAGGTAACAGACAAAATCAAATTAGGATTTGATTTTGGAATTGTAAATGTTAAAACTCAAGATCAAAGATTTTCCTATAATGCTTTAAGTCCTTTTTATTCAATATATACTCTTAATCCTTATGAAACGGTTTATGATGCTGATGGAAGCTTTAATCCAACCAGTAATTCAATTAACCCAATAGACCTTAGAAGAAACGAACTTACAACAGACTGGAGAACAAGAATTAATGGCCAAATCTCTGGAACATATGAATTTTTTAAGGGATTGACCTTTAAGTCAACTTTTGGAAATATTTATGACCTTAGAAAAAATAAATATGTTGTAAAGAAAGGTTCTGAAATAGCTGCTGTTTATGGGTATCCTGATGGGAGTATTAGAGATACTAGATCAGACTTTTGGTCATATGTATTCAATAATAGATTAGATTTCAGTAAATCATTTGGCAAACATAAGCTTGGAGCAGTAGCTATGTTCGAATATACTCAAGAAGAGTTTGGTAGCTTATCAGCCACAAAGAGGGTAATGCTTAGTCCAGATGTTACAGATATTGGATCTGCAGCAACTCCATTTGCTATCACAGGAAACACAACCTCTACTAGATATGTAAGTTTATTAGGAATTGTAGATTATAACTATGACAATAGATATTTATTATCTGGGTCAATACGAAGAGATGGTAACTCAAGATTAGGGCGAGATAATAAGTATGGGAATTTTTGGTCCGCTTCAATTGCATGGAATTTGGCTAAGGAATCCTTCTTTGATATTCCATTTTTTAATGATGTTAAATTTAGGTATAGTGTTGGAACAACAGGAAACGTAGCAGCTTTGGCGGATTATCAAAATCTTATTTCAATAGTTTCTGGAGATTATGGTACAGATCCAACAGCAGGACCATCAAATGTTGTAGGAAATAAAGATTTGAAATGGGAATCTAAAACATCTCAAAACTTAGGAGTCGATTTAGTAATGTTTAAAAATAGAATTAAATTGAGTGCTGAAGTGTTTAAAGATGATAGAAAAGATTTCTTATATGCAATTCCTAGTACTCAGTATGAAGGTGGTGGATATCTTTTTTCTAGTATAACTAATGCTGGAAATATTCAAATAAAAGGTCTAGAATCAGAATTGAATATAGATATTATCAAAAATAACAACTTTGATTGGTCAGTAAGGGGAAATATTTCAATGTTGAAATATGCTGTAAAAAGTTTATATGGAAGTAATACTCAACTAAGTTTAGATGGCTACACATTTATGAGTGTTGATATGGAACCAACTATTTTTAAAATGGTAAAAAGCGCTGGTGTAGATTCCCAAACAGGAGAGGCATTATATTATAAACTAGATGGCTCCATCACAAATGTGTATAGCTCAAGTGATGCGCAGTTTTTACATGGAAAATCAACTTTGCCAAGTGCTTATGGGGGATTTGGTACAACATTTAGATATAAAGGATTTGATCTAAATGCAGATTTTTCTTTCCAGACAGGAGGTTACAGTTATAATATTATGGCTCAAAATTTAGTAGATTTTTCAGCGTATAACCAAAACCTAAGTACTGATGCTTTCAACTATTGGAGAAATCCTGGAGATTCTAATGTTTTGCCCGCTCCTACAGTCAATGGCATAGAGACTACCGACGCTTTCTTACAGAAAACTGATTTTGTAAGATTTAGATCTTTGGAGGTTGGCTACACTTTTGATAAAAAACTTCTTGGCAATATTCCGGTAAATAGTGTAAGAATTTATGGTTCTGGACAAAATTTAGCTCTTTGGACTAACTTTACTGGAGATCCTGAAGTTGCCGTTGCTTCTGAAACTCAAGTGAATAACGGAACTTTTGTTCCGGGAGCTATTAATCTTTATAATTATCCAACAACTAGAACATTCCTTTTAGGATTACAAGTTAATTTTTAATTTAAATTTATTATGAAACAAAATATAGTAAAAATAGTATTGTTTGCTTCATTAGCTTTTATAGCTTCTTCTTGTACTGAAGATCTATCAGTTTTACCTAATGATAGGTTAGTTGAAGATACATATTATATAACAGAAAATGACTTTAGAAAAGGCGTCGACTATGCCTATGATGCATTTAAAATGGCAGGATACTATTCTGGAGATAATGCACAAGTTATTATCCCTGATATACTTTCTGATAACTTGATTCAAAACCCACAAGGTAGAAGATCAAATAATTCAGCATATATATTTGATATTGCTGCCAATGTAGGTGCAGTTACTTCTGTATATGGAGGAGGATATGTTGTTGCTGCTAGAGCTAATGCTGTTTTAGATAATATAAATAATCTTCCGGCTGGGAGTTTTAGAAATAATATAGAAGCAGAAGCAAAAGCAATTCGTGCGATTGCACACTTTGATATCGTTAGGAGGTATTGTAAAATTCCTACACAATCTGCAGACGCTGCAGGATCTATGGGTATTGCATACGTTGAAAAGTTTGATCCTTTTTTAGTAACCACTAGAAATTTAAGTGTCTCTCAAGTTTACGATAAAATAATTGCAGATTTAGTATTCGCAGAACAAAACATTACTCAATCTGCTAACGTAGGTAAGCTTACAAAGGCAGCAGTACAAGGTATGCTTTCAAGGGTTTATTTGTATAAAGGCGATTATGATAATGTAATTCTATGGGGACAAAAATCTCTTGCATCAAATTCTAGTGTAGGGTCAATTGCTAACTTCAAAAATATTTGGGCAGATACATCAAATGATGGTGTACTATTTAAAGTTTTGAACTCTAGTATTGAAAACATAAAAACAGGATCTTGTTATAATCAAACTGTAAGTGGACAAATTAAATCTGAGTATGTTGTTGATTATGATTTCTTTACTAAGTTTGCATCTACAGATATTCGTAAAACATCTTATATCCAAACTTCCGTTTTTTCTGGAAAAAACTATAATAATGTAATTAAATATAAACAAGCTACAGGAAAGCCGATAGAAGCTGTGGATATAAAATATTTGAGAAGTGCAGAAGTATTATTAAATATTGCAGAAGCTATGTATAAAAAAGGTAATGAATCTGGTGCTCTTTCATTACTTAATACATTAAGAACTCAAAGATACAGTGGATATGTGCCAGGAACTGAAACTGGACAAAATCTTTGGAATGCAATAATGTTAGAAAGAAGACTAGAACTTGCGTTTGAAACAGATCGATTCTTTACATTAAAAAGATTAGGGCTGCCAATTCAGCGATCTAATTTTGGCCCTGAGGCAGACGGTGCTGGAAATCCAGCAACTGTACTAACTCTTCCTGTTGCATCTCACAAATGGCAATTACCAATTCCTCAAGCTGCAATTGATAATAACAATCAGATTCAACAAAACCCTGGTTACTAATTGAAAAAACAACCATATAACAACCCCGTCACCACGACGGGGTTTTTTATTCCCCATTATTTCTTATTTTTGCTTTTACAAAATTTGATAATGAAACCCTACAGGTTGCATGTGACGTTTTGATTAATATAAATTAACACATGAAGTATATACTTTCAATAATACTCTTTCTCAGCCTTACCGCCAAAGCCCAGGTTGTAAACAAAACAGACTCCAACAAGCTTCCGAAAAAAAAAGAAGACACGTTGGTAATCGATTCCGGGAAGAAAGATTCCTTAAAAATATTTAAGCCAACGATTAATGACTATTTGTATCAGACACAGTTTTCAGAAAAAAAGGTGTTTGATACGGTCATGACTTTTGATAAAACTTACATTTTTTCTCAGTACAATAACAAAGACAATTTTGGGAAAGTTCAGGTTGCTAATATTGGAGCGGGTTTCAATCCGTTATCTTTTGAGGTAAATGCAGAAGGAAATTTATCGTTATTACCCACTAATAAATCTTATGGCATTTTAGGCGTAGACGACATACATTATTATGATGTAAAAACTCCGACAGCGACTTTCGTTTATCATAATGCCATGAAAAATGGAGCGGCTTTGAAGTCCACCTATACCCAAAACATTGGTAAAAGATTCAATTTTGCGCTGGAATATATGGGATTACGTTCGCAGGGGTTGTACAGAAATTCTTTGGCGTCCAACAATAACACGCTATTTTCCGGACATTATGTTTCAAAAAGCGGCAATTATGAATTATTTGCCCATTATCTGCATCAGAACGTAAACAACCAGGAAAATGGAGGAATAGCGGTTGATAGCCTGTTCCAGAATGGGGACAGCAACTCAAGAAACAGGCAGAATATGCAGGTGAATCTCGCGGGATCAAGCTCCCAGTTTTCGTACAGAAGATATTATCTTACCCATCAGTTTGCACCCTTCAATTCAGAAAAAATTCCTTTTAAAATAAGACATACCATTTCTCACCAGGGAAACAAATATTATTATACCGAAAATGCTTTAGAACCTTATTGGTACGATAACCAGACAGAATTGATTAGTAATACACCAATCTCAACAAAAAAATATTCAGATAATTTCAGCAATACCGTAAGTCTGGTTTGGGATAATGAAAAATTTAAGCTTGATGCCGGAGTAAGATATCAGATTCTGAAATTTGGAACCACGGAGATCATCGTACCTAATCTTACCTATCCGGCAGAGATGAAGGAAAACAGAATCGGGGCTGTTGGAAACTTGCAAGTTAAACTTTTCGATAAAATTCAACTAAACTCATTCCTGGAATTTTCCAACGGAAGCCAGTTCGGGACATATTTAAAAACAACAAATAATCTGAAGTTCGAGCCGATAAAGGACTATTTTGTCAATGCAAAAGTAAACTTCCAAAGTGCTTATCCGTCTTTTAATTACCTTCTGAATACCTCTGTTTATAAAAATTTCAACTATTACCTGCAGAATGCACAAAACCAGGCGGTCACAGAAATTGGAGGAAGCATTAATTTAAAATGGTTTAAAACAGAATTATTTGCCAATTATTTCAGGATCGATAATTATACTTATTTTGATGCCACAGCAATGCCACGTCAGAGTGAAAGTTCGGTCAATGTTTCCCAAATTGGGGGTGATGCCACTTTCAGCTACGGAAATTTTCACCTGAATACGAGATTGCAGTTCCAAAATGTTCTTACCAATAAAGAATTGCTGCCTCTTCCAGGTTTTATAGGCCGTGCCAACCTTTTTTATCAGACAAAAGCATTTAAAAAAGCTGCAGAAATCCAGGCAGGAATCAAAGTATATTATTTCTCGAAATTTGCTTCAAGAGAATATTTCCCGATTCTTAACGAATATATATTACCGGGTTCCAATTCATTCTCAATTGGCGGACAGCCGATGGTCGACCTTTATTTTAATATGAAGGTTAAAAAAATGTTCTTCTTCATCGAGGGACAGCAGATCGGGACGGTTCTTTCACATAATAAGGCTTATGCATTTCCAAGTTATCCAACCTATGATTTCAGGCTGAATATCGGGATTGTTTGGTATTTGTTCAACTAAATATTAAACCAAAGCACACACTTTGTCAAAGTTTAAAATCTTTGACAAAGTTTATTCAAAGCAATACCATAAACAAAATAAAAGTTGAAAACAATTAATAAAATTTCATTTCAAGATATAGAAAGTATTCCCCAGTTGATAAAAGATTTTTTAAATCAAAAAATTGAGGGTTTTGAAGAAAATATTTTTTCTTTGGATAACTTTAAAAAGCAGATTCATCTCAAGCAAAATTCTTTTACTTTAAGTCAAAGGAATATTTTATCAGACAATTTAAAAAAGCAGCTTGGTAATCTTAAACTTTCAGGAAAACAGAAAGAAAATCTTGAAAATTTAAGGCTTCCGAATACTTTTACGATTACTACCGGGCACCAGCTGAATTTATTTTCAGGGCCTGTTTTTTTTGTATATAAAATTTTGCAGACGATTAAAACCTGTACTTATTTAAAGGAAAATTTCCCGGATTTTAATTTTGTCCCTGTATATTGGATGGCTTCTGAAGACCATGATTTTGCAGAAATCAACCATTTTAAAACGGAAAATAGTTATTATGAAATCAATGAAAAATCGGGTGGGGCTGTAGGAAGAATCGAGGTCAGCGATACATTTTTCATTTCGGAATTTGAAAATGAATTTAAAGATTTTGTTTTCGGAACCGAACTGATTTTAATGCTGAAAGAAGCTTACAAAATCGGAAATACTTTAACGGAAGCTATTAAAATTTTAGTCAACAGATTATTTTCAGAATTTGGCTTATTGATTTTGGATGGCGATGCTAAAGAGTTTAAAAATGTGATTAAGGAAACTTTCAAAGATGAGCTTCTTAATTTCAGCCTATACAAAAATTCAAAAGAAAAAGTAGATTTCTTAACCGGGAAATACGGAAAAGTTCAGGTTAATCCACGAGAAATCAATCTTTTTTATTTGTCTGAAACAAGAGATCGAATTGATTTTGATGGTCAGAAATATATCATTGTTGATAAAAGTATCCAGTTTACAGAAGAAGAAATTTTAAATGAACTTGAAAATTTTCCCGAAAAATTCAGCCCGAATGCTTTGATGAGGCCGGTTTATCAGGAAACCATTTTACCGAACCTGGCTTATATCGGTGGAAATGCCGAAATTATGTATTGGCTGGAGCTGAAAGACTATTTTACAAAGATCAATATCCCTTTTCCTATTCTTATTCCGAGAAATTCAATGTTATTTTTAAAGGAAAAAACCTTAAATAAAATTGAAAAGCTGAATTTGAACATTGAAGACTTTTTCCAGAATTTTACCACGATTATCAATGCAAAAGTATTGGATAATAACGAAATTCTGAATTTGCTTGAAGAAAAAGAAAATATTTTGATAAATCAGTTTTATGAATTAAAAATAATCGCTGAAACTACTGAAAAATCTTTCGAAAATATGGTGAAGGCAGAAGAAGTACGCCAGCTGAAATCTTTCAAAAGAATGAAAAAACGTCTTCTTCATGCAGAAAAAATAAAACAAAACGAATTACTAGAAAGACTGGAAAATCTGTTTTTAGATGTACATCCTTCTAAAAATTGGCAGGAAAGGATTTATAATTTTAGTGTATTTTTTGCAGATCATGGATATTCGTGGCTCGAAACTTGTTTAGAAGAAATGGAAATTGTGGAGTCAAAACTAATAATTCTTGCCATTTAATTTTAAAGAAGTATTTTTGTAAATATAATTATCGACTATGATAAAGAGGTTTTTTATTCTATCCAGTTTATGTATGGTTTTGGGTGTATCTGCTCAGAAATCACACACCGTTGTAAAAGGGGATAATCCCTATAATATTGCAAAAAAATACGGATTAACTGTTGATGAATTGCTGAAACTTAACCCAAGCGTAAAGGATGGCAAATTAGCAATCGGCGATGTTTTGACAATTAAAAATGACAAAAATTCCGCTGCAACTAAAACTGCTGTTTCTACGAAATCTGCTAATAATGTTCAGGTTGGAAAAATTATTCTTCAGCCGAAACAAACTATTTACGGAATTACTAAACAGTACAGAATTTCGGAATCAGATCTGCGAAAGCTTAATCCTGATCTGGATTCTCACATGAAAATCGGAGATGAGATTGCCTTGCCTCTTGAAAGTATAAAAAAATATGGCGGAGATCAGCAGACAGCTTCTGTATCAGCCCCTGTAACAAAGCCTGTTGAAACAGCAATGCAAACTCCGGCTGCTGTGGCATCGGAAGGTGAATATATTATTCAGCAGAAAGATAATTATTACAGAATTTCAAAACAGTTTGACGTTACCAAAGAAGAGCTTTTTGCCTTAAACCCGGGCTTGGAAGAAAGAGGACTGAAGCCGGGCGAAAAAATTAATGTTAAAAAATCAAATACAAATAAAGTTTCCGAGACTGTCATTACGAAAGAAAAAACGGATTCCGGAAACGAAAAAACTTCTGTACAGGCAAATACTACAGCAGCAGATGATTATGTAACCTACACCGTTCAGCAGGGAGATACAGTTTTCTCTATTGTTAATAAATTCGGGATTACCATTGACGAATTGATCGCATTAAACCCCGATTTATCCCAAGGATTAAAAACAGGAATGGTTTTAAAAATTAAAAAGCTTGATCCTGCCTACGTGAAAAAAAGCGGTGATGCGCTCAGCGTTGTAATAATGCTGCCTTTTGGCTACAATACGGGAGAAACTCAGTACAGAGCGATGGCTATGGATTTCCTCACAGGCGCTAAGCTTGCTATCGAAAGAAATAGCAGAAATGGACAAAAATTAGACGTAAAAATTGTGGATTCCGGGAATGAAGCTTCATTCAGGGGCTCAATGACACAAATAAATCCTGATAATACAGATTTAATTATCGGGCCATTCTTTAAGTCGAATGTGGTTGATATACTTGAGTTTACAAAAAATCAAAAAATTCCTGTTGTGGCGCCTTTCGCAAATTCTCCAGAATTATATAACTACAGCAACCTGGTTATTGTGGAAACAAATGACCAGACGTATGCTGATAAAATTGTTGAAGAGGTAAAAACCGCATTCTCTGATCAGAAGATCTACATTGTGGCAGATTCTAAAAGGGAAAACGCCAATTACATTAAGGCCGGTCTTGAAAAAGAGCTTAAAAGTCCTAATATAACCATCGTAAATTCAGCTACTGATATTCAGCTTGATAAGAATATGATGACAGGGCAGTCTGCTCCGGTGATTGCCATATTGGCCAGCGACAATGATGCAATAGGTGAGGCTTTCGCCAATAGAATAATCGCATTATCTAAGGAAGTTCAGGGAATAAAGTCATTCAGTATGCATTATGTACCTGTTTTTGAAAAAAAAGTGGACGATCTTAGCCAGGCGAATCTTGTTTATTTAATGGACAGAAAAATCAATGCCGAAGGGAGCTTCGAAAAAGAAATCCTTGCGGCTTATAAAAGTAAATACTGTAAAACACCTCCAAAATATGCTATCGTAGGCTTTGATGTTGTAAACGATATGCTAACCAGAGAAAACAAAAAAGGGGAAATCTTTAAGCAAATGAATAAAACTCAGACTCAGCTGGCTACAAAATTTGAGTTTGTGAAATCAAAAGCAAACGGTGCATACGTTAATACAGGTTACCGGGTGATTAGATTAGTTCCCTAAAGATGATTAAATATTGTTAACATTATATTTATATTTACAAAATATTTTAAATTAATACATGAAAGCACTTGTATTTCCAGGGCAGGGTTCTCAATTCGTAGGTATGGGAAAAGAATTGTATGATTCTAGAAAAGACATTAAGGACCTGATGGAATCTGCCAACGAAATTTTAGGGTTCGATATCCTTTCTATTATGTTTAACGGGACGGATGAAGATCTTAAGAAAACAGAAGTTACCCAACCTTCCATTTTTATACATTCAGTGGCTGCTTTAAAAGCAGTGAACGGCCTTGGAGCCGAAATGGTGGCGGGGCACTCTTTGGGAGAATTTTCAGCATTGGTAGCCAATGGGGTTTTGTCTTTTGATGACGGTCTGAAATTAGTTTCCGAAAGAGCAAAAGCAATGCAGGCAGCTTGTGATGCCAATCCAAGTTCTATGGCGGCAATTTTAGGACTGGAAGATGCTAAAGTTGAAGAAATCTGTTCACAAATCAGCGGAATTGTAGTTCCTGCAAATTATAACTGTCCGGGACAATTGGTCATTTCCGGTGAAACGGCGGCTGTTGAGGAAGCTTGCGTAAAATTAAAGGAAGAGGGCGCAAAAAGAGCGTTGTTACTACCTGTAAACGGAGCGTTTCACTCTCCATTGATGCAGCCTGCACAAGAAAGATTGGCAGCAGCTATTGAGCAGACAAAATTCAGAAAGGCAACGATTCCGGTGTATCAGAACATTACTACAACAGCAGTTTCTGATCCTGATCAAATTAAGAAAAACCTGATTGCACAGCTTACAGGCCCTGTAAAATGGACGCAGTCGGTTCAAAATATGATTAAAGACGGTGCAACCAACTTTGTAGAGGTTGGGCCTGGGAAAACGCTACAAGGATTAATCAAAAAAATTGAAAATTCCGTAGAAGTTGCTTCTGCAATTTAAACAATAAAAATTATGGGCGAGATATTTTCACCGGGAAAGCTGATGCTTACTTCAGAATATTTCGCGATAGACGGTGCTCTTGTCTTAGCGGTGCCTACCAGGCTGGGACAAGAATTTTCTTTTGAAGAAAAAGAAGATGAAAAATATCTTATTTTCTGGGAGGCTTATCATCAAAACGAATTATGGTTGAAAGTTGTCATTGATTACAAAAATTGGCAGATTTTAGAAACCAATATTCCAACAAGTGCTGGATTTATTTTAAAAACTTTAAAAAATGTTCAGTCACTTTCTATAATTAAATTCAAAAGCAACCTTACTTATAATTTAAAAACTAACCTTCAGTTTCCTGCAGATTACGGTTTGGGAAGTAGCTCTACATTAATGAATAATCTTGCGGAATGGGCAGAGATTGATGCTTTCTATTTAAATAAGATAAGCCTGGGCGGAAGCGGATACGATATCGCAGTTGCAAAAGAGAAATCTGCCGTGCTTTATCAAAGTGTTCCTGAGATTAAATATGAAAAGGCAGACTTCAGCCCTTCTTTCAAAAATGAACTGATTTTTATTCATTTAAATCAGAAGCAGGATAGCCGGGAAGGAATCAATTTTTACAAGTCAAAAAATAAGTCTCAAAAGCTCGTTGATGAATTTTCGGATCTTACAAGAAATATTTTTTTATGCGATGAATTGGAAAATTTTTCAGACCTAATGTTAATTCATGAGCAAAAAATCTCTGATTTTCTTGAAATTCCTACAGTTAAGACCCGTTTTTTTGCAGATTGCCCTGTTTTTGTTAAAAGCTTGGGTGCCTGGGGTGGAGATTTTGTCATGAGCTCAAAATTTGAAGGCTTTAAGGACTATTTTTGGGGAAAAGGTTTTCACACAATTTTTGATTATTCTGATTTAATTTACTGATAAACAAATTTTTACAAACTTGTTTTTTTATTTGTCATTCTGACTTATATCATTATATTTAAACCACCTTTAACAAATAATTAATATTAATTTTGTTGAACTCAATACAGAAATAGAAAATATAAGTAAAATGAAAAACGCTAAAATCATCCAGGATTTAAAAAAAATGGGGATTAACGGAGACTATGAAGTAATCTACAATCCTTCGTACGAGGAGTTGTATCAGGCTGAAATTTCTCCTGAAAATCAAGGTTTTGAGAAAGCTGAGCTTACAGAATCTGGCGCAGTATCGGTAAAAACGGGAATTTTCACAGGTCGTTCACCTAAAGATAGATACATTGTTCAGGATGATGTTACAAGAGACACAATTTTCTGGGATGGGAAGGTAAATCTGCCTACAAGTCCGGAAATATTTCATTCTTGTAAAAAATTAGTGTTGAACCAGCTTTCAACTTCTAAAAAAATCTATGTTGTTGATGCTTTCTGTGGAACAAATACAGATACGAGATTGAAAGTAAGATTCATTATGGAAGTGGCTTGGCAGGCGCATTTCGTGACGAATATGTTTATCCGTCCTTCACATTATGAATTAGAAAACTTCGGAACACCGGATTTTACGGTGATTAATGGTTCTAAAACAACAAATCCGAACTGGGAAGCTCAGGGATTGAATTCAGAAAATTTCGTCATGTTCAACCTTACTGAAAAACTTCAGATCATCGGAGGAACATGGTACGGTGGAGAAATGAAAAAAGGAATGTTCGCAATGATGAACTATTATCTTCCATTGAAAGGCATGGCTTCTATGCACTGTTCTGCAAACGTAGGTGAGGAAGGAGATGTTGCTCTTTTCTTTGGACTTTCAGGAACGGGGAAGACAACTTTATCCGCAGATCCAAAAAGATATCTTATCGGTGATGACGAGCATGGTTGGGATAGCAATGGGGTTTTCAACTATGAAGGAGGTTGTTATGCAAAAGTAATCGACCTTTCTGAAGAAAAAGAACCAGATATTTTCAGAGCAATTAAAAGAGATGCACTTCTTGAAAATGTGGTCGTAAACAACGGAATTTCTGATTATACAGACGGATCTATCACGGAAAACACGAGAGTTTCTTATCCAATTTATCATATTAACAAAATTGTTTTGCCTTCAAAGGCAGGACACGCGAAGAAAATTGTTTATCTTTCTGCAGACGCTTTCGGTGTATTACCTCCAGTTTCTGTTTTGGATGAAGATCAGGCACAATATCACTTCCTCTGCGGTTATACTTCTAAACTAGCAGGTACTGAAAGAGGAATTACTGAGCCTCAGCCATCTTTCTCTCCCGCATTTGGTGAAGCGTTTCTTACTTTACATCCAACAATGTATTCAAAGACACTGATTGGAAAAATGAAAGAACATGGTGCAAAAGCGTATTTGGTTAACACAGGTTGGAACGGCACAGGAAAAAGAATTTCTTTGAAAGATACAAGAGCAATTATCGATGCGATCATTGACGGTTCTATCGAAGAGGCTCCAAAAACAAGAATTCCAATTATGAATCTGGAAGTTCCTACACTACTGCCAAACGTTTCAGAGGGAATTTTAGATCCAAGAGATACCTACAGCGATGTTGCTGAATGGGAAGAAAAAGCGAAAGATCTTGCCGCAAAATATATCAAAAACTTTGAACAATATTGTAACACGGAAGAAGGTAAAAAGCTGGTAGCTTCAGGACCTCAATTACATGAGCAAATAACAAATTAAAATAGTGGAGGCTGTCTCAAAAGAGGTAGTCTTTTTTTGTACTTTAACCCGTTGTGCTTTTTGAATTTTAATTAAAGGATATTACATCTTCAATTGTTTCACTTAATTCCGAAATACAAAGATTCAAAATGCACAATGGGTTACTTTATTATTTATTTCGATTTTACATTTTTGAAAATCTCGTAAAAAGAACCAAAAATTTCAAAAAATAGCTGAAACAATAGCTTTTTAATTGTTTTCGTTTTTTAGAAATGGAGGCCCATCACTACATTAAAAAGGTGCCAAATACCCTGCTACTTTTATTATCACAGGTGGTATGAATGATCAAAGAGCTATAGTTTGGGAATCTGTAAAATTTGCAGCTAAGTTATACCTAATAATGTTTCTAATAATCCAATACTATGCTAATGTCGGAGAGATGTTCACCTTCGCTCTCTGGCAGCTCGGATTATCAACCAAGAAAACAAAAATAATAAATAAAAAAACGCTACATACCTGCAGCGTTTTTTGTTGATATAAATGTGAAGTTGAGTTCTTTAATTAAGGCATTTTGAAACCTCTCGTATAAATCTGTCCATAACCATCCACAAACTTCACTGATACATTTCCTGAATATTTATCAAGAATTTTCTCGACATCTTTTTGTGAATTTACCGGCTTACCGTTTACTTCTATAACAATGTAATTATCTACAATCCCGATTTTAGCAATTTCGCTTCCTTCAGTTACATTTTTGGCAACGACACCGCTGTTTAATCCGTAATCTGTTTTAAATCTGTCGCTTAAAGGTTCAAATTCCGCTCCGATTTTTTCTGTTATTGAAAGATCTGCTTTTGTTCTTGTAGAAGTTCCTCCTTTTTGGTCTTTTAATGTAACCGTTGTTATAGATTCCTTACCGTTTCTGGAATAGGTTACCTGAACTTTATCACCAGGACGTTTGCTTCCAACTGCCATTGAAAGATCCGCAAAATCTGTAATTGCAACATTATCAATCTGAGTAATGATATCACCTGTCTTTAATCCTGCATCCTGTGCTCCGCTGTTATCTCCAAACCCTGTTATCAATATTCCTGAACCTGCTTTATAGCTGGTCTTTTTCTCTTTGTTGTAATCAGCTACCATTTGATCATTTGATAGATCCAATGATGTTACTCCCAAGAAACCTCGCTGTACAATACCAAACTTCTTAATATCCTCAACAATCTTTCTCGCTAAGTTAGACGGCACAGCAAATCCATATCCCTGATAATATCCTGTTGTAGACTGAATTGCAGAGTTAATACCAATCAAGTCTCCATTCGTATTTACCAATGCGCCTCCCGAATTTCCAGGATTGATGGCTGCATCTGTCTGAATAAAGCTTTCAATCGGGTTGGCTGCTTTCCCTTGAGACTGTAAAATCCCGATTCCTCTTCCTTTTGCAGAAATAATACCAGCCGTTACCGTAGAATTCAATCCAAGTGGATTTCCTACAGCAAGAACCCATTGTCCAACATCAATATTGTCAGAATTAGCAAAATTTAAATAAGGTAATCCCTTTTCTTCAATTTTTAATAATGAAATATCCGTATTCGGGTCTGTTCCTACTAATGTTGCAATATAAGATTTTTTATTGCTTAAAACTACTTCAAGTTTGCTGGCTCCAGCCACCACGTGATTGTTAGAAATAATATAGCCGTCTGGCGAAATAATTACTCCGGAACCCATTCCTGAAGGCATATTATCCGGAGCCTGTTGTCTTTGAGGCTGTTGCCTTTGCCCTCTTCCTCCAAACGGATCGCCGAAGAAGAAATCAAACAAATCCTGTTCAGAAGCTCTGCTTGTAGATCTGCTCTGGTAATTTTTAATGGTAACTACTGCCGGAACCGTAGTTTTGGCTGCTTTTACGAAATCATCACCTACCGCCGCAGTATTCATGCCTGCGAAAGAGACGTTTGATGCTTTTGTAAAGTATGATTGGTCTTCGTTGTTGGAATCATGATTGAAATATTGTAATGCTCCAACGGTAGTAGCTCCTGAAATAACGCCTACTACTGCAAATGGTAATAGTTTTTTTAAAGTACTCTTCATTGTATATCTTCTTTGTTATTTATTATATTAATTTTCGTTTTACAGTGAACAAATTTAATGCTAAATAGGTAGGTGTTTAGTATGTAATGTTTCAACTTTAACTAAAATTTAACAGGAATAACAATAATTTATATATTAAGTCGTAATTTTTAAAAGCTCATTTAACGAATCTTAAAAAATTATTAAATGACAATATGACATATAGTTGGATATGTTGTCATAATAGTTAAAATCCATGATTAAACAATTACTCTTCATAATTATTTTATAATACTTACCTTTGCAAAAATTTTTCTCACTTAAAACGTTTATAGCATGCAACTGTACAACACCTTAAGCGCAGAAGAAAGAGCTCAACTTATTGATGAAGCTGGTAAGGAGCGCCTTACATTGTCTTTCTATGCGTACGCCAAAATTGAAGATCCCAAAAAATTTCGTGATGATTTATTTATAGCCTGGAATGCCCTTGATGCGCTTGGCCGTATTTATGTTGCCCATGAAGGAATTAATGCTCAGATGAGCGTTCCTGCAGATCAGTTTGATGCTTTTCGTGATACGCTGGAGGTATATGATTTTATGAAAGGTATCCGTTTGAATGTAGCGGTAGAACAAGACAATCATTCATTTTTAAAATTAACAATAAAGGTTAGAAACAAAATTGTCGCTGATGGCTTGAATGACGAAACTTTTGATGTTACGAATAAGGGAATTCATTTAAGAGCAAAAGAGTTTAACGAAATGCTTGAGGACCCGAATACGATTGTTGTAGATTTCAGAAACCATTACGAAAGTGAAGTAGGGCACTTTGAGGGAGCAATTACTCCAGATGTTGAAAATTTCAGGGAAAGTTTACCGATTATCAACGAGCAGCTGCAGGGTTTTAAAGAAGATAAAAACCTTTTAATGTACTGTACAGGAGGGATTCGTTGCGAGAAGGCGAGTGCCTATTTTAAGCATCAGGGCTTTAAAAATGTTTTCCAGCTGGAAGGCGGAATCATTGAATATACCCGTCAAATCAAAGAAGAAAATATCGAAAGTAAATTCATCGGTAAAAACTTCGTATTCGACTACCGTTTGGGTGAAAGGATTACAGATGATATTATCGCGCAGTGCCACCAGTGCGGGAAGCCTTGTGATAATCATACCAATTGTGCCAATGACGCGTGCCATTTGCTATTTATCCAATGTGATGAATGTAAGGCCGCGATGGAAAATACCTGTTCTACAGAATGCCAGGAAACCATTCATCTGCCTTGGGAGGAACAGGTGAAATTAAGAAAAGGTCTTCAGGTAGGAAATAAAGTGTTCAGAAAAGGAAAATCTGAAGCTTTGAAATTCAAAAAATCCGGTGACTTACCAAATAAACCTTTGGCAAAGGCAGAAACAAAAGATATCCGCCAGAAAATTAAAGTTAAAAAGACGTTGATTGGAAAAGCGGAACATTACTTTACAAAATCAAAAATTGCTCAGTTTTTAATTGAAAAGAATGGGCTGTCAGCAGGAGATAAAGTTTTGATTTCAGGCCCTACAACCGGTGATCAGGAAGTGACGGTTAACCAGATCTTTGTGAATGGAGGTTTTAGTGATTCAGCAAAAATTGGAGATCAGATCACTTTTGAATTACCTTTCAGAGTTCGTTTGTCGGATAAATTATATAAGATAGAAGCTTAAAAATATAATATTATAATGTTAAAAGCCGAACTTAGAAAAAAATATATGCAAAAAAGAAAAGCCTTGTCAACTGATGAGGCTTTCTTGTTATCTGAAAAAATTTTTGAAAATTTTATCAATTATTTTAAACCTAAAGAAGGAGAAAAAGTACATATTTTCATTCCTATTTTAGAAAGAAAAGAAATCACTACACAGATTTTTATTAATTACTTCTTAGAGCAGAATATTCGTGTTTTTGTACCTAAAATTGTTGCTGATAAGTTGATCAATATTGAAATTTTCAAAAATACAGTTTTCGAGACCAGCAGTTGGGGGATTTCCGAACCTATTTCTAATGAAGATTCCGGGGAAACTATTTTTCATTATGTTATAACTCCACTTTTATATTGTGATCATAAAGGCAACAGAGTGGGTTATGGGAAAGGTTTTTATGATGCCTTCTTTGAAAGTATTTCTAAAGAGGTACAAAAAATAGGAGTTAATTATTTTAACCCCGAAGAAAATATCGATGATGTCTGGGAAAATGATATTCCGCTGGACTATTTGGTAACTCCAGCTGATGTACTGTCTTTTTTTACTAAAGGTTTCGAATAGAAATTAAGGAAGAAAAATTTAAACTCTTTTTTCGTATTTGGAGTAGAAACAAGTATGTATTGCACGTTTTTCTCAAAATTACCCAATGATTTATTCTTACTGTCAAAATATTCGACATTAAATTTCGCGAAATCCAGTGTGTCCTTTTTATGAAAATCTTTATAAACCTCCAGATTATTCACCTTTACACTTTTTACTTTTAAACTATCTAGTTCATGGAATAATTTTTTAAAAGTCAGGCTGTCTGGTTTATGAAAATAACTTTGCATCTGAGAATAGATAACGGTATCAATCTCCGTATTTCTGTGCCCGGAAAGATAGAGTGTGGAGAGATCAAGTAACTCCTGTACCTTTTGTTTTGTAATGAAATTGATCGCCTGTGCGCTATCCATCTGTACAGCTGGGTAGGTTTTGGTATTGCTGCTGTTTCTAAGTTTGTCCAGATCGCTGATTTCCATTTTTTTATTATTACAGGAAATAAATGCAAGAAGTAATATTGCAAAAGCTAAAAAATTATTTATTCTTTTCATCTGTGGTTGCAATTTTAAATTTAATGGAGATAATTTTTCCCTTATTGTCTTTTTTCATTTCAATTACACTTAAATTTTTTAATGATGTTGTTGGAGTGGTTACCAGTGTAATGTATTTTTGTTTGTCGAGTCTTTCAATACCATAGATGTTGTTGTCATAAATCTGGTAAATAATTGCACTGTTGCTTATCAGGCTTTCTAACTGACTTCTTTTTCTCTTAAGCTCTTCAGGGTCACCATTGGCATCTTTTATCGAAAAATAATAAGCAGCCATTTTATAATCATCGGGCTTAAGTTCTATTGTTTCTTCATCAGGAGCGTTTTCCAGGCTTCTATTTACTTCAAGATACTCATAAAAAGGTGCGCTTATCTGCATTTTCAGATTCTTATCTTTAGTGGAATAGTAGAAACATTTTCCCGGTTTTATCTTATAAAGAATAGGAGATTCATTTTCCTTAATTACTTTTATTTCTAAAGTATTGATGACTCCAACACCTCTGTCGGCATCAGTAAAACAATATTTATATGTTTTTGAAAAAATTTCATCCTTAAATCCTAAAAGACCAGTAATGATTACTAGAATAGAAGTAATAATTACCCACGCGTTCTTTTTTAAGATGTTTTTCTGTGATTTTTGAACATCAGAATCTAATGTTTTTAAAGCACTATTATTTTGATTAAGTTCTTGATTTTCATTAATTGATTTTTGTAAATCAGAATTTTCTTCGGGTTTAACCTCAATTTTTTCCTTCGGAATTTCAGTTTTTGGAAGATCAGGCGATGTCTCAACTGTTTTTTCTAGTTCTTTTATATCATCTTCTGTTATTTTTTCATCTTCCGACAATAGTTCTCCTGCAAAAAGGTGTTGCTTCTTGAATTCGTACCATGAGTCGTAACCTGTATAAATACTTAATAAATTAAGCATATCTATTCTGGGTAATTTGGTAACCGGAGAGTTTTTGAAATAAGTGTAAAAAGATTTTTCGCTAATGTTTCCCTTAGCTTTTTTTCGAAGATCTTCCTGGAAATATATAATATCAATACCCTTCCATTTAGAAATATCATCATAGGAAGGGGTGTATTCTTTCAGATATTGAGCCTGTACATCCTTTTTTAGCTGCTCAAAATGTAATAAATCTAAATCTGTCAAATTTTGTAAAAATGATTAGTTTATTGATTTTCAGTATCGTTTAATTGTAAAATTATTTTACAAAGGTATTACAATTATTTTTCCTAAACAAATTTTCTATCTGCTATACCTTTGTCTTGTTCAAATAATAGAACAGAAAAGATTTTATAAAACAATATTAACAAAATTAAATTTAATTTATTATGAAAAAGTCATTATTCGTAGCTGCTATCGCTGCAATCTCTTTAGTTGCTTGTAAAAAAACTGAAGCTACTGCTACTGAAGGAGCTGATTCTGCTGCTGCTACTACTGCTGATTCTGCTGCTGTTGTAGTTGATTCTGCTGCTAAAGTTGTTGATTCTGCTGCTACTACTGCTGTAGATGCAACTAAAGATGCTGCTGCTGCTGCTACTGCTGCTGGAGCTGATGCTGCTAAGGCTGCTACTAAAGGTGCTGCTGACGCTGCTAAAGGTGCTGCTGACGCTGCTAAAGGTGCTGCTGATGCTGCTAAAGATGCAACTAAAGAAGCTGCTAAGAAATAATTTTAGCTTACGCTTAAAAAATAAAAGAACCGCTCACCCAGTGACGCGGTTTTTTTATGCGCTATTACTATTTTTGAGTAATAGATAATGAGTAAAATTACGTCTAAAAACAAACAATGGTCAACCCAGGGACTAACAATGAAATATTATTCTTTTTTCTGTCTCAAAGTTTCATAGCAGGTAATAGCTACTGCATTACTCAAATTCAGGGAATCGATGCTTCCAAACATGGGAATTAATGTATTCTTTCCTTTACCGATCCAGAAATCACTTAATCCCGAATGCTCGGTGCCGAATAAAATTGCAGATTTTTGTTTAAAATTCCTTACATAAAGATCTTCCGCTGTTTCATCCATAATGGTTGTATATATATTGAAATTTTTTTTCTGCAAAAATTCCAACGTTTCTTGATTATCTGCCTGAAATACATTCATTCCGAAAAGACATCCCACACTTGATCTGATGACATTCGGGTTATAAAAATCTGTTTTCCCGTCAGAAACAATCAAAGCATCAATTCCAAAAGCTTCACAACTGCGTAAAATTGCACCTAGATTTCCGGGTTTTTCTACGCCTTCCACAATAATTATAGTAGAATCTTCTTTTGGCTTGAATGAAGACAATTTAGTCTCTTTTGTTTTATAAATTCCGATAATTCCCTCAGAACTTCCTCTGTAAGCTATTTTTTCATAGACTTTATCGCTCACCAGATGAACTTTTCCTTTGGGTAATTCTTTCTGAAAAATATTTTCACAAATATAAAATTCTACAGTCTCAAAACCGTATTCCTGAGCACGGTCATTTTCCTGCCGACCTTCCACCACAAATACATTCGATTTTTTTCTAAATCTATTGTCTGTAAGAAGTTTAGTGATATATTTTATTTTTTCGTTTTGGAAACTTTCTATTAACATTCCGCAAAATTATGTAAAATTTATCTTTAAATCCATTAAATAAAAAACCTCAAATATGATCCGAGGTTCTAAATTTTATTCTTCTGGTGTTTCCAGTGTGATTTGTGAATTATCAATCAGGCTTTGCGGAAGATCTTTTTTATTTTTGATTCCTAATGATTTCAACTTTTGCGTTTGAGTCACTAGATTGTCGTTTCCTGTCGAAAGCTGTTTATAAGCATCGTTATAAACATTTTTTGCCTGATCTAAGTTTTTGCCAACTTTCTCCAGATTTTCTACAAAACCTACGAATTTATCATACAATTTAGCGCCGCGGTCTGCAATTTCCATGGAGTTCCTGTTTTGATATTCTCGTTTCCAGAGATCAGCGATCAATTTTAAGGAGGTAATTAAATTGCTAGGGTTAAGCAATAAAATTCTCCTTTCATATGCAAAGTTCCAGAGATTCTGATCAGCTTGCATGGCGGCGATATAAGCCGGTTCGCTTGGGATAAACATCATTACAAAATCCAGAGATTTTCCGTAATCGTCGTATGCTTTCTGGCTTAGCTGGGTGATGTGGTTTTTAATTGAGCTCAAATGCTGGTTCAGTTTCATCAGATAAACATCCTGCTTCGTCTCATCAACCAGTTCTGTAAATGCTGTAAGAGAAACCTTAGAATCAATGATTACATTTCTTTCGTCAGGATATTTTACTACTGCATCGGGGCGCATTTTTTTTCCGGAAAATTCTGAGAAAAGAGCTTTGTTGTCTTCATCTTTCAGCTCATGTTCAAGGAAATATTCCCTTCCTTTTACCAATCCGGATTTTTCAAGAATGCTTTCAAGGATCATTTCGCCCCAGTTTCCTTGTGTTTTGCTTTCTCCTTTCAGAGCTCGGGTTAATTTTTTTGCGTCTTCCGAAATCTGCTGGTTCAGTTCTGCCAGTTCTTTTACCTTTTCCGCCAGAGAAAAACGTTCTTTATTTTCCTTTTCATAAGCTTCATTCACACGGTTTTTTAATTCAACAATTCTTTCCTGGAAGGGCTCAAGGATTGTTTTTAAATTATTTTGATTAAGCGTGGTGAATTTCTCTGTTTTTTCTTCTAAAATTTTATTGGCCAGATTCTCAAATTGAAGCTTAGACTCTTCCTGTATTTTTACAATTTCTTCTTTCTGCGTTTCCAAAGACTTTTGTAAGCTTTCGTTGATGGCAGAAAGTTCAGAGTTTTTTGCGAAAAAGTTCTGTTTTTCTAGTAAAAGACTCTCAATTTGAGATGTTTGCTTTGCATTGATTTCTTTTTGCTCTAAAAACTGGGCGTTTAAAGAAGAATGTACTGCAGAAATTTTCGCAAACTCGTTTTTCAGATCGTTTAAAAGATCAGTCTGCTGCAGGCTGGCTTGTTTTTCTTTGCTAATGATTTGTGTGAGCTCTTGAATTTTAAGATTAGAATTTTCTAAATCAGAATTGTTTTTAATGTGTAAATTGTTCAGTTTATCATAAGAATTTCTTGAAACCATTGCTGATTTCAGTACTAAATACAAAATAACCGCTCCAAGAATTCCCCCGGCAATAAATCCGATAATTAAATATGTCATCTCCATGTTTCAAAATTACAAAAAGGAAAGTGGATTTCTTTTATGGTAAACTGTAAAATTTTATTGTTTTTGAGATGCTTCGACAAGCTCCTTTAGATTTGCAAAAAGAGGAAATAATAACTTTAAAAAAAGAAAAAAAGCATTTAATTGAACTAAGACTCGCTCGGAATAAAATTCATATGTTGATAAAGAATTAAATGTCCTTTCTTTCATTAAAATTCAAATAGAAATACGGGCTTTAAAAGCTCATTAGTAAGGGGTTGATCCAGAATGAAAGTTCTCTTTTCCTGTTAATTTGCAAATCTAAAGGAGCTTGTCGAAGCATTTTTAAACAAGATTTATTTTAAGCTCAAAACAGCCAATCGATATCCTTCCATCCCAAATCCAGACAAAACCGCATCAGTATTCGCAGCCGTCACAGACTTCTGGCGAAATTCCTCTCTCTTGTAAACATTACTAATATGAATTTCTACTTTTTGCTTCTGAATATTTTTTAAACAATCCGCGATTGCATAAGAGTAATGAGTAAAGGCTCCAGGATTAATTACCAGTGCATCAAAATCATCTGCCTGAAGCCTGTTAATAATCTCACCTTCAATATTTGATTGATAATATTGTATTTCATGAGAAGGAAATTCGAATTTCAAATTCTCCAAATAATCTTCCATTGAAGTTGTTCCGTAAATTTCCGGCTCCCTTGTTCCTAATAGGTTTAGATTAGGTCCATTAATGATTAAAACTTTCATTCTATAAAATTAAATAGTTTTTTGAATTAAGGCTTATAAATTTAGTTTAAACTTAAAATATACCATTACATTTTTATTAATAATATTTCTCATTTTTCTTTAACCTTTTTGTTATCCGATATCATCAAAACGTGGGAAATACAAAAATTCAAAATACATAACGGGTACAGTAAATATTTGATTTAGATTAAATGAAAATCTAACCATTTGATTTGTACTTGAAAAATATTTTCTTTTTTAAATATCAATTGTGTATTCTAAGCAAATGTTCTTTTCGATTAAATCAATACAAAATTGTAAATTAGTAGTCAAATTAATGCAAATATTTCTATCGGGTCATGAAAAAAGACATCGAAAGTAAATTAATGGACAAAAACACCAAGCCTACCAGCATGAGGATTTTGGTGTATGATTTTCTGAGCTCTCAGGAGACAGCATTGTCTTTGTCTGAAATTGAGAATCATTTTGATAATGCTGATAGAACGACCATTTACAGGACTTTAAAAACCTTTGAAGAAAAAGGTATCGTTCACAGCATCCAGGAAAATGCGACGACAAAATATATGCTTTGCTACGATGGTTGCAATGAGCACACACATAAAGACTGGCATCTTCATTTCTACTGCAAAATCTGCAAGCAGACGACCTGCAGAGAAGATATTTCGTTTCCGGAAAATATTCAGACCAATTTCAGGATAGATGAAATAAGGCTATTTGCAAAGGGAATATGCGAAAACTGCCTGGAAGGTTTGCAATAGTGTTGCATTTCGTTTAGACTTAATTTTGATAAAAAAATTAAGTTATGGAAGGATGCTGTAGTACAAAAGAAAAAAAAGAACATAATCACGGCCATGAAGGTCATAACCACGACCATTCTCATGATATAGGATACAAATCTGCATTTAAAATGTTCGTTCCTGCCATTATTTCTTTTGCTTTACTTTTAATAGGGATTGCTTTAGATAAGTTTATAAAAGCTGAGTGGTTTTCCGGCTGGATCCGCCTTACCTGGTATCTGATTGCATATATTCCGGTGGGGTTACCCGTTTTGAAAGAAGCTTTTGAAAGCATCAGAAACGGAGACATATTTTCAGAATTTTTCCTGATGGGGATAGCCACAATCGGTGCTTTGGCTATCGGCGAATTTCCGGAAGGAGTTGCGGTAATGCTTTTCTATTCCGTCGGGGAAGTTTTTCAGGCCTTGGCTGTCACACGGGCAAAAACCAATATCAAATCTCTCCTTGACCAGCGCCCCGATGTGGTTACCATTCTAAAATATGGAAAACCGCAGACTGTAAAGGCCCAAAGCGTAAGCATCGGGGAAATCGTTCAGTTAAAATCCGGTGAAAGGCTTGGCTTAGACGGAGAATTACTCTCTGAAACGGCTTCATTTAATACGTCAGCACTGACGGGCGAAAGTAAGCCCGATACTAAGTCAAAAGGAGAAAAAGTTTTGGCGGGAATGATTAATCTGAATACAGTCAGCCAGATAAAAGTTACCACTGCTTATAAAGACAGCAAGCTGAGTAAAATTTTAGAACTGGTTCAGAATGCAACGGCTCAAAAGGCGCCGACAGAATTATTCATCAGGAAATTCGCAAAAGTGTATACGCCCATTGTTGTATTTTTAGCTATTGGAATTGCCCTTTTACCTTATTTTTTCGTTGAAGATTATATGTTTAAAAGCTGGTTATACAGAGCGCTGATTTTTCTTGTGATTTCATGCCCGTGCGCATTAGTGATTTCCATTCCGCTGGGATATTTTGGAGGGATCGGTGCCGGAAGCCGGAACGGAATTTTATTTAAAGGAAGTAATTTTCTGGATGTTTTGGCCAATGTTCAGGATGTGGTGATGGATAAAACCGGAACCATGACGGAAGGGATATTTAAAGTACAGGAAGTAGTTTTTAATAATGAATTTAACAAAGAAGATATTTTAAAGCTCATTAATGCCTTAGAAAGTAAAAGCTCACATCCGGTCGCAACCGCCATTCATGAATATGCCGGAGAAATTGATCATTCCATTGAGTTGAAAAATATGGAAGAAATTGCCGGCCATGGCCTAAAAGCAGTTGTTAACAGAAAAGAACTCTTGGTTGGGAATTTTAAATTAATGGATAGGTTCGATATCAATTATGATTTTAACCCCGATAATATTGTTTATACTATAATTGCAGTTGCTTATGATAAAAAATTTGCCGGTTATCTTACGATTGCGGATTCTGTAAAAGCCGATGCACAATTAACCATCAAGAAATTAAAATTATTAAACGTAAAAACCACCATGCTTAGCGGCGATAAAACGGCTGTTGTAAAGTATGTCGCTAATATATTAGGAATTCAGAATGCTTATGGTGACCTTCTTCCCGAAGATAAAGTAAACAAGGTAAAAGAAATTAAAGCAAAAAATCAGACTGTAGCTTTTGTAGGTGATGGTGTAAATGATGCACCCGTTGTGGCTTTAAGCGATGTCGGAATTGCAATGGGGGGGCTTGGAAGCGATGCTACAATTGAAACTGCTGATGTTGTTATTCAGGATGATAAACCAAGTAAAATACCAATGGCAATCAATATTGGAAAGCAAACTAAAAAAATAGTATGGCAAAACATTATCCTAGCTTTTGCTGTAAAAGGAGTTGTTTTAATTCTCGGTACCAGCGGTATTGCAACCATGTGGGAAGCTGTTTTTGCAGATGTTGGTGTAGCTTTGTTAGCAATTTTAAATGCCGTGAGAATTCAAAGGATGAAGTTTTGATTACTTTTCCTAAAGATTCATTATCTATTTATGAGATATAAAGTCTGCCTAAAATTACTTTCGTCATAAATGAAATACGATTGAATAGTATATTTGTACTACAAGATTAAAAGTTGAGGTTTTTTTTCCATATTATTATTTTCACGATTGCGATACGTTCGGTTTTGTCATTGGTAAATTATGTACTCAATTATGATTATATTGTAAAAGCCTTTGTGAAAACAGAAACATTTCTCAATCTACTTGTAATGGAAAATCTATATTGAAAAAAAATTTGATAAAACTGAAAAGCAGACCAGTAATAATCAAAATATTAAAATTAGAAGATTGGATGTATTTTCTCTCATAATGGCATTTTCACTTTTTCGGAGAACAATTAATCTGAAGACCAGTTCAATAAAATGAATCAAAAGGTGATAAACTTCCGTACTTCAGAATATATCTCCAGGATTTTTCATCCACCTTTAGCTTAATTCAAGTTAAACTAAATTTTTAATTGAATTTAATATTTTTTCAAAAGCTTAATATCTCAATCCTGAGCCTCAATGTATGCTAACTTTTATAGTTTAGATTTTTGTGAGCTTTGTAAGAAAATTAATATTAAATTTAAATCATTGAATACATCCACCACTATTAATTTTAATTTAAAATGAAATCAAAAATAATTTTAGCGGCATCATTGTCAGTTTCATTATTGGCCTGTGCACAAGGGACGCCAAAAGTAAACCATAAAAAACATACAGTACCTTCAAATTCTAGAGCAAAACCGAAATTTGTGAATGCGGAAGACCCAATCTGCAATATGCCGACAGAACCTTATATGAAGGATACAGCAATTTATAAAAATAAAATGTACGGCTTTTGCAGTACATATTGTAGAGATGTATTCAAAAAAAATCCTGAGAAGTATGCCCAAAAATAAAAAACAGAACAGTAGCAAAACCAAAATTATTATCCCGATTGTGATTTTTGCTTTACTTTTTCTGGGTATAGGTGTAGGGATGGGCTATTTTAAAAAGAATCTGTACACCGTGATGAAAGTTCCGGATTTTCAGCTAATCGATCAAAACAATAAAAAGATCACCAATAAAGATATGTTAGGTAAAGTATATTTGGTAGAATTTTTTTTCAGCCGATGTCCCACAATATGCCCTGTGATGAACTCCAACATGAAGGCCATTGAAGATAAAATCAATAATCCGGATTTTGGAATAATTTCCATAAGCATTGACCCAGAAAACGATACCCCGGAACGATTAAAAGAACATGCAAAAAGAATAGGCGTAAAATCTCCTAATTGGCATTTTCTGACGGGTGATAGAGATTATATTGGAAGTGTGGCTGATCAGTTTAATATTTATATAGGCGACAATGAAGATGACGGCGAAAATCTCAGCCATAGTGGTATGATTGCTCTTGTGGATAAGGATGGAAATATCCGGTGTCGTTATAATAAAGATAATACGCCGATCCTTTATTATTCTGGATTAAACTACGAAGATCAAGAAGGAAAAACACCACTGCTAACAGGAGAGTACCATCCGGACAGAGAAATTTTAATAGAAGATATAGAAAAGTTGTTGAAATAAAATATAAATCATACAAAAACAAAATATTATAAAGGTTTTGAAAATAGCAGTTTTGGGAACAATATTTATGCATGGTTTACCACTGCGCAATTTAAGCAAACCTCTTACTATACGCTTACAATTAATTGGAAAGCCATATTGATGTGCAAGACTATGGAAGTAAATAAAAGATTAACATAAATTTATTAGAGGAGCAAAGTTTGACATTAAACTGTTTGATGAAGTAATCTGGAAAAGCCGACTTCTTAAAATTAATTGTTAACTTGCTTCCTTAATTTTTTAATTAAAATTCTCTTCAAGTAATTCTCTAATTAGAGAATTAAAAAAAAGAGATCCAAAAACTGAATCTCTTTTTAAGTAGCCCGTAGGGGAATCGAACCCCTCTTACCAGAATGAAAATCTGAGGTCCTAACCGATAGACGAACGGGCCTTCTATCTTCCACTAGTTAAAGCGTGCTAATTTTTGTTTTATTATATTAAGTTTACAACTCTTAATAAAATCACTAGGTTAGTTAGTGATTATTTGTAGCCCGTAGGGGAATCGAACCCCTCTTACCAGAATGAAAATCTGAGGTCCTAACCGATAGACGAACGGGCCAACTATACTTATTTAAACTAGTTTATTAACGTGCTTAGTTAATTTGCTTTTTAAGTTAGCTGCTTTGTTTTTATGGATGATATTTTTCTTAGCTAATCTATCCAACAAAGAGATAACTTTTGGCAATTGCTCTGCAGCAGAAGCCTTATCTTCTTCATTTCTTAACACTTTCATTGCTGTTCTAGCAGTCTTGTGGTAGTATCTGTTACGAAGTCTTCTTACCTCGTTTTGTCTGATTCTTTTTAATGCTGATTTATGATTTGCCATATCGTTCAAATGTGAGTGCAAAAGTAAAAACTTTTTTTATATTTACCAAATTTATCTTTAATAAATTTTCAATTTTCTTCGTCTAATAAATATTTTCTCAGTTTATCTATTGCTTGTTCTATTTTAAAGTTCTCTTCTTCTCTTTCTATTTTTTTGATCGTACTTGTAAGCATGATCATTGCGTTGTTCCATTCTCCAGTAGTATTGGTGAAAATAAGTCCGTCAATCGTTACTTCAAAAGCTACCCTTTCTCCTGTCCTGTAAAGTCTGAAACTTATTTTATCATCCCTGCCTGCAATCCCATCTTCATTGATCTCTAAATCGTAACTTTTCGGATTAGAGTGGATTTTCTTAAAAAGCAATTTCGCTTCTTGTATTTTTAAATCCGGCATGATTATAAAATTTTAACCTTTTCCAGAAAATTTATTCCCGGTTAAGGAGGTGCAAAGATAATATTTTTTTCTTTTAAACAAAATAGATAACCTGAATTGCGGATAAGAATAGCAATAAAATTTGTAAAAAATAGCAACAATTTAAGTATTTAAATTTCTGATAATCAAATGTTTAATTGTATTATTGTTGTGGGTTTGAAAGGCCAAATTACAAATATTTTGTAAAGAGTTTGATGATCAAATTAAAAAACTAAAACTAAAACATTAGACCATAACAAGAAAAGAAGAAACAGTACCTCAAAAATATCTGATTCTGAAATCAGAAAACTAAATTCATTGCAAAATCCTATTTAAAAAAAGCAAAAAAGGAAAAACAATCTGTAAATTGCAGAGGGTTATATTTTGATACACTATAATGAAAGCTTTAAAATATATTGACACCCTTGAAATAATTACTAAAAAGACTATATCGACCATCTCCATTTCCTCCTCATCAAGAGGTGTAGCCGCTCCGTTCACGATAACACTGAAATTTCTTCCATCGTTTAAGGAAGAATTATTTATAGCAAACTAGAAAAAGAATAAGCAGAGGAAATAAAACAGGGTAATTTTTCCGAGTGAGCTAATCATAGAGTTCATATCAACTTTATAAGAAAAACGCCGCCGATTGAAATTTGACAGCGTTATATTTATTTTAGGATTTATTCATCTTTTCAGCAATTCTTCTTTTCTTTTTCCGTTCATAAATCACAGCTACAATTTTACCACCAATCCAGGAAAACGGAAAGAAAGTAAGGAAAATTGAAATCTTATAGAAAGTAGGATGATACGGAAAAATAATCACATCCAGCATTGCTATAAAAAGCATGATAAAACCAATAAGAATAGCATAAGCTACTTTAGCATACTTTACAATTATTGCCGTGGCAACTCCGCCTATGGTAGTTCCCAAACCGGAAATAAATAAAAGAAATCCAAAGAATGCATCATCATGCTGCATACCCTGAAGAAATCTTTGCCAGTGCTCAAATGGAGCAAAAGCTTCAAAAGTAATCCATTGCGGAAACGCCCTTATACCAAGAGTAATGATAAGCCCCGCAATACTAAGGCCTACAATAACCGCAATTGTATTTCTTATAAAACTCATTAATCCTAATGTGCAATCATAGAAATTTCGATATCTACATTCTTCGGAAGGCATGAAACCTGTACCGTTTCACGCGCAGGATAGCTTTCTGCATCTAAATAAGAAGCATAAATATCATTCATTACCGCGAAATCATCCATACTCTTCAGAAAAATTGTCGCTTTTACAACATTTTTAAAAGTCATTCCGGCTTCTGTAAGAATTGCTTCTAGGTTTTTCATTACCTGATGAGTTTCCTTTTCAATTCCTTCTACCAATTTACCCGTTGCAGGATCTACAGGAATCTGACCAGAGATATACAAGACACCATTGGCCATGTTTGCCTGTGAATAAGGCCCGATTGCTGCAGGAGCGTTAACAGTGTTGATGATTTTTTTCATTAAAATTTATTTTGGGTGCAAATATAAAATTTATATTCCATTTATGTTATCAAATATCAATTCTGAAATTAGAATGGTGCATTGGGCTGCGTAAAGCTTCTATCTTTATACTTCAGGGCATCACTTAAAATGTTGGCCTTGATACCGATAAAGAAATCATACACCTTATACTGCCCGAAAGGGACCCAGTTGAAATTAATAGTAAAGCTTCGCTGGTCTCTGGCAAAACCAATCCTCGTATATGCCAGTTGCTTTGTCACGAGATCGTAATGGGTACTTCCGTTGATATTCCAGTAAGGGGTCAGCTTCAGGCTGCCATCCAGTCCGATAGAAGCCAGTCTAGTGGGAGTTCTCGAAGCCGAGCTTTTTGTATAGGCATAGTTTGCATTTACATTCAGAGTCCAGGCCTGGTCGAAGTGCGCATAATTATCGTCATCAAAATAATAGTTTTCATTCCTTACCTCTCCTTTCGTCTTATATTTTTTAGCATAATCTGTTTTTTCTCCAAATAATTCGCTGCTTAAAGGATAAGATAACTGAAGGTTGAACCCCTGTACACTGAAATGCCCGAAATCTTCCGTTCTGATCCCACTGTCCTGTCCCGGGAGATAAATAATTTTATACGGATCTAATGATAAACTTGTATTTACACTTAATTTATTATTAAAGAACGAAGACTGGCCGTTTAATGTAATGATAGACCATGGATGGTCTTTCGCAGCAAAATTGTAGCTACCGGAAAGGTTTAAAGATTCAAAGATCTTGATCTTTTTCACACCGGTAGAATCGCTTTTAGATTTCACTTTCATCTCAATATTGTTTCCAATATTGAACCCTAAAGCCCCCACCATTCCGCTGGAAGGGCTACCGATGATTCCACCCTCAAAGATGGAATAAGGCGTCAGCGCTCCATTGGCATCATAATAATTTTTGTAATATCCAAAACCAGAACCTCCAAAATCAGGAGAATAGGTAAACCCGATACTCGGGGTCATCATATGTCTTATGGCTTCAATGGTAGAGCCTTTTTTGAAATTCAGCATTCCGTATAAAGTAGTCTGGATACTTGCAGTGGTGGAGAAAGTAGAATATCCCGTTACGCCTTTATCAGTTTCCGTGACAACTTTATTTTGGATAGGATCATAAAACTTATTGACCGTTTTTGTCGTTAAAGCATTATCAATATTAGCACCTAAACTGAATGTAAAGTATTTTGCAACCGTTGTATTGGTTCCCAAAGCGATATTATTTTTCAGGCCGGTCTGCATTTTGTCCCACATCGCTGCCTTGAAAAGTTCGCCTTCCTTGGTTTGAACGAAATTCGTTATATTAATCCCCGTATTTACCGTAAGATTTTCCAATAAGCCCTGTCTTACCCCTGTTTTGGACTTAAATAAATAAAACTGGTTGATAGCAATGTTCATCTGAGGCAGACGCAGATCAGAAAATCCTGTTGCAAAGTTCTGGGAATAAGATGCAGTTCCGGTAATGGTCACCGGTAATTTCAAAAATCTTTTGGTAACGGTTACTGTAGAGTTTTGCTGGGTATTTAATACATTTTGATTTAAAATATAATTATTGTTCAGTGTATTATTATAAAACTTCGTGCTTACAATATCCACCGATGCAGAGAATGTCAGGAACGGATTAGATTTTGTATCCTGCGTATGTCTCCATGCAATTCTGTAGGTTCCGGTCTTGCTATAGTCGTCCAAACCTTTGATACCACGAACCATCGTTCCGAAATCTGCAGAAAAGTTCCCTGAGTATAGGTATTTTTTCACATAATTCATTTCCGGCCTTAAATTCCAGCTTCCTTTTGTATAGATATCGGAAAGGATTTTAAGGTCAAAATGCTCCCCAATCGGTTGATAATACCCCAATCCGTTCAGGAAAAAACCTACATCCTGCCTTTCCCCGAAGCTCGGGATCAGAATTCCTGCTGCCCTTTTGTCTGAAAAGGGCAAGATGGCAAACGGCATGATCAAAGGGGTCGGAACCTGCTCAATGTACATCTGTATAGGCCCGGAGATAATTGATGATTTATTTTTCGTCTTAATTAATTTAATATGGGAAGCTCTTAAAAAGTAATCGGAAGCCGTATCTTTTTTCTTAATAAAATAATCATCGGTGGTATAGTCTGCCCTCCTCATGGCAAAGACAGAGTCGTTATATTTCTTTGTTTTGTTGGCTACGATTACCCCTCCGTTTTCTTCAGTTCTTGCATTGAAGGCAATTGCCTGCTTGGTTTTTGTATTATACTGAAACTGGTCTGTTTCATACTTCTTTCCGCCCTGGGTAATTATTGCAGGTTCAATGAATTTACCTAAAGAATCCTGTTTTCCGCGTGCAAACATGAGGCTTTTTTCTTCATCGATAGAGATATAATCTGCATCGATCTGTACGTCCTGATACTTTACCTGAGCATTTTTGTTCAAGTAAATCATTTTTTTCTGAAAATCCCTTCTGTTATAATCTGCCTTTGTCTGAAGAATATCCTCAAGAGTTTCCTTTTTTAAAACAATGGTATCATTCTTGGAAATAGTATCATTAACCACATTTTTAGGTAATTTTTCAGGCGTTTCCTGTGCTAAAAAATTGTTAAAAATTAGGATAATTAAAATTTGTAATATATTTTTGAAGACGGTTTTGACCAATTTTTTGTTATATTTATTGTATACAATTAAGGCTCAAAATTAATATAATTTTTAAAACTGTAAGATGCACAAAGTAAATTTTAAAATAATTTTATCATTTCTCTTCATACTCCTTACCAACTTTATTTTTTCACAAAAGAAATTTACCATCGTTTTAGATGCAGGACACGGAGGAAGTGATCACGGAGCCAACAGGACATATTCCGACATCGGAAGAGTTGCTGAAAAAGATGTCACCCTTTCCATTACTTTGAAGGTGGGAGCAATGCTGGAAAAGAACAAAGATTTTAAAGTAATCTATACCAGGAAAGTTGATGAATATCCTTCACTTTCAGACAGGACAAATCTTGCCAATAGAAGTAAGGCAGATCTTTTCATTTCGATCCACTGTAATTCTTCTGTAAGACCATCCGCTTATGGAACAGAAACCTATGTGCAGGGGCCGGATCAGAATGACACCAACCTTGAAGTCGCAAAAAGAGAGAATGATGTGATCTTTTTAGATGAAAAAGATAAGCAGACCTTTGGCTCTTATGATCCCAGCTCTCCGGAATCTTTAATCGCGCTGAAGCTACAACAAAGCAAATATCTTGAGTCAAGCCTTCTTCTGGGGGGATTGGTTGAAGATAATTTTGTAAATAAGGATAAAAGATTTTCAAGAGGTGTCTTTCAGAAAAATTTACACGTTCTGCGTATGAATGCAATGCCTTCAGTACTTATTGAAACAGGATTTATCAATCATCCCGAAGAAAGCCATTATTTAGCTTCGGATAAAGGACAGACTGAAATTGCTGAAAGTATTTATAATGCTGTGATTGATTATAAAAAAGCAATTGACAGAAAGTCCGGGGGTCCGGTAGTAAACAAGAAGCCAGAACCAGATAAGCTGGCGGAAGTAGCCTTGAAAAACGATTTCAGAATCTTATTATTAAGCTCTCCTACAAAATATAATGATGGCGATCCTGCTTTAAAAGGATTAAACTACATTCTGCCTATTAAAGAAAACGGTCAATATAAATATTATTATGGAGTAACAAATCTGGCTTCCGTAAGGGATATTAATATTAAAACCGCTAAAGATGCAGGATTCAGAAATGCGTATGCTGTAGGTTTCATGCCTAACCAAAAGCTGAACACCGGTTACTATACCATAGAACTATATGTAGGTGATAAGCTGAACGGCAATTCGTATATTCTTCAAACCTTAAAGGATGTTGAAAGAAATAAAGAAAATGGAGTCTTTTATTACACCTACGGAAAAGCTTACACCCTCGAGGATGCAGTTAAGCTTCAAAAAGATATTGAGGCTAAAGGAATTAAGAATACCATTATCCAAAAAGTATTTAAATAGCATAAAATAATTTTGAAGTTAGGAAGTTAATTACTACTTTTGCAGCCTCAAAATTTGGCCTATTCGTCTAGTGGTCAGGACTCAAGATTTTCATTCTTGCAACAGGGGTTCGATTCCCCTATAGGCTACTAAATTACGCCACTCAATCCCTGATCAATACAAGGTTCAGGGGTTTTTTGTTCCAAAAGTCAACGAAATCTCTACGAATTTTAAAAGAACTCTCGTACACGCTTTGTACAGGGCAAATTTCCAAAATCTTTTATTTGCTAAAATTTTTCTTCCTTTCTTCAACTTTACATTTCATCCAAGAAAAAATAATAAATGTGAAGGTCTGTTTAGCCAATTTTTCTTTCTACAAGGTGGTTATCAAAAAGTTGACACAAATTCGACTTATTTCAAGACGGGACAAAATAATGTAAAAAGGCTGTCTCAATTGAAACAACTTTTTATTTTTATCAAGGATTTTCCTTAGCAATTTCAGCGTGGTACTTCAAATACATCGGCAAGGCAGCAGAGCCATACCACGGCAAAATTTCATAATTGAAAACGCCAGTTTGTACCGCTGGGTCTGTTTTTACCCATTGCTCGGCTTCTTCTTTTGATTTTGTATTGAAAATAAACATGCCACGATAGTTTTCTTTATTTTTTTCCAAAAATGGCCCTGCGACAACAACTTTTCCTTCGTCTGCTAGTTTACTTATGTTAGCGAGATGCCCTTTCATTAAATCGGCCATCTTTGTTTTATCTTCGATTTTTGCTGTACCCGTTGTAAGCATGACGATAACATAAGGCTTCATGCCATACTTATCCGCACCGAGCTCTGTGGCAAGCTGCGGATTAAATTTCAGTTTTTCTTTTTTCTTTTGGGCGGATGAAAATGCTGCTGCAAAAAGGAATAAGGATAAAATAAATTTTGTTTTCATCTTGTTTAATTTTTTATTCTTAAAAATTCTTTAGCTAGTTCGATCATTTTAGAATCTCCGGTATATTTTCCGTGTTCATCAGAAAGTTTTACGGTAGGGATCCATTCCTGGTTAGGAGCCTGAACGCCGATTAATTTCATGACGATATTCATTGGTTTTAAGCCTACATCATTGGTAAGATTCGTTCCGATACCGAAAGATATTCCTATTTTTCCGTTGCAGTAATTGGTAATTTCCTCTACTTTTTCCAAATTTAAAGCATCGGAAAATATGATGTATTTAAATAATGGATTGATTCCGTGCTTTTGATAATGGGCAATTGTTTTATCTGCAAAATCTAAAGGATCTCCGCTATCGTGACGGACACCGTCAAAAAGCTTGGCGAATTTTTTATCAAATTGCTGAAAGAAGACATCAGTCGTATAAGTATCTGAAAGGGCAACTCCCAAGTCGCCTCTGTACACATCCACCCAATGCTCCAAAGCCAGTTCGTTGGCCATTTTGAACCCGTATTCCGCGGCGTGGAACATGAACCACTCATGGGCGTGGGTTCCAATAGGCTTAACGCTATATTTCATGGCAAAATGTACATTTGAGCTTCCGATAAATGTGGAATCTTTTTTCTGTGTCAAAGCTTCCATTACCAAGTTTTGCACTTTGTAGGAATGTCTTCTCCTGGTCCCGAATTCTGCAAAATTTACACCCAGTTTTGCCAAAGCATTGGCTTTTTCAAGGGTTTTATTCATGACAACTTTATTAGAATCTCTTTCCATATGGTTCATTTCGTAATGTAGCTCACTAATTAATGCCAGCAAAGGTACTTCCCAAAGGATCGTCCTGTACCAGAGCCCTTCCACTGCTACAGAAAGCTCGGTCCCTTCTTGATGGATTTTTACTTCTGACGGATCATAGTGGTAACCTTCAAGGAAATCTAGGTAAGGGAGATCAATATATGGGCATGTTCTGGCCATGAATTTTTTTTCTTCTTTAGTAAGCTTAAGTTCTGCCATTTTGTTTACTGCTTCTCTTAAAGCCACATCAAAACCTTCCGGGAACTGGTGTTTTCCTCTGTTGATAAATTCATACTTTACTATTGAACTTGGGAACAATTTTACCACCGCGTTCTGCATGGTAATTTTATAGAAATCGTTATCTAAGATAGAATTTAGTCGTATGTCATGCATTATTGTGTAGTTTGTACGCAAATATAATTAATAAAAATAAAATCGCCTAAATGTAAGACGATTTTTTAATATTTTCAGATGAAATTTTGTTAGAAGCTGGAGGAGGGGAGGGTAAAGTTTGTTAAAGCCATAAAATTGATCTTTTCTCTTTTAATGAAGATTTAATCTGACATCCTGAAAAAGAATACTTTGTAATAATACCCTGCTTCCAACTTCTATCTTCCAGGCTATTTTTGAATTACTTACCCAGGTAAGAGTTGTACATCCAGACTTCTTTTTCCTGTTCTGTGATGTAGTCGCTCATTTGTGAGTTTGTACCTTCATCTCCGGCCTGGTCTGTAATCTCAAGAATTTCTCTTTGTAAGTCAATCACCACTTTAAAGGAATTCAGGATGTTTTCAACACTTTTTGTTGCGTCGGTTACTTCCTGGCTTTCTTTGATGGTTGCGGCCTTCAGGTAATCAGAATAATTATGTACAGGTGTTGCACCTAATGTCAGGATTCGCTCGGCAATTTCATCGATTTTTAAAACAAGGCTGTTGTACAATTCTTCAAATTTTGGATGAAGCGTAAAGAACTGATTTCCCTTGATATTCCAGTGGAAGCCTCTTGTGTTTTGGTAAAACACAGAATAATTGGCGAGAAGAATATTAAGCTTTTCTGCAATCTTTTTGCAATCAGCTTCCTTTAAGCCAATGATGTTTGCATTTTTCATATTATATAGCAGTTTATTTTATATAGCAAATTTAGTAAATATTGTGTATGGAAATATGGTTTCGTGATTGATGATACTTATCTTTGACATTTTTATAATATATGTAAAATATGAGCTCTACTTTCAATCTTAATATAAAGAGTTTTTGGATATCGTTTTTAATATTCTCTACGGTATGTGTTGGATATTATATTAATGCGCTTCAAAAAACCGATGGACATTATATTTATCTTATTGATGATGCTTATATACATTTGGCAATGGCAAAGAACTTTGCTTTATATAATGTATGGGGAATTACAAAATATAAATTCTCTTCCACATCTTCTTCACCCTTCTTTACTTATTTTTTAAGTGTTTTAATTAAAATTTTTGGGAATAATGATCAGCTGCCGCTTTATTTTAATATGATTTCCGGGCTGGGTTTAATTTATTTCTTAAATAAATATTTTTCTAAAATTTTTAATTCAGTTAAAAGTATTGTGTATTCTGTTATTTTTACTTTATTTTTTTCCATTTTGCATTTGCAGTTATTGTCAGGGATGGAGCACGTACTCCATGTGTTTTTATTTGTAGTAAATATTTTCTGCTTTTCTAATTTTAAAAATAAACTTTCCGTTTTCGGATTTTACTTTTCTTTATTATTAATGGGACTCGTGCGCTTTGAAAGCATGTTTTATTTTGTAATCATGGCTTTCATTTTTACAATAATTAAGAAATGGAAAGAAGCGGTTTTAGTTTTATTAATTGGCTTTCTACCGATTGTGGTCTTTTGTTATTTTAATTATCTGCATGAGGGTTACTTTTTTCCAAACTCTGTGGTGGTAAAAGGAACAAAATTTACTTTAAACTCAAACTTTCCCCAACAGCTTAAATTAATTTTTTTAGATAATTTTTTATTGAACATAAGCTTCTATAAGATTGGGCTTTTTCCTGCCATTATGGGTTTGGTTTTTATTATAAGAGACTTTAAAAGAAAAAATCTTAATCAAATCATTAAAGATAATTTTCTTTTAATTGTCATTTCATTATTAATGATCTGTCATTCCATGTTTGCGGATTTGAAAGGTAATTTTAGATATGAAGCTTATATTCTGGTGGGGTTTTCTATGGTTTTGATTCCAAGGCTAAAAGAGGTTTTTGAAAATTTTAAGACAAATATTAAAAAAGAAAAATTGATTTTTGTTCTTATCGGAATGAATGTATTTTTGTTGATCTATAAGCTTTCATTTGCCCACAAAATGCTAGATAATGGAGGAAAGAATGTTTACGAACAACAAATCCAGTCAGCAAAATTTCTGCATACTTATTATAATGATGCGAGGGTTGTTGCCAATGATATAGGCGCGATTACCTATTTCACAGATATTCATTTATTAGATATTGTCGGTTTAGGTTCTAAAGAAATGATTCCGTTTAATGAAAATAAAAAACCGGTTGATATTCATTTTGAAAATTTTCTTACCCAATATGCTATTACTAATAAATATGATGTCGCAGTCATTTATGATGAATGGTTTCATGGGCATGTTCCAAAAACATGGAAAAAGGCAGCGGTTTTAAAAATAAATGATGTAATTACAGTTTCAAAAGGTGAAGTTTCCATCTATTCAATTCGTCTCAATGGTCTTGAATCGTTAAAAAAGAATATTAAAGGATTTAGCTGGAATAAAAATGTACAAGTCACAATTATTAACTAAACGTAAGTGTCTGTTAATTTAATTTTTAAATAAAGATATTAATTATACCTAACTGCTTGTTATTTTAAAAAAAATTACTAAATTTGCACCCTAAAATAAAAAGCAATTAAATGCCTACTATTCAACAATTAGTAAGAAAAGGAAGAGCCACGCTTGCCAAGAAGAGCAAATCGGCTGCCCTAGATTCTTGTCCACAAAGACGTGGTGTATGTACGAGAGTATATACTACTACACCTAAGAAACCTAACTCTGCACTTAGAAAAGTAGCAAGGGTAAGGCTTTCTAACGGTAAAGAAGTTAATGCCTATATCCCGGGCGAAGGACACAATCTACAGGAGCACTCGATAGTATTGGTTAGAGGCGGAAGGGTGAAAGACCTACCGGGAGTACGTTACCACATCGTAAGAGGTGCATTAGACACCGCAGGTGTAAATGGAAGAACACAGAGAAGATCGAAGTATGGAGCTAAGAGACCAAAACCAGGTCAGGCACCAGCTGCACCAGCAAAAGGTAAGAAAAAATAATCATTAAATAAGGTACAAAAGCAATGAGAAAGACGAAAGCGAAAAAAAGACCGTTGTTACCAGATCCAAAGTTTAATGATCAATTGGTAACGAGATTCGTAAACAATTTAATGCTTGACGGTAAGAAGTCAATCGCATTCAAAATTTTCTATGATGCATTAGATATTGTAGAAACTAAAAAAGGAGAAACTGAAAAAACTGCACTAGAAATCTGGAAAGATGCATTAACAAACGTTATGCCTCACGTAGAAGTACGTTCTAGAAGAGTAGGTGGGGCTAACTTTCAGATTCCTATGCCAATCAGAGCCGACAGAAAAATTTCTATGGCAATGAAATGGTTAATCAAATATTCTAAAGCCAGAAATGATAAGTCTATGGCTTTGAAATTAGCTAACGAAGTTGTAGCTGCTTCTAGAGAAGAAGGTGCAGCTTTCAAAAAGAAAACTGATACTCACAAAATGGCGGAAGCTAACAAAGCTTTCTCACACTTCAAATTCTAATCTGAAATGGGAAGAGATCTTAAATTTACAAGAAATATTGGTATCGCTGCTCACATCGATGCAGGCAAGACTACCACTACAGAAAGGATTTTATTCTATACAGGTGTAAACCACAAAATTGGTGAGGTGCACGATGGTGCTTCTACAATGGACTGGATGGAACAAGAAGCAGAAAGAGGTATTACTATTACTTCTGCTGCAACTACTTGTAACTGGAATTTCCCAACAGATCAAGGTAAGAAATTACCTGAAACAAAACCTTACCACTTCAACATTATCGATACACCGGGACACGTTGACTTTACAGTGGAAGTTAACAGATCTTTGAGAGTATTGGACGGTTTGGTATTCCTTTTCTCTGCAGTAGATGGAGTAGAGCCTCAGTCTGAAACAAACTGGAGACTTGCTGACAACTACAAAGTTGCTAGAATGGGATTCGTAAACAAAATGGACAGACAAGGTGCTGATTTCTTGAACGTTGTAAAACAAGTGAAAGAAATGTTAGGATCTAATGCAGTTCCAATCGTTTTACCAATCGGTGCTGAAGAAGATTTCAAAGGGGTTGTAGACTTGATTAAAAACAGAGCAATCATCTGGGATGAAGCAGGACAAGGTGCTACTTTCGAGGTAGTTCCAATTCCTGAAGACATGAAAGATGAAGTTCTTGAATATAGAGAGAAATTAGTAGAAGCTGTAGCTGATTATGATGAGACTTTGATGGAGAAATTCTTCGAAGATCCGGATTCAATTTCTGAAGAAGAAATCAACGAAGCTCTAAGAAAAGCTACTATTGATCTTTCTATCATTCCTATGACTTGTGGTTCTTCTTTCAAAAACAAAGGTGTACAGTTCATGCTTGACGCTGTTTGTAAATATCTTCCTTCTCCACTAGATAAAGATAATATCAAAGGAACAGACCCGAGAACTGATGCTGATATAGAAAGAAAACCATCTGTTGAAGAGCCTTTCTCTGCATTAGCTTTCAAAATTGCTACTGACCCGTTCGTAGGTAGATTAGCATTCTTCAGAGCTTACTCAGGAAGACTTGATGCCGGTTCTTATGTTCTTAACACAAGATCAGGAAACAAAGAAAGAATTTCTAGAATCTATCAGATGCACGCTAACAAGCAAAATCCAGTTGAGTTTATCGAAGCTGGAGATATCGGTGCAGCTGTAGGATTTAAAGATATTAAAACTGGTGATACTTTATCTGATGAAAAGAACCCTATCGTTCTTGAATCTATGATCTTCCCAGATCCGGTAATTGGTATCGCTGTTGAGCCTAAAACTAAAGCTGATCAGGATAAAATGGGTAACGCTCTAGCTAAATTAGCTGAAGAAGATCCAACTTTCCAAGTTAAAACTGATGAAGCTTCAGGACAAACTATCATCTCTGGTATGGGTGAGCTTCACTTGGATATCATCGTAGACCGTATGAGAAGAGAGTTCAAAGTAGAGGTTAACCAAGGTCAACCGCAAGTAGAATACAAAGAAGCTCTTACACAAAAAGCTAACCACAGAGAGGTTTACAAAAAGCAATCTGGAGGTAGAGGTAAGTTCGCCGACATCGTATTCGAAATTGGTCCTGCAGACGAGGGTAAAACTGGTCTTGAATTCGTAAATGAAATTAAAGGAGGTAACATTCCTAAAGAATTTATCCCTTCAGTTGAAAAAGGATTCAAAGAAGCTATGAAGAACGGTCCTTTAGCTGGATTCGAGGTTGAAGCGATGAAAATTACATTGAAAGATGGATCTTATCACCAAGTTGACTCAGATCAGTTATCTTTCGAACTTGCTGCAAAGTTAGGTTTCAAAGAATCTGGTAGAGCTGCTAAAGCAGTTATCATGGAACCAATCATGAAACTGGAAGTAGTAACTCCTGAAGAATACATGGGTGATATCGTAGGTGATCTTAACAGAAGAAGAGGTACAGTAAACGGTATGGACGACAGAAATAATGCTAAAGTTATCAAAGCTTTCGTTCCGCTTTCTGAAATGTTTGGTTATGTAACTTCTCTTAGAACGTTATCTTCAGGTAGAGCAACATCTTCTATGGAATTCGAGAAATACGAAGCTGCTCCTACAAACGTTGCTGAAGAAGTAATCGCTAAGGCTAAAGGTTAATATTAAATTAGATTAAAATGTCACAAAGAATCAGAATAAAACTTAAATCTTACGATTACAACTTGGTAGATAAGTCTGCTGAAAAAATCGTAAAAACGGTAAAGGCTACTGGTGCTGTAGTAAACGGGCCAATTCCATTACCAACAAATAAGAGAATCTTCACTGTGTTGAGATCTCCGCACGTAAACAAGAAAGCAAGAGAGCAGTTTCAGTTATCAGCTCACAAGAGACTGATGGATATCTACTCTTCTTCTTCTAAAACTGTGGATGCTCTAATGAAGCTAGAACTTCCTTCAGGTGTAGATGTAGAAATTAAAGTGTGATAATTGTATACTTTGCAATGATTATAAAGAAATCCGTTCCTTTTGGAACGGATTTTATTTTTTATGTGTGAATAAACTATTTACTTACATACTCTCCTTCTACATAACCGCCGTTTACATAGCGGGTTGTGTCGGCGGTATGCCATTTATATACTCCTGCTATCATTATTCCCAGATCCTGAACGTAATCTGATACAAGATTCTGGAAATCACCAAAAAAAGGGAGGTTCTTTTGCAGAATTAAAAACTCATCCAGATATTGATCATGAAGTTCAATAGACTTCATATAAGCATCTCGCAGAGATAGTTTATAGTCATGCTGCATGACTTTTACAATATTCATTGTATCACCTTCTCGGTGAAGTTCCTTAGGCAGAGAGATGATATCATTATGTATCCCGATCATGATGGCACATAACGTCTGAATCCTTAGAATATGGGGATGATCGAAAAATTCATCTGGAATCTTACGATATTCCTTTTGCACAGCAGCATAAATACAATAGGGAAGAACACCACTTGTATCGGTACGGATTATTGTATAAACAGGCAGCGGTGCAGTAGTATTGGCCCTGTAGTAAGTCTTTTCTTCGGCATAAGCATCAAATACGGCATGCATAGATTTTACAAACCTCTTATATAATGTTTCTGGAATCTCAGATTCCAAAGCATACTGACGCAGTTGCCAGTAGAAATGGAAAATACCTTTTTCCTTTGGTACTTCAGGCCTTCTACCGGTTAAAATGTCATCTATTTGGGCGCTTATTTTATACATTTCTTCCAGTGTACACCGGTCAAAATAATCATCCATCATAGCTCCGTTTGCAGTATATACAGATAGAGGACGAATTTCTTCGATCGATTTTAAAAAAGGCATTCCACGGGTTACAATATCTACAAAGTGATGCTTTTTATGTTTTTCGCGAGCTTCCAGGCTATGAAAACTGTATTCATCATCAATCCAGGCGTAATATTCTTCACGAGCCTTTTGATAGTCAGGATGAATTTTGTCTTGAAAAGGGTACTTAATCTGCGGAAGGCTTTTCAGCCCGGAATAGAATTCCTCATCGGTAATTGTTTTTTTCATAGTAATTTGATTTAATGGTTATTTGCAGTTCAAATTTAAATAAATTTCACTTTAAAATGATTTTTTTAGTATATAATGATTGTAATATTAATTTATTATCAAAATTATCTACTACTAGTTAATTTTTTTAATATATAATAATCGAACTAAATACAAAGGCTAAAGTGTTTTCAAAAACTTTGATACTATAAGAGATTTATGATCAAAAAGTTTTTTCTTTATATGCAATTCCGCTATCATATAATTTTTTGATTTTAATTAATAATATAAATCATTTTATGGGTTTTTAACTTCCATTAAAAGTTGGTTAAAATATTGATAGACTGTTTTTTAACTTTTTCAATATCTCTACATTTGTCTCATAATTAAATATTAATTACAAATACAAATGAGAAAAAATGAAAATTTGGCATTGTGGGTAAAATCCAATGTAAAAAAAGCTGTTCTTACTCTGGGAATAGCTCCGATTTTATTAATCAATTCATGTCAAAGCGACAATGATGGTATCCATGAGCTAAACTCATATCCTTCAGATATTATCAGTACTCCAATTGTTACCTCAAATATTCCTGCTGCAGTTGCAGAATCTCAAACTCCGATCAATATTGAGCCTTCTAAAGCTATTCTCTTTCGAAGCAGTGATCCCAACATTCATTATGGTGCAGTTACTTTGAACTCTGTTCAGAATAATGCAGGTGAAAATCTTAGGGTAAATGTAAGTGGGACTGATAAATTAAATAATTATATTACGGTAGGAGGGAAGAAATATAATCTTGTAAACTTCCATTTCCACTATAGCAGTGAGCATACGGTTGACGGGAAATATAGTACAATGGAAATTCATTTTGTAAATGTAGCAGATGATAATTCTTATGCCGTTTTAGGAGTTTTGGTTGATCTTGGAAGCGGAAATTCTTCTTTACAAAACCTGTTTGCACAATCTCCCACAACAAGTAATGGTACAAATTCACCGAATACTGCATTTGACCTTACAAGTATTTTACCAACCAACACCCGTGAATACTTCACCTACAGCGGTTCTCTTACGACACCAAATTTTGGTGCCAACTCTTCGACTCCAAACGGCGGCCCTGTTACATGGTTTGTATTTAAAAATAAGCAACAATTATCTAATGACCAGCTTAGCTCTTATAAGACAATTTATACTGAACCAAATTTCAGAGCAATTCAGCCTTTAAATGGAAGAAAAGTCTATATGAATGCAGGTTATTAAAATATAAAATTAAGTCAGAAAAAGAGGCTGTCTCAAAAGTGAGACAGCCTCTTTTTTTATTTCTCATAATATAGACTGATAAAATTAATGCACAAACCAACCGGTTTATATATGAGCTGCAATTTAAAAGAGACTCTACTCAGGCAAATTTTGATAAGCTAAACTTTGTACAGGATTTCAATCCTAAAGATGTAAAGTTTTACGAGAGTTATTATTTGGAATGGGATCCTGTTAATAAAGCAAAAGGAAACTATGAAAAGCTTCAGGACATGCTCCGGAAAATAAATAATCCTATAGAAATCAATAAAGCTGTAAAATATTAAAAAATTATATCAATTATTTACCTTTAAACTCTGCTGTTTCGGCGGAGTTTTTGATGTTGAATAGTATAAAATTATTACATATGGCTAACTTACATAAAAGTATTTTCGAAAAATTCTCTGATTGGGCAACGAAGTTCACGGGAAGTCCTCACGCCTTTATAGGTGCAACTGCTATTGTTGTCATATGGGCGGTTTCGGGGCCTGTTTTTAATTATTCCGAGACGTGGCAGCTGGTAATTAATACAGGAACCACTATCATTACCTTTTTAATGGTTTTCCTTATCCAGAAGGCTCAGAACAAAGATTCAAAAGCTATTCAGATAAAACTGAACGAATTGATCGCGGCCAACGATAAAGCCAGCAACAGAATTGTCGATATAGAAGATCTGACAGAAAAAGAGCTTGACCAGCTTCATTGTTACTACGAAAAACTCGCCGATTTTGCAGAGGAAGACGATGATATTCATTCATCACACTCCATCGATGCAGCGCATAGAAATCAGGACAGTAAGCACGCATCCTTCAGAAAGAAACATGAAGAATGGCTCAGATCACAAGAAAAGGAATCGAATTGATTCCTTTTGCTATATTTAAGTAATATTATTTCATAAAATAACCAAAATAAGAACAGCTTCCCATCAGTTTTTTTGATATTTCGGTATCAGCGTACTGTGTTTTCAGCAAGGCAAAATAGGTTCTGTACTTTTGATTTTTGATTTGATTCAGCTGTTTTTGATGGGCATCTGTTTTTTCGCTCCATTTCGGGTCAGAATAATCAATATTGGCTTGGTTTTTAGCTTCATACTGATAATATTTTCCCTGTTCTGCACTTGCCATCTGGAAAAGAATTCTTGCTTTTCGCTCTTTATCGGAAGAAAGGTCTAATGCTTTTTTATAATAATTAATACTAAGATCAAAATTGTCCGGCTCAATATAAGATCGGTCTAAAAAGTTTTTATAGTAATATTGATAAGGATTTTTACGTTCTGTAGCCCAAAAATCATATTTCCCACCATTGGAATTATCAATGTCCATTACAAACAGCTCTCTGTAGTATCCCAAAATTGAAGTATTATACAGCAGATTTCCTATCAGCTGATTTGCCGCTGCGGATTTTTCGTCTCTGCCTGATCCTGTTTTTTTAAGTTGCAGTAAAACATCTGCCAATTCAAGCTTATTCATAACAGGCTTAATAAAAGGAAATTGCGAATAATCTTCTTTTATCATGCTTTCGTTTTCAGCACTTTGGAAACTTTCCCAGACATTATGCCCGAAAACAAGATATGAAATATTGTTGAAACCGTTGTAAACATTTGGCGTATATTGCATTGTTGTAGCTTTTTTCTCATCATGATTCCATTCTGTTCTCGGAATTCCGGAGAAATCCCGGGCTTTTGCATAATAAGATTTAGCTTTTTCAAAATCAGCCTGTCTCATGGCCCTGTCACCATAGATGACTGCAAAAAATGCATCAATATTTCCTACATCATTAATGTTTTTAGCAATAATCTGCTGTTCAAATTGCGTTTTGTTTGGTTTTCGGTAAAAATCTTCCACACTTTTTACCAGGCTGGAGTTCGGGTTATACTGAAGGTCTGAAAGTTTATTATTCATCAGGAAAGATTTTCCGTCTTCACCCTGTAGGAAATAGCGGTTGGCCAGTACATCTTTTAGAAAATCCTTTGTTGATGGTACTTCACCGTAGTAATCATAATCGGTTGTTTCGATGCTGTCTTTTTTTACTTCCTCTTTTTCTGTAAAATATTCCGCATAATCTTTCATTAAATGATCCTCATACTCAGCATCGATTTTGGGCTGGGAGACAATATCATTCAGCACTTTCATCCTTTTAATTTCTTCAAGATATTCGGGATTCGTTGTTTGAATATCGTTTAAAACTTCAGTACTTGCTTTATAATCTTTTTTAAGAAATTTTAGGTAAGCATCAGCAATCTGCCAGTATTCATCCCTGGATTTCTCTTTGGTTTTATCAGTAAATTTTTCCAGTTCATCCAGAAAATCTTTTGATTTTTCATCGTACCAATAATTATTTTTTGTGAAAACAGGGATTCTATTGGGGTTTTCCAGCAATTCATCATCGCTTTGATCAGCTTTACTTTCGGTAGAATTTTTATCTTTTTTACTGCTGAATAAATTTTTAAAGAATCTTACGATTTTTTGCCAGAAAGAAAGCTCTTCTTTTTTAGGTTCGGCCTTTTTTGTTTGATCAAAAGCTTTATTTGAGGCTGTTTGCACGGTAGAATTATCACCGTTATTGCTGTAATAATAAATCGGGAGATAATTTCTTTCCAGCTCATTAATGCTTCTCACTGTCATTACTTTCAAAATTTCCGAATCAGGATTGATCTCGAACATTTTTTCCATAATAGGAATTGGGTTGTTGAAATCTTCATATCCCAAAAGAAAATACGCCATATTTTTTTCGTCATTGTTGTCGGCTCGTTTTAAAATATTATTAAAAGAAGCGGTATCCGAAAGCTTCATCGAAACAAAGGCAGATTCTTTACGGCTTCGGCTGTCTTTAAAAACCTGGAAAAAATTCCAGTTGGCTTCACTATTCATTCCCAGTCCCCGCTGTGCGCCGGCAAGCTGATCAAGAGCCATGATATAAGGAGCCCCTTTCAGTTTTATAGGAGCAACATAAGTTTTAAAAGCTTGTACAGCAGCAGCATAATTTCTCGTATAATGGTTAAAGCGCACGATCTGGTAGCCATAACGCTGTTTGATTTCTGGAATTTTTGCGGCGTTGTATAAAGAGATTAATGCTGAAATTGTTTTGTTATAATCGAGATGAGTGGCATTTTTTTCACCCTGGGTTTCGTTGTAATAGAATGAATTTGGGCTTTCTACATAATTGATCCTCATGTAAGGCTCCAGATATTTTGCTTCAATCAGATAGTCAATCGCTTCGTGAAATTTAGAATAAAAACCTGAACTTAATTTTGTTAATAATTGATTTGTAGGCGCTCCTTTTTTTAATGCATTAAGGTCATTAAGGCTTATTTTATTCACTAGATAGTCCGTTTCTGCATAGTTTAGCTGGTTGTTGAAAAACTTTTTCCATGCATCGATGTTTTCATCAGGGATTTGATTAGGTTTAAAATCCGTATAAAATCTCGTGGAATAGCTGTGAAGAAACGGCAGGTAAGATTTATCTTTAATGATAGTTTGTGTAAACAGGTTAAAGTATTCATAATCTGGGTCAGACCAGGCACAGGCTTCCGATTTCGTATAAAAAAGCGATAAAACGGTGAGTGAAAGGATGCATTTTTTCATATTCTTCTATGGTGTTTTTGAGTTTTGGTTTTAAAAATTAAATTTTTGGTCTTTAACAAATTTACTATCTAATTGATAATAAATAATAGAAAAATCAGGTATTTTTTTCTTCAGGAAATCAACTACTTCTTCCAGTTGCTGATCTGAAATTTCTTCCACTTTTATTCTGAATCCTTTATTTAAATAATTCTCGAAATAAAAGCCGTCCTTCATTATTTCAATTTCGTTTTCTGAAAGTTTTTTGAAATTGGGATGCCGGAGGTCGTTTTTATTTAAAGTATTAATTAATTTATGTTTTCCAAGATAATTTGTAACGATTCCCCAAGAGTAAATCGGTAAGGCAACTTCAATTTTCTTAATAGGATATTCATCAATTTTTGAAAGATAGTTTTTCAGTATATTCACATCGAGAATAGAGTTTTTATCAGAATTTTCCAACGGCGAAGAAGTGGAGTAGCACATCAGATATACTTTTTCCACGGGCGGAATGCCCGTTTGTTCTTTATCTTTTACCTGATGAAGACGAAGTGTGCAGGTAATCTCTTTTCCAGAAATTTTTTTTAGTTCTTTTAAAAATGTGAAGTAATCATCGCGGGTTCCGGTGGTCCAATCGCAGTCGATCTGTATTTCCTGATTAACTTTTAAATTGTATTCCGAGATTTTTTTTTGGATTAAAATATTAATGCTTTTTGCCAGAAAAGAGATTTCATTTTTGCTGATATAAAGAAAGGTACGGTTGGTAATAAAAACTGTTGGTACAATTTGTTTATCGGTTTCAAAGCTTTTATCTTTTATAATTGCTCCTACCGGTTGAAATTTACCATCAATTTTATCAACATCAAAAAACCGGGCGTATAAATAAGGAACAGTTGTTTGATCCAAAGCTTTTTTTTCCTCCTTGTCTAAGTATAGTTTGGTTTTCCAGTAATAAAATGTATACTGATGAGCCTCTTTTTCAGAGCAGGAAACAGCTAATAAAAAAAGAAGCAGAATTGGGAAAGCTTTCATAAATAGCGAATACTTTAGGATTGGTTTTAAATGCAATATAAGAAAAACCACCCTAAAAAGGATGGTTTCAAAGATTTATTAAAAAAGATAATTAAAATACGGTAGCTGCAAGCTGGACTCGCGCATATTTGTGTGCCGGGTTCCACATGGCAGTCATAGAAACCGGTAAATTGTAATGGTCTGTTATTTTTACAGTTTTGCTGGCTTTCAATCCGATATTCACCACCTGAAATCCTTTTTTTCCGTTTCCGTATAAAGCTACCGTGTCATTCAATGCGAATCCTGCTCCTACAAAAGCATCCAGATTTACTTTTTTGTGCGCAATTATGGGATACGAAGCTTGAATATAAGTGGAAAACTTATTCTTTTTATAACTCCCGTCTTCTTTCAGAACGACTTCACCGGCATTGGCTCCTCCATAGAGCATTACATCTGCCTCAACGTTGATTGGGAATGATGGACCGAATGTGTAGTTTGTCCTCAGATCAATAATGTGATTAGTCCTTCTGTTGGAATAATTGAAAATATCCTCGGAAGCAATTTCCGGATTGATATTTCTCGAATTGAACAGATCCCAAAGCCCGATATAAAAACGACCATCGGAATATTGTACATAATAATCAATTTCTTTATAATGAGTAGCGTCTTTGTCATCTGCCAGTGAGGAAGCTCCCCAAACGCCGATTTTCCATTTTTTATCTTTATCCAAAGCATACGAAAGATTTCCCATTACTACCGGTTTATCAGTAATAATTAAACCTCTCCAAAGATGGTTGTTTTGAATATTTGCTGTGAAATCCAGCCTGTTATCTTCCTGATTTTCTGTGTTTTCCTGGGCAAAAAGATTCCCTATGCCTAGTGAAACCAGGCAGATTATTAATATTTTTTTCATTCGTGTATTGCTTTTAACTTAACATTCCATATAATAATGCTGCAATCACAGCTCCCAAAACAGGCCCCACAACCGGGATCCATGCGTAGCCCCAATCGCTGCTTCCTTTTACGGGAAGAATAGCATGCATAATTCTTGGTCCCAGATCTCGAGCTGGATTAATGGCATACCCTGTTGTACCTCCAAGAGATAAACCAATTGCCCAAACTAAGAACGTCACGGGCAATGCGCCCACTGACCCAAGGCCTACTTTGGCGGTTGCATCATTCTGAAGAGAAATGCTGGGATCTGCAAAATAGAAAATCACAAATACAAGCACGAATGTTCCGATGGTTTCACTGATAATGTTTGAAAATGTATTTCGGATGGCAGGGCCTGTACTGAAACAGGCTAATTTTGCCCCTTCGTCTTCAGTAATGGCAAAATGGTCTTTATTAAACAGCCATACTAAAAAGGCGCCGATCATCGCACCGATCATCTGAGCGGCAATATACGGAGGCACCAGATCCCAGGAAAATTTTCCTGCAATGGCAAGACCAATAGTCACTGCCGGATTCAGGTGAGCACCACTTACGGGTCCTGCTACGGTAACGCCTACGAAAACCGCCAACGCCCAAGCTGTGGTAATGACAATCCACCCGGAATTGTTACCTTTTGTGTCTTTCAAAACAACGTTGGCTACCACGCCGTTTCCTAATAAAATAAGAAGCATTGTACCAATTACTTCTGCAATAAATGGAGTCATATCTGATGATGTTTTTACGTTAAATTAATCTTCGATCCAGTTTTGAGAACGTTGTACAGCTTTATTCCATGTATTAACCATTTTCTCAACCTTCTCTTTCTCCATTTTCGGGTGGAAATCTTTATCTATAATCCATTGAGATTGAATTTCATCAATGTTTTTCCAATATCCAACGGCTAGTCCGGCAAGATATGCTGCTCCTAATGCTGTTGTTTCCAATGTTTTTGGCCTTGTAATTTTAAATCCGAAAAGATCAGACTGAATCTGCATTAAAAGATCGCTTGCAGAAGCTCCGCCGTCCACCCTTAGCTCCGGGCTCTTCTTTCCTGAGTCTGCCTCCATCGCCTTTACAATATCATACACCTGGAATGCAATCCCTTCCAAAGTGGCTCTTGCAATGTGTCCATTGGTTGTTCCCCGGGTAACACCTACAATTGTTCCTCTTGCGTATTGATCCCAATAGGGTGCGCCTAAGCCGGTTAGTGCCGGAACGAAATAAACGCCGCCATTATCTTCCACAGTCCGGGCTAAAGCATTAATTTCTTCTGCTGAATTAATTAATTTCAAACCATCTCTCAACCACTGGATTGCTGCTCCACCCACGAAAACACTTCCTTCCAGGGCATAATTTACCTCGCCGTTGATTTTCCAGGCTACGGTTGTCAATAAATTATTTTTTGAAGAAACCGCTTCTTTTCCAGTATTCATTAAAAGGAAACATCCTGTTCCATACGTATTTTTTACCATTCCCGGAGTCGTACACATCTGTCCGAATAAAGCTGCCTGCTGATCTCCCGCAATTCCGGAAATAGGAATTTTTGTTGAGAAAAGAGTAGTGGAAGTCTCTCCATAGATTTCACTGCTTTGCTTTACTTCAGGTAAAATAGTTTTTGGGATGTTGAATAATTTTAATAATTCTTCGTCCCATTCTAATGTATGAATGTTTAAAAGCATGGTTCGGCTGGCATTGGAAACATCTGTAATAAACATTTTCCCTCTCGTAAGCTTCCATACAAGCCATGTATCCACTGTTCCAAAGCAAAGTTTTCCAGCTTCAGCTTTTTCTCTTGTGCCGTCTACATTATCGAGAATCCATTTCAATTTTGTTGCTGAGAAATAAGCATCTAATACAAGACCTGTTTTCTCCTTAATCGTTTCGGCGTGGCCTTGTTCTTTTAGCTCGTCACAGTATTTTGAGGTTCTTCTGTCCTGCCATACAATAGCGTTATAAATGGGTTCTCCGGTTTCTCTGTCCCAGACTATGGTAGTTTCGCGTTGATTAGTAATGCCGATGGCAGCGATTTCTCTTCCAGAAATTCCTGCTTTGGCAATTACTTCTGCGGCTACGGAAATCTGTGATGACCATATTTCGTTAGGATCATGCTCTACCCACCCTGGAGTAGGGAAGATCTGTTCGAAAGGTTTTTGGGAGACAAATTCAATTTCTCCGCTATGGTTGAATAAAATGGCTCTTGAGGATGTTGTACCCTGATCCAGAGCGAGTATTAGCTTTTCACTCATTGTGCAATATTATTAAGATTGATTATTTTTTGGAGAATATGGAGTTAATAAATATCCATTTGCTAATTCAATGAATTCTTTTTCTTGAGTCCTTGCCCATTCTTCAGAATAACCTTTTTCTTTAGCAATAATAGAAGCTATTTTGTAAGCGCTGTCTATGGCGGCTCTTGCATCTAAAAACAAAAGACGGACTCTTCTTGCCAGGATATCTTCTATGGTTTCTGCCATTTCGTTTCGAACTGCCCAAATCGCTTCTGCAACTGTAAAGGGATGGTCAGGATGAATTTTTTCAGAATATTCAGGATTATTGTAATAGAAAGCCTTGATTTTCGGAATATCCGAGCCGTAAACGTACAGATGATTGCTTCTGTCAACGGTTTCTGCTTTTACATTTCCATGGATAGACATATTTTGTGTTTTAGAAGAAGTATTTCCGAGGCGATGAACTCTCATGGCTTCATCGATCGTGTCTTCCGCCATTTTTCGGTAGGTGGTCCATTTTCCGCCGATGATTGATATTAATCCGGTTTCTGAGGTTACTACTTTATGGCTTCTGGAAACCTCTTTTGTGCTTTTACTGCCGTCTTTAGGCGCAGCCAAAGGGCGAAGTCCTGCAAAAACGGATTTTACATCCTCGCGTGTCGGTTTTTTAGATAAATATTGTCTTGCAGTATTTAAGACGAAACTAATTTCTTCTTCCAAAGCTCTGGGTTCAAAACTTTCAGTTTCCAATAAAGTATCGGTTGTTCCCACCAAAGCTCTGTCATGCCAAGGAACTACAAACAAAACCCTCCCATCCGAAGTTTTCGGAATCATAATCGCATCTTCGCTTTTTAAGAAAGATTTATCCAAAACCAAATGGATTCCCTGGCTTGGAACAACGAATTTTCCGTGTTTGGGATTATTCATATTTAAGATATCATTCGTGAAAACTCCTGTTGCGTTTATGACAACTTTCGCTTTGATTTCGAATTGCTGTTTTGTGAATTGATCTTCAGCAATAACGCCGGTGATTTTATTTGAATTATTTTTAATTAAATTAATTACCTTAATATAATTAATAACACTTCCGCCTTTTTCAGTAATCGTCTGAGCAAGATTAATCGCTAGTCGTGCATCATCAAACTGCCCGTCCTGGTAAATAACTCCGCTTGCCAGTCCGTTTTGCTCAATCGTAGGAAGTTTTTCAATTGTTTTTGACTTGTTAATGTATTTTGTTTTACCTAGACTCAATTTACCTGCAAGAAAATCATAAACGGATAATCCTATTTTATAATAAATTCCGCCCCACCAAGTATAGTTTGGAATAATAAAAGACTGGTTTTTTACCACATGAGCGGCATTTTTGGCCAATAAACCTCTTTCCTTTAAGGCTTCTTTTACTAATCCTATATCGCCCTGCGCCAGATATCTTACGCCTCCGTGAACCAATTTTGTGCTTCTGCTGGAAGTTGCCTTTGCAAAATCATGAGATTCCAACAGTAATGTCTTAAATCCTCTGCTTACTGCATCCAATGCCGAACCTAAACCGCTCGCACCGCCCCCAATGACAATAAAGTCCCATTCTTGGACGCTGGTTAATTTGCTGAGTTCTTCATCTCGTTTCATAATATTTCGTTATGTTTCGTTTTCAAATGTAAAAATTAAAAATGAAACTAAAAAGAAAATAAATGAAATTTTTCGAATCAAAATAAAAACCTTATTTTTGATGAAACGAAACGAAATGGAAAAATTACTGCCACGACATAATGATATAATGAAGGAACTGGATGAAAAAGATCATGTGCTTGTGCAGGATTTGTGTGAGAAGTTTAATGTTTCGTCGGTTACAATTCGAAAGGATCTGAATTATCTTGAAAGTTTGGGATTGCTTTTCCGAAATCACGGTGGTGCAAGTAAGCATTTAAGATATGCTTATGAAAAAAATGTTGATGAAAAGGAAAACATCAATGTGGAAGCTAAACAAAGTATTGCAAAAGCGGCTTTATCTTTAATTCAGGAAAATGACTGTATTATTCTGGCTTCCGGAACTACGATGCATTATCTTGCGAGGATGCTTGTCAATTTTGGTCCGCTGACTGTACTCACGTCTTCTTTACGTGTTGCGATTGAGCTTTGTAATAATCCTAATATTAATATTATACAATTGGGCGGGGAAGTAAGGAAAAGCTCGACTTCTATTGTTGGCTCAATTTCTGAAACGATTCTGAAGCAATTTTCATGTAATAAATTATTTCTCGGAGTCGATGGTATTGATATGGATTTCGGGATAAGTACTTCCAATGCTGCAGAAGCCCATCTGAACCAGCTGATGATCGAATGTTCAGATAAGGTGGTCATCCTGGCAGATTCTTCCAAATTAAATAAAAAAGGTTTCGGTAAAATTGCAGATCTTGATAAAATCGATTGTCTTATCACGGATAACGATATTTTGGATGAGGATAAGAACCGGCTGGAAGAAATAGGTATAAGTGTAATCGTTAAATAAAAGTCAATTCATTTTTTTAATCTTCACAAATCAAAATTTTTCTGAGAAAATTATATCCGAATTCTCTCAAATTCTCTAAATGATTAAAAATCAAAATATTTTGCTATAAATATTTGTCAGTTGTAAAATTATTCATAAATTTGCACACTCATTTTAGGGGCGTAGTATGCCTATATCAAAAGTAGAAATCACTTCAGACCTCTTTAAAATGACGATAAATAAAGGATAAATTTTATTATAATATAAACAATGTCAGGTATTATTGGTAAAAAAATCGGTATGACATCTTTGTTTAACGAAGAAGGGAAAAATATTCCTTGTACAGTTATTCAAGCTGGTCCGTGCTCGGTTTTACAGGTCAGAACCATTGAAAAAGACGGTTATAAGTCAGTTCAATTAGGTTTCGATGACAAGAGTGAGAAGAACGTTGGTAAAGCGTTAGCTGGCCATTTCAAAAAGGCTGGTTCTGCTCCTAAAGCTAAATTGGTAGAATTCTACAGAGAATTCGTAGATGAGGTAAAAGTAGGAGAAGAGGTAACTGTAAACTTATTTGCTGAAGGTGAATTTGTTGACGTAACAGGAACTTCTAAAGGTAAAGGTTTCCAAGGTGTTGTTAAAAGACACGGATTTGGAGGTGTAATGCAGGCAACTCATGGTCAGCACAACAGGCTTAGAGCTCCAGGTTCTATCGGTGCTGGATCTGACCCTTCAAGAGTATTCAAAGGGATGAGAATGGCTGGAAGAATGGGAGGTAAGCAGGTAACTGTTCAAAACCTTCAAGTATTAAAAGTGGATCAAGAACAAAATCTTTTAGTAGTAAAAGGTGCTGTTCCGGGAGCTAAAAATTCTTATGTAATTATCAGAAAATGGAACTAGTAGTATTAAATACATCAGGAAAAGAGACCGGAAGAAAAGTAACTCTAGACGAAACAGTATTCGGAATTGAGCCAAATCAGCACGCGGTTTACTTAGAAGTTAAACAGTACCTTGCTGCACAAAGACAAGGGACTCATAAAGCAAAAGAAAGAAGCGAAATTACTGCTTCTACTAAAAAGCTTAAGAAGCAAAAAGGATCTGGTTCTGCTAGATATGGTGATATCAAGTCTCCAACTTTCAGAGGTGGTGGTAGAGTATTCGGACCAAAACCAAGAGATTACAGATTCAAATTGAACAAAGCTCTTAAGAGATTAGCTAAAAAATCTGTTTTATCTCAAAAAATGAGAGACAACAGCATCAGAGTTTTAGAAGATATGAGCCTTAACGCTCCTAAGACTAAAGATTTCATTACTTTATTAGATGCATTAACATTGAACGGTAAAAAATCTTTGTTCATTCTTCCTGAAGCTAACAAGAATGTGTATTTATCTTCAAGAAACTTACCTAAAACTAAAGTAATGAACTTCAACGAAGTTAGCTCTTACGATTTAGTAAATGCAGGTGAGATCGTATTCTTCGAAGGTGCAGTTGAAAAATTCCAGGAAAATTTAAAGAAATAAATCATGTCTATTATCATTAAACCAGTTATCTCAGAAAAGGCTAATTACCTTACAGATTTAAGAGGTTCTTATTCTTTCTTGGTAGATACTAAGGCGAATAAAATCCAGATTAAAAAAGCTGTTGAAGCAGCTTATGGTGTAAAAGTAGCAGACGTTAACACAATGATTTATGCTCCGAAGGTTTCTTCGAAATACACTAAAAAAGGTCTTCAAGTAGGAAAGACAAACAAATTGAAAAAAGCGGTAATCAAACTTGCTGAAGGTGAGGTTATCGATATTTTTGCTGTAAATTAATTATTAATTATAAATAATAGTAATGTCTGTTAGAAAATTAAAACCTATCACCCCGGGACAGAGATTCAGAATTGTAAACAATTTTGAGGAAATTACTACCAACAAACCAGAGAAATCTCTTACAGTTGGTATTAAAAAGTCAGGTGGACGTAACCAAACAGGTAAAATGACCATGCGTTACACCGGAGGTGGACACAAAAAGAAATACAGAATTATTGACTTCAAAAGAAACAAAGCAAACGTTGAAGCAACTGTAAAGTCTGTAGAATACGATCCAAACAGAACTGCATTTATCGCTTTATTAGAGTATGCTGACGGAGAGAAGAGATATATCATCGCTCCGAACGGTATCAAAGTAGATCAGAAAGTAGTTTCAGGTGAAAGCGTAGAACCAAACGTAGGGAACGCAATGAAATTGAAAAATATTCCATTGGGTACTGTAATTTCTTGTGTTGAAATGAAGCCTGGTCAAGGTGCTATTTTAGCAAGAAGTGCTGGTTCTTCAGCTCAATTAACTTCAAGAGACGGAAAATATGCAATCATCAAATTGCCTTCAGGAGAATCTAGGATGATCCTTACTGAATGTATGGCAATGATTGGTTCAGTTTCTAACTCTGATCACCAATTAACTGTATCAGGTAAAGCTGGTAGAAGCAGATGGTTAGGTAGAAGACCAAGAACAAGAGCGGTAGTAATGAACCCAGTAGATCACCCGATGGGTGGTGGTGAAGGACGTTCTTCTGGAGGTCACCCAAGATCTAGAAACGGTAAACCGGCTAAAGGTTATAAAACTAGAAAGAAAAATAAAGTGTCTAACCGTTACATCGTATCTAAAAGAAAATAATTATGGCAAGATCACTTAAAAAAGGACCGTTCATTCATCATACTTTAGATAAGAAGGTTCAGGCAAATATAGAGTCTGGTAAGAAGACAGTTATCAAAACTTGGTCTAGAGCATCTATGATCTCTCCGGACTTCGTAGGACAAACTATTGCTGTACACAACGGGAAATCTTTTATCCCGGTTTACGTTACAGAAAACATGGTGGGTCACAAGTTAGGCGAATTTTCTCCAACAAGATCTTTCAGAGGTCATGGTGGTAACAAAAACAAAGGAAGCAGATAATCATGGGATCTAGAAAACAAGATAGTTCAATCGCAAGAAAAGAAGCTAACAAGGACGTTGTTAAAGCTTCATTAAATAATTGCCCGTCTTCTCCAAGAAAAATGAGATTAGTTGCTGATATCATTAGAGGAGAGCAGGTAGATAAAGCTCTTTATATCCTTAAATATTCTAAGAAGGACGCTTCTAACAAGTTAGAAAAATTACTTCTTTCTGCTATGGCAAACTGGCAGACTAAGAATGAAGGTGCGGATATTGAAGAAGCTAACCTTATCATTAAAGAAATCTTCGTGGATAGCGCAAGACAATTGAAGAGACTAAGACCAGCTCCACAAGGTAGAGGGTACAGAATCAGAAAAAGATCTAACCACGTTACATTAATCTTAGGTAATAAAGAAAATTAATCAAGGTATGGGACAGAAGACAAATCCAATTGGTAATAGATTAGGTATCATCAGAGGATGGGATTCTAACTGGTTTGGTGGAAACGATTATGGAGACAGAATCGCGGAAGACTACAAAATCAGAAGATACCTTGAGGCTAGATTATCTAAAGGTGGGATTTCAAGAATTTATATTGAAAGAACATTAAAATTAGTAACAGTTACTATCACTACTGCTAGACCGGGATTGATCATCGGTAAAGGAGGTCAGGAAGTTGATAAATTAAAAGAAGAGTTGAAAAAATTGACTAAGAAGGATATTCAAATCAACATCTTCGAAATCAAAAGACCTGAGCTGGATGCAGTATTAGTTGCTGATAGCATTGCTAAGCAAATCGAAAACAGAATCTCTTACAGAAGAGCTGTTAAGATGGCAATGGCAGGTACAATGAGAATGGGTGCAGAAGGTATCAAAGTTCAAATCTCTGGTAGATTGAACGGAGCTGAAATGGCAAGATCAGAATCTTTCAAAGACGGAAGAATTCCATTGTCTACTTTCAGAGCAGATATCGATTACCATATCGGTGAAGCACTTACTCAGTACGGAAAACTAGGTGTAAAAGTTTGGATCATGAAAGGTGAAGTTTACGGTAAAAGAGAACTTTCTCCACTAGTGGGACAACAGAAAAAGGGAGGTCAGTCAGATAGAAGAGAGAACAGAGGAGGAGACAGAGATAACAGAAGACCTAGAAAGAACAATAACAATAATAACAATAATAATTAAAAATTTTAGATAGAAATTTTGAATTTTAAATTACCGTTACTTTTTTAAAATAAAAAAAATCTAAAATCTAAAATCTAAAATCTAAAATTTAGAAATTATGTTACAACCAAAAAGAACCAAGTTCCGTAGAGTTCATAAGATGAAAATGAAGGGGAATGCCCAAAGAGGTAGTCAACTTGCTTATGGAACTTTCGGAATCAAGGCGACAGAAGGTGCTTGGATCACTGCAAGACAAATTGAAGCTGCTCGTATCGCTGCGACAAGATATATGAAGAGAGAAGGTCAACTATGGATCAAAATCTTCCCGGACAAACCAATTACTAAAAAACCAGCGGAAGTACGTATGGGTAAAGGTAAAGGTGCTGTGGAATATTGGGTAGCTGTAGTAAAACCAGGTAAAATTATGTTCGAAGTAGGAGGTGTTCCTTACGAAGTAGCGAAAGAAGCTCTTAGACTTGCTGCACAGAAATTACCAGTAGTTACAAAATTCATCGTTGCAAACGACTTTGTTAAACCTCTATAATCTTTGAATACAATGAAAAAAGCTGATATTAAAAATTTAAGCGCAGGGGACATTCAAGCTCAATTAGCTGATGCAAAAGCTCAATATTCTAAAATGAAATTGGCCCACAAAATCAGCCCACTTGAAAACCCAATTCAAATCAAAGATTTGAGAAAGACAATCGCAAGATTAAATACTGAGTTAACTAACAAACAATAATTTCATTTTACAATGGATAGAAATTTAAGAAAAGAAAGAATCGGAGTGGTTTCCAGTAATAAAATGGAAAAAACTATTGTTGTTAGCGAGACTACAAGAGTAAAGCACCCGATGTACGGTAAATTCGTTTTGAAAACGAAAAAATATACTGCACACGACGAGAACAACGAATGCGCAGAAGGAGATACAGTTCTGATCCAGGAAACTAGACCTTTGAGCAAAAATAAGAGATGGAGATTAGTAAGAATCATTGAAAAAGCTAAGTAATAATGTTACAAACAGAATCAAGATTAAAAGTTGCTGATAACACAGGTGCGAAAGAAGTACTAGTTATTAGAGTTCTGGGAGGAACCAGAAGAAGATATGCTTCAGTTGGTGATAAAATCGTTGTTACGATCAAAGATTCTACACCATCAGGAAACGCTAAAAAAGGTCAGGTATCTAAAGCTGTAGTAGTAAGAACTAAAAAAGCAGTAAGAAGAAAAGATGGTTCATACATCAAATTTGAAGACAATGCTTGTGTATTACTAAACGCAGCGGGAGAAATGAGAGGAACTCGTGTTTTCGGACCAGTTGCTCGTGAGTTGAGAGACAAAGAATATATGAAAATCATTTCATTAGCTCCTGAAGTACTTTAATATTTAAAATTTTAAAAAAAATGTCAAAGTTAAAAATAAAAAGAGGAGATAACGTAATCGTAACTACAGGTAAGAAAGGTCTTAAAGGTAGTACAGGTGAAGTTATTGAAGTGATCAAAAAAGAAGGAAGAGACCCAAGAGTAGTAGTTGCAGGACTTAACATCATCAAAAAGCACGTTAAACCCTCAGCTTCAAATCCTCAAGGAGGAATCGTTGAAAGAGAAGCTTCTATTCATATCTCAAACGTAGCTTTAGTTGGTAAAGACGGAAAAGCTATCAAAATCGGTTACAAAATCGAAGGAGATAAAAAAGTAAGAATCAACAAAAAAACGGGTGAAACTTTATAATTTTAAATAACACATGGAATATATAGCAAGACCCAAAAAAGCATATAAAGAAACGATTGTTCCAGCAATGATGGAAGAATTCGGATACAAATCAGTAATGCAGGTACCAAGACTTGAGAAAATCATTTTATCTCAAGGTTTAGGAGACGCTACTGCTGATAAAAAGATCATAGACTATGCTGTTGAAGAATTAACAAACATCACTGGTCAGAAGGCTGTTGGTACGATCTCTAAGAAAGACGAAGCTGCTTTCAAATTAAGAAAAGGAATGCCGGTAGGAGCGAAAGTTACTCTTAGAGCTAATAAAATGTATGAGTTCTTAGATAGATTAACTTCTTCTGCATTACCACGTATTAGAGATTTCTCTGGTATTAAAGCTGACGGATTTGATGGTAGAGGTAACTATAACTTAGGTATCACTGAACAAATCATCTTCCCTGAGATCGTAATCGACAAAGTGAAAAAAATCCAAGGGATGGATATTACTTTCGTTACAACTGCGAAAACAGATAAAGAAGCTAAAGCATTATTAACTCACTTCGGTTTACCATTTAAAAAGAACTAAGAAATGGCTAAAGAATCAATGAAAGCGCGTGAGCGCAAAAGAGAAGCACTAGTTGCTAAATACGCTGCTAAAAGACAAGCTCTTAAAGAAGCTGGTGATTACGAAGGACTTCAAAAATTGCCTAAAAATGCTTCTCCTGTAAGATTGCACAACAGATGTAAACTAACAGGTAGACCAAGAGGATACATGAGAACTTTCGGTATTTCCAGAGTAACTTTCAGAGAAATGGCAAATAACGGTCTTATCCCGGGAGTTAAAAAAGCTAGTTGGTAATAATTACTAATTAAAAAATCGGGACAATTAAGTTGTTCAGATACTAAAGATAAAAATATCAGACCGAAGTTTTCTGAAGTCTGATATTTTACTCTTCAAGTCTTTGCAAAACTGATTGTTCTTTAACCAATAATTTATAAAAGAAAAATGGTAACAGATCCAATTTCAGATTTCCTAACTAGAGTAAGGAACGCACAAAGCGCAGGCCACAAAGTGGTGGAAATTCCTGCATCGAAAATCAAAAAGGAGATTACTAAGATTTTATTTGATCAAGGGTATATCTTAAACTACAAGTTTGAAGATAGCGCTGTTCAAGGTACAATCAAAATCGCTTTAAAGTATGATAAGCAAACCAACAAACCAGCTATCAAGTCTATCCAAAGAGCTTCTAGACCAGGTTTGAGACAGTACAAAGGCTCATCTGAGCTTCCAAGAGTACTAAACGGTTTGGGTATTTCTATCATCTCTACTTCTAAAGGAGTAATGACTGACAAGAAAGCTAGAGAAGAAAAAGTAGGCGGTGAAGTAATCTGCTATGTTTATTAATTTTTAATCACAGGAAAATGTCAAGAATTGGTAAAGCAATTATAACAATTCCAGCAGGAGTTACAATCACTGAAAACAACGGTGTAGTAACTGTAAAAGGTCCTAAAGGAGAACTTTCTCAGGAGCTTACAGCAGGAATTACTATAGAACAGAAAGATGGTGAACTGAATGTAAACAGACCATCTGATGCTAAACAACACAAAGCGCTTCACGGTTTATACAGAGCGTTAATCAACAACATGATTGTTGGTGTAAATACTGGTTTCGAGAAGAAACTTGAATTAGTAGGGGTAGGATACAGAGCTTCACACGCAGGTCAAAAACTTGAGTTGGCTTTAGGATTCTCTCACGGTATTGTACTAGAACTTCCAAACGAAGTAAAAGTTGATACATTGACTGAAAAAGGTAAAAACCCAATTATTACTTTAACGTCTCACGACAACCAACTTCTAGGGATGGTAGCTGCAAAGATCCGTTCTTTCAGAAAGCCTGAACCATACAAAGGAAAAGGGGTAAGATTCGTAGGAGAAATTGTTAGACGTAAAGCTGGTAAATCTGCTTAATAAATTATAAGTATTATGGCATTAAGTAAATTAGAAAAAAGAATAAGAATAAAAAGAAGAGTAAGAGGAAAAATCTCTGGATCTTCTGAATTGCCAAGATTATCTGTATACAAAAGTAATAAGGAAATTTACGCTCAGTTAATCGACGATAACAGTGGAAAAACTTTAGCTTCTGCTTCTTCTAGAGAGAAAGGTGTTGAGGCTAACGGTACTAAAACTGAAGTTTCTGCTGCTGTAGGTAAAGCTATTGCTGCTAAAGCGAAAGCTGCAGGAATCGAAAATATTGTATTTGATAGAAACGGATTCGTATATCACGGGAGAATTAAAGCCCTAGCTGATGGTGCGAGAGAAGGTGGACTTAAATTCTAATCATTAAAATTTCGGAAATATGTTAGGACTAGATAATATAGAAAGAGTAAAACCGGGAGGATTAGAACTTAAAGATCGTCTCGTAGCTGTTAACAGAGTAACAAAAGTAACTAAAGGAGGTAGAGCTTTCGGATTCTCTGCTATCGTAGTTGTAGGTAACGAAGATGGAGTTATCGGTTACGGATTAGGAAAATCTAAAGAGGTTGCTTCTGCAATTGCTAAAGCAGTTGAAGACGCTAAGAAAAACCTTGTAAAAGTTCCTGTAATGAACCACACTATTCCTCACCAAACTACTGCTAGATACGGAGGTGCAGATATCTTCTTAAGACCCGCTTCTCATGGTACAGGGCTTATCGCCGGAGGTGCGGTAAGAGCGGTACTTGAGTCTGCCGGTATCCACGATATCCTTTCAAAATCTAAAGGATCTTCTAACCCTCACAACGTGGTGAAAGCTACTTTCAAAGCGTTATTGGATATCAGAAGACCTGAAGAAATCGCTAGAATGAGAGGAGTTTCTCTAACTAAAGTGTTTAACGGTTAAAATATAAAACAATGGCAACAATCAAAGTAAAGCAAGTAAGAAGCGCTATTGGAAGAACAAAAACCCAAAAGAGAACGCTTGAAGCATTAGGATTTAAGAAACTTCACCAAGTTGTAGAACACGAAGCTACTCCTTCTATCTTAGGAATGATAGCTGCAGTTAGTCACTTACTTGAAGTTCAAAAATAATTTTTAAAATAATTTTAAAATGAATTTAAACAACATAAAGCCAGCTGCAGGATCTACTTTCAATTCAAAAAGAATTGGTAGAGGACAGGGTAGTGGAAAAGGCGGTACTTCTACAAAAGGTCATAAAGGACAGAAATCAAGAGCCGGATATTCTCAGAAAATCGGTTTTGAAGGAGGTCAAATGCCCTTACAAAGAAGATTACCGAAATTCGGATTCAAAAACGTAAACAGAAAAGAGTTTAGAGGAATTAACCTTGATACAATCCAAACTTTAATTGAAAATAAATCTATCACTGGAGATATTACAAGAGAAGTTATGATTGAAAACGGTCTAATTACTAAAAACGAATTAGTGAAAATTATGGGTAGAGGAGAATTGAAATCTGCGGTTTCTATCTCAGCTGACAAATTCACTAAATCTGCAGAAGAGTTAATCTCTAAAGCAGGTGGAAAAGCAATTACCTTATAATAATTACTAATGAAAGAATTTATACAAACACTTAAAAATATTTGGAGTCTTAAAGAACTTAGAGATAAAATTCTCTTCACTTTAGGTATTATCCTTGTGTATAGATTCGCATCTTATATCTCTCTTCCGGCGATTAATCTCGCTGAAGTAGGAGATCTCTTAGAGCATTATAAAAGTCAAGGCGGAAACAAGCAAGGAGCAGGTCTTCTTGGCTTGCTTTCGTCATTTACAGGGGGGGCATTCAGCCACGCTTCTGTGATGGCGTTAGGAATCATGCCTTATATTTCTGCTTCTATTATCGTTCAGTTGATGGGAATGGCTATTCCTTATCTTCAGAAACTTCAGAAAGATGGAGAGTCAGGTAGAAATACATTGAACCAAATTACAAGATGGTTAACTATCGGAGTTTGTTTAGTACAAGCACCTTCTTATTTAACTTCTATTACTCAATTATTCTTACCATATGCTCAATTCTCTTCTGCATACTATGTAGAGCCTAATTCTATCATGTTCTGGTTGCCAAGTATTGTAATCTTGGTTGCTGGTTCAGTATTCGCAATGTGGTTGGGTGAGAAGATTACCGACAAAGGTATCGGAAACGGTATCTCTATCCTTATTATGGTGGGAATCCTTTCAAGATTACCAGAAGCATTCGTACAGGAAATGGCCGTGCAGAACGGAAAAGGAGGAATGGGGTCTATCATGATCCTTATTGAAGTATTGTTCTGGATGTTGGTTGTTCTTTTAGCAGTAATTCTATCAGTTGCTGTTAGAAAAATTCCAATTCAGTATGTAAGCAGAGCTCAAGCAAGAGGAGGTGTAAACAGAAATCTAATGCAAGGGGCAAGACAGTGGATTCCACTAAAAGTTAATGCTGCCGGTGTAATGCCGATCATCTTTGCTCAGGCACTGATGTTCGTACCAGGTTTATTAACGAAAGTAGATGAATCTAATACTTTTCTTGCAGGTTTCAAGAATGTTTTTAGCTGGCAGTACAATGTATTGTTCGCATTGCTAATTATTATTTTCTCATTCTTCTATACTGCGATCACAATTCCGGTAAACCAAATGGCTGATGATTTGAAGAGAAACGGAGGTTTAGTACCAAAGGTAAGACCAGGAAAAGAGACCGCTGATTATTTAGATGATATTTTATCAAAAATTACCTTGCCAGGTGCAATATTTTTGTCTATCTTTGCAGTCCTTCCGGCAATTGTACACGGAAGCTTTGTTCAGACAGATGCGTTCGCCCTATTTTTCGGTGGAACATCATTATTGATTATGGTTGGAGTAATTTTAGATACTGTTCAACAGATTAATACTTATCTGCTGAACCATCATTATGATGGCTTAATGCAGTCTAAATTATCAAGAACGACTGGATATTAATTTATGGCAAAACAAAAACATATTGAACAAGACGGCGTTATCACGGAAGCTCTTTCGAACGCTCAGTTCCGCGTAGAACTAGAAAATGGGCATGTTCTTATTGCTCACATTTCCGGTAAAATGCGTATGCACTATATTAAGTTATTACCTGGTGATAAGGTGAAATTAGAAATGTCCCCTTACGATCTATCGAAAGGGAGAATTACATTTAGATATTAAAACAATGCCAAATGGAGCACCCGTTCCATTTGGCTATTGTTAAAAAATAAATACTATTAAAATGAAATCGAAAGATTACATTTGACAGTTAAAAAAATAAATATTTTCAAATGAAAGTAAGAGCATCAATTAAAAAAAGAAGTGCTGATTGCAAAATCGTACGCAGAAAAGGTGTACTATTCGTAATCAACAAAAAGAACCCAAAATTTAAACAAAGACAAGGCTAAAATTAAATTATGGCGAGAATTTCAGGTATTGATTTACCAAAAAACAAAAGAGGTGTTATCGGTTTAACTTACATCTACGGAATTGGAAGAAGTACTTCTTCAGAAATCCTTAAAGCTGCCGGTATCAGCGAAGACAAGAAAGTCAACGAATGGAATGACGATGAATTGGCTGCAATCAGAACGTATATCTCTGAAAACATTAAAGTAGAAGGAGAATTAAGATCTGAAGTGCAATTGAACATTAAAAGATTAATGGACATAGGATGCCAACGAGGAATACGTCACAGACTTGGATTACCTTTAAGAGGCCAGAGAACGAAAAACAACTCTAGAACACGTAAAGGGAAGAGAAAAACTGTTGCTAACAAGAAAAAAGCTAGTAAATAATCGTTAGGAATTATGGCAAAACAAACTAAAGTAGTTAAAAAAAGAAAAGTAAAAGTTGAAGCTATTGGTGAAGCTCATATTCAAGCTTCTTTCAATAACATCATCATTTCTTTAACAAATAAAAACGGAGAGGTTATCTCTTGGGCTTCTGCCGGTAAAATGGGATTCAGAGGTTCTAAAAAGAATACTCCATTTGCTGCTCAAATGGCGGCTGAAAATTGCTCTGCTGTAGCTCACGAAGCTGGTTTAAGAAGAGTGAAGGTGTTTGTGAAAGGTCCAGGTGCAGGTAGAGAATCTGCAATCAGATCTATCCACAATTCAGGAATTGAAGTTTCAGAAATCGTTGACGTGACTCCTATGCCACACAACGGATGTAGACCACCAAAAAGAAGAAGAGTTTAATTTTTAGAATTTACCCATTATGGCAAGATATATTGGACCTAAAACTAAGATTGCTAGAAAGTTTGGTGCTGCAATCTACGGAGATGATAAAAACTTCGAAAAAAGAAAGAACCAACCGCCAGGACAACACGGTCCTAACAAGAGAAGAGGTGCTAAAAAATCAGAATATGCAGTTCAGTTAGCTGAAAAACAAAAGGCTAAATATACTTACGGTATTTTAGAAAGACAGTTTGCTAACCTATTTGATAAGGCACACAGAAGTAAAGGTGTAACAGGTGAAGTTCTATTACAACTTTGCGAATCTAGATTGGATAACGTAGTTTACAGATTAGGTTTTGCTAAAACAAGATCTGCTGCTAGACAGTTAGTTTCTCACAGACACATTACAGTGAATGGTGAGCTTGTAAATATTCCATCTTATTTGCTAAAAGCTGGTGACGTAATCGCTGTAAGAGAAAAATCTAAGTCTCTTGAAGTGGTTGCAAATGCATTAGCTTCTAAGGCAAATTATGAATGGTTACAATTCAACGATGAGAAGAAAGAAGGTACTTTCGTTTCTGCTCCTGAGAGAATCCAAATTCCAGAGGATATTAAGGAACAGCTTATCGTCGAACTTTACTCTAAATAATTTTTTAATCAAATTTTTGCTCAACCCAATAATATGGCAATTTTACAATTCATAAAACCCGATAAAGTAATTTTACTTAACTCTGATGAATTTAGAGGTCAATTTGAATTCAGACCACTAGAACCAGGTTTCGGGCTTACAATCGGTAATGCTTTGAGAAGAGTGTTGCTTTCTTCTCTGGAAGGTTATGCTATTTCATCTATCAAAATAGAAGGTGTAGAGCACGAATTTTCAACTATTCCAGGAGTAATCGAAGATGTTACCGAAATTATTCTTAACCTTAAGCAGGTAAGATTAAAGGCTACGGCAGAAAACCAGGCTAATGAGCAGGTTGTTGCTAAAGTTTCGGGTCAGACGGTTATTACTGCTGGTGATTTAGGGAAGTCTATCAACGGATTTGAGGTGCTGAACCCGGATCTTGTGATCTGTAACCTAAACAGTGATGTAACTTTCGAAATTACTTTCAATATAGAAAAAGGAAGAGGGTATGTACCTTCTGAACAAAATAAGTCAAACAATGCACCTGTAGGAACTATTGCGATAGACTCTATTTTCACGCCAATTAAGAAAGTACAATATAGCATTGAAAATTATCGTGTAGAGCAAAAAACAGACTACGAAAAACTTGTATTAGATATAGAGACTGATGGTTCTATCAGCCCTCAAAATGCTTTAACTGAAGCTTCTAAGATATTAATTTATCACTTCATGTTGTTCTCTGATGAGAGAATCACTCTTGAAACTGAAGCCGTAAAAGCATCTATCCAATATGATGAGGAAACTCTTCATACAAGACAACTACTTAAGTCTAAATTAGCAGATATGGATCTTTCTGTAAGAGCCCTTAACTGTCTGAAAGCTGCTGAAGTAGAAACTCTTGGAGAATTGGTTTCTTACAGTAAGTCTGATTTGATGAAATTCAGAAATTTTGGTAAAAAATCTTTGACAGAACTAGAAGAATTAGTGCATTCAAAAGGTCTTAACTTCGGTTTCGACGTTGCAAAATATAAGTTAGACGCTGATAAATAATTAATAATGAGACACGGTAAAAAATTCAATCACTTAGGAAGAACAGCTTCTCACAGAAGTGCTATGCTTTCTAATATGGCTTGTTCTCTAATTGAGCATAAAAGAATCAACACTACTGTAGCTAAAGCGAAAGCTTTAAGAGTATATGTTGAACCTCTATTAACAAAAGCAAAAGAAGATACTACACACAATAGAAGAATTGTTTTTTCATATCTTCAAAATAAAGAAGCAGTTGCTGAATTGTTCAGAACTGTAGCTCCTAAAATCGCAGAGAGAAACGGTGGTTATACAAGAATCATCAAAACAGGTTTCAGACCAGGTGATGCTGCTGATACTGCTCTTATCGAATTAGTAGACTTTAACGAGCTTTACAATCCTAATGCTGAAGAGAAAAAAGCTACAAGAAGAAGTAGAAGATCTACAACTGCTAAAAAAGTAGAAACTGTAGTTGCTGAAGCTCCTGTAGTAGAAGAAAAAGCTGCTGAGCCAACTGCTGAAGCTGCTGATTCTACAGAAGAAAAAACTGAAGAATAATATTCTTCAGATACATAAAAGAACCGTTCAGATTTCTGAACGGTTCTTTTGTTTATGTATATTTTTCGTAATTGTTCACTTTTTTTATTTGTTGAATTATTTGTGTGTTTTTATTTTTTAAATTAGTATAAAAACAATATTACGATGATGAAATTACGACTAAAATTATTTTTTTCTCTTATTGTATTATTTTATTCTTTACTAGCTGCTCAGCAAAATCCAAGTTTTAAAATTAAAGACGGTCAATTCTTACTAAACGGGAAGCCCGTAGAAATCCGTTCTGGAGAAATGCATTATCCAAGAGTTCCCAAAGAATACTGGAAACATCGTTTGATGATGATGAAAGCTATGGGGCTTAATGCGGTTGCCTCCTATGTTTTTTGGAATTATCACGAAGAAACTCCCGGAAAGTGGGACTGGTCCGGACAAAAAGATCTAAAAGCTTTTATCAAAACCGCTAAAGAGGTAGGATTATATGTTATTCTGAGACCTGGGCCATATATTTGTGGAGAGTGGGAATTTGGAGGATATCCGTGGTGGCTTCAAAATGTTAAAGGATTAAAGATTCGAGAAGATAATGAACCATTTTTATCCGCTAATAAAAAGTACCTTACCGAATTATATAATCAGGTTAAAGATTTGCAAATTACAAAAGGAGGTCCTATCATTATGGTTCAGGCTGAAAATGAATTCGGGCTTTTTGCCTATCAGCGAAAAGATATTTCAGATGAGTCACATCAGTCTTATCTAAATAAAATCGTCAAGCAGATCAAAGATGTTGGTTTTGATGTGCCGATGTATACTTCCGATGTTACCGACTTTTTCAGCGGTGGCCATGTTGAAGATGCTTTACCGGGAGGTAACGGGGAAAAAGATATTAACAAACTGAAAATGGTTGTGAATCAATATAACAATAATAAAGGTCCCTATATGATCGCTGAATTTTATCCGGGCTGGCTCACCCATTGGGGCGAAGGTTTTCCAAGAACAAGAACGGAGGATATTGTAAAATTAACCAAAGATTTTTTGAGCAAAGGGATTTCTTTCAATTATTATATGATTCATGGCGGAACCAATTTTGGCTTCACTTCCGGGGCCAATTATAATAAAGAACATGACATTTTGCCGGATTTAACATCGTACGATTACGATGCTCCTATTTCCGAAGCAGGGTGGAGAACTCCGAAATATGATTCGCTTCGTATGGTACTTGCAAAATATACTAAAGAAAAGCTCCCCGACGTTCCTGCTGCCGTAAAGGTGATCAGGATAAATAATATCAGATTTAAAAATTTGTATAACGCTTTCAGCTATGCACAAACCCAGGAGAAAGTAAAGGCAGAAAAACCTCTTACATTTGAAGAATTAGATCAGGGGTATGGTTATGTTTTGTATCAGCATCATTTTGATGAAGCCATTAAAGGGAAGTTGGACGTAAGCGGATTGAGGGATTTTGCAACTGTATATGTAAATGGCAGAAAGATCGGCGAGCTGAACAGATTTTACAACAGCTACACTTTGCCTGTTGATATTCCTAAAAATTCTGATTTACAGATTTTAGTGGAAAACTGGGGAAGAATTAATTATGATGCTCAAATTAATCAAAATACAAAAGGAATCATCTCGCCAGTAAAAATTAATGACCAAAATATTACAGGCATCTGGGAAATGACAAAGCTTCCTTTTCCAGACCGGTTTTCATCAAATATTAAGGCAAAGCCTTTATCTCAGCAGGAATATCCAACACTGAAAGATGTGCCGGCAATATATCAGGGAGAATTTGATCTGCAAGAAGCCGGTGATACTTTTATTGATATGCAGAATTGGGGAAAAGGACTTGTTTTTATTAATGGAAAAAATCTGGGCAGATTTTGGAAAGTCGGGCCGCAGCAAACATTATATATTCCGGGTGTCTGGATGAAACAGGGTAAAAATGAAATCATCATTTTTGATCAGCTGAACGGTCGGGTTCAGAGTTCTGTAAATACTCTTGATAAACCAATTTTAAATGATTTAACCAGATAATTGCAAAAAATCCTGCTATCTAATAAAATGGCAGGATTTATTTTTTATTGTCGAGTTAGATTTTCGTTTTTACAAGCTGAATCAGGTTATTTCCCTGATCCAAAATCAGGCTGTCGCCTTTTACCGTGGCCTTCATATCCATTTTCTCGTAAGTTGTTTCATTTCCTTTGGATTCTACTTTATTCAGGATAAAAGTTTTATTGTTGCTTCTTACGCTCATTGTTTTTTCGTCATAATTAAAAACCACTTTTACCAGAGCTCCATCAGTAGCTTTGTATACATAATCTGTTTTTATATATTTTTTTCCATTCACATCAGTTTCATAATGTATGGTAGAGTCCACTTTACCATTATCAGCCAATACGGGTGCGGAACCATCAGATTTTATTATGCTTTTATTTCCGCTTTCTGTTGATTTTTTACAGCTAATTACAGCTAAGGTCACTACAGCATTCACCAATAATACAGTTTTTTTCATGATTTTTACGGTTTTATACTTTGATTGATTTTTATTCTTTAATTTTATATGAATTCGCCATACAATATGAAAAAAATATTCCGAAAATTCAGTACAATTCTTTTGATTTTTTTGAGTGGAGTTATGTTTTCTCAAAATAAAATATCAGCGTTTGAAATAAAAAACGGCAGTTTCCTCTTACACGGAAAGCCATTTACCATCCATTCAGGCGAAATGCACTATCCGAGAGTGCCAAAGGAATATTGGAAGCACCGTCTGCAGATGATGAAAGCCATGGGGCTGAATACGGTCACCACATATGTTTTCTGGAATTATCATGAAGAGTCACCAGGACAATGGAATTTTTCCGGGGAGAAAGATCTTAAGAAATTTATTAAGACTGCTCAGGAGGTCGGGCTGTATGTGATTATACGCCCAGGGCCATATGTGTGCGCCGAGTGGGAGTTTGGCGGGTATCCGTGGTGGCTTCAGAAAAATAGAAATTTAGAAATCCGGACAGATAATAAAGCGTTTCTTGATGAATGCGAAAAATACATTATCCAGCTAACAAAACAGATTGTTCCTCTACAGATTGATCGTGGCGGGCCTGTTATTATGGTTCAGGCAGAGAATGAATTTGGCTCTTATGTGGAACAGCGAAAAGAAATTTCATTGCAAGCACACAGAAGGTACAGCCACAAAATAAAGGATATGCTTTTGAAACATGGAATTACCGTTCCGTTATTCACTTCTGACGGGAGCAGCCTTTTTAAAGGAGGATCTATTGAAGGCGCACTTCCAACGGCAAATGGGGAGAGTGATATTGATGTACTAAAGAAAAGCATAAACGAATATCACAACGGCAAAGGGCCTTATATGGTGGCAGAATATTATCCTGGCTGGCTGGATCATTGGGCGGAACCTTTCGTGAAAGTAAAAACGGAAGATGTCGTAAAACAATCTGAGATTTATATAAAAAATAATATTTCATTTAATTATTATATGATTCACGGCGGGACCAATTTTGCGTTTACAAGTGGTGCCAATTACGATAAAGACCATGACATTCAGCCGGACCTTACAAGCTATGATTACGATGCGCCGATAAATGAAGCGGGCTGGGCGACCCCAAAGTATACCGCTTTGAGAAGTGTTTTTCAAAAATTGAACAATAATAAGCTTCCCGAAATTCCTCAACCGATAAAAGTCATTACAATCCCTGAATTTAAAATATCTAAAACAGCTCCTTTATTTGATGTTATAAAAGGAAGGAAACCTGTTGTTAATAATCAGCCTTTATCTTTTGAAGATTTAAATTTAGGCAGCGGGTATGTTCTTTATCGAAGAAAATTTGATCAAAATCAGAAAGGGACATTAGAAATAAAAGGGTTGCGTGATTATGCCGTAGTTTATATTAATGAAAAAAAGATGGGCGAGCTCAACAGAATTGATAAAAAATATGATCTGGATATTGAAATCAGAAAAGGCGACCGGCTTGATATTTTGGTGGAAAATATGGGGAGAATAAACTACGGATCAGAAATTAATCATAATATAAAAGGAATTATCAGCCCCGTAAAAATTAACGAAAATGAAGTTTCGGAAAATTGGGAAATGTTTACTTTACCTTTTGATAGATTCCCTGATTACGACTATAAACTAAAGAATATTCCCCAAAACTCACCTGTCATTCAGGAAGCGGAGTTTAATCTTACAGAAACCGGAGATACTTTTTTAGACACCCGGGATTTCGGAAAAGGAATTGTTTTTATCAATGGAAAAAATATCGGACGGTACTGGAAAATTGGGCCACAACAGACATTATATGTGCCCGGAGTCTGGCTGAAAAAAGGTAAAAATGTTATCCAGATTTTCGAGCAGTTAAATCCAAATACCACGATAAAAACAATTGATCATCCAATTTTGGAGCAATTGGTTGGTTTAGGCGGAATGTAATTATAATTAAAGCATAAAGCATGAAAAAGTTTGATGATCTTTTGAAAGGAATTTTGTGCGATTAAAAAAGAATTCGAGCCGATACTTTTATTTTTATAAATCAAGAATTATCATAATATCAAAATTAACTAAAATTTAACTCTGAATAAGCATATAAATTGAATTCCCGATGCTTTGAGAATTTAAAAAATAATTAAATTTGTAGTAACTATAAAAAATAAAAGATGAGTTACATTTCTTACATTGAAGCAAGACAAATTTTAGATTCCAGAGGAAATCCTACAGTTGAAGTAGATGTATTCACGGAGAGTGGTGCGATGGGCCGTGCTGCAGTCCCTTCCGGAGCTTCTACAGGTGAGCATGAGGCAGTAGAGCTGCGCGATGGCGGTTCAGAATATATGGGGAAAGGTGTTCTTAAAGCTGTTGAGAATGTAAGAGAAGTAATTGCCCCGGAATTGGTAGGCCTTCCTGTTTATGATCAAAACCTGATCGATCAGATCATGATTGACTTAGACGGAACTAAAAATAAAGGAAATCTTGGTGCAAATGCCATTCTTGGTGTTTCTTTGGCTGCTGCCAAAGCTGCTGCTGCAGAATTAAAGATGCCTTTATACAAATATGTAGGTGGTGTAAATGCAAACACACTTCCTGTACCAATGATGAATGTTATCAACGGGGGATCTCACTCAGATGCGCCGATCGCGTTCCAGGAATTCATGATCATGCCGGTAAAAGCAGATTCTTTCTCTCACGCTTTGAGAAAAGGAACAGAGATTTTCCATAATCTTAAATCAATCCTTCACTCAAGAGGTCTTTCTACGGCTGTAGGTGATGAGGGTGGTTTTGCTCCGACTTTCAAAGGGACGGAAGATGCTTTGGATACTTTGCTTCAGGCTATTGAAAAAGCAGGTTACAAGCCGGGTGACGATATCATGCTTGCACTTGACTGTGCCGCTTCAGAATTCTACAAAGACGGAGTTTATGATTACAGAAAATTCCAGACAGCTGATGCACCGCAATTCTCAAGCAGTGAGCAGGTTTCTTATTTAGCAGAGCTTGCTGCAAAATACCCGATCATCTCTATCGAAGACGGTATGCAGGAAAACGACTGGGAAGGATGGAAAATGTTAACAGATAAAATTGGAGACAGAGTACAGCTTGTAGGAGACGATTTATTCGTAACCAACGTTGAAAGACTGTCAAGAGGAGTAAAAGAAGGTATCGCCAACTCTATCCTTGTAAAAGTAAACCAGATCGGTTCTCTTTCTGAAACAATGGCTGCAGTACAAATGGCTCAGCACAACAAATTCACTTCCGTAATGTCCCACAGATCAGGAGAAACTGAAGATTCTACCATCGCTGATCTTGCAGTGGCAATGAACTGCGGACAAATCAAAACTGGTTCGGCGTCCAGATCAGACAGAATGGCAAAATATAACCAGCTTTTAAGAATTGAGGAAGCACTTGGTGAAACTGCAATTTTCCCAGGATTAGAAGCATTTAAGGTAAAAAGATAATTGAAATTATAAATTACGGCAAGCGAAAATTTTTGTTTGCCGTATTTTGTAATAAGTAGTATATTTAGAAAAAAAATAAATAATGTCAGACAACAAAGTAATATTGAATTACAACGGTAATTCATATGAATATCCAATTGTGGATAGTACTATCGGAGACAGAGGAATCGATATTTCAAAATTAAGAGACCAGACGGGTCTTATCACTTTAGATTTAGGCTACAAAAACACCGGAGCTACACTTAGCGACATCACTTACTTAGACGGAGACAAAGGGGAATTATTCTACAGAGGATATCCAATAGAGCAAATCGCGGAAAAATCCAACTTTACAGAGGTAATGTACCTTTTATTACACGGTGAATTGCCTTCTCGAGATCAGTACAATTATTTTGAGAATAACATTAAAAAATATAATTTCGTGGCAGAAGAAATGAAAAAGCTTATTGATGCTTTTCCTCGTTCTGCTCACCCTATGGGAGTTTTATCTTCTTTAACTTCCGCATTGACTGCTTTTAACCCTAAAGCTGTTAACGTAAACTCTAAAGAAGAAATGGATCACGCTGCAGAATTGATGATTGCTAAATTCTCTCATCTTTGCGCATGGACGTACAGAAAAACTCAGGGTTTACCACTTAACCACGGTGATAACAGCCTTAACTATGTAGAAAACTTCTACAAAATGACATTCAGAATGCCAAATCAGGAGTTTGAAGTAAACCCTGTGGTAGTGGATGCTTTAGATAAATTATTAATCCTTCATGCTGATCACGAGCAAAACTGTTCTACATCTACAGTAAGAATGGTAGGTTCTGCTCATACAGGTCTTTTCGCTTCTGTATCTGCGGGAGTTTCTGCACTTTGGGGGCCACTTCACGGTGGTGCAAACCAGGCAGTTATCGAAATGCTTGAGTTAATTGAAAAAGATGGAGGAGATGTTAACAAATGGGTAGCAAAAGCTAAAGATAAAAACGACAGCTTCCGTTTAATGGGATTCGGCCACAGAGTATACAAAAACTTCGACCCAAGAGCGAAAATCATTAAAAAAGCTGCTGATGATATCCTTAACGCACTTGGAATTCAGGATAAAGCACTTGATATTGCAATGCAATTAGAAAAAGTAGCTCTTGAAGACGAGTACTTCGTAGAAAGAAAACTGTATCCGAACGTAGATTTCTACTCTGGTATCATTTACAGAGCTTTAGGAATCCCTACAGAAATGTTTACGGTAATGTTTGCTTTAGGAAGACTTCCGGGATGGATTTCTCAATGGAAAGAAATGAGATTAAAAGGAGATCCTATCGGAAGACCAAGACAGGTATACCAAGGAGCTCAAAAGAGAGACTATATCGATATGGTAAACAGATAATCTGTGACATAAAAAATAAAAATAAAATCCTAAAGAGCTAAGCTGCTTTGGGATTTTTATTTGCAATATATCCGGGTTTAGTATGAAGCTTTCAGGAAGGAAAATTTATCATACACGAATTTAAAGAATAGTAAATTCTTCCATATTGCTGACTTTGGAACATTGTTTAACTTTGTTTGATGTATAAAAAAATATTCCAAACCTGAATTGTAGCTTAGACCTAATAGGCAAAGTTATTTATGGCAAATGGAAAATCCTTATACTGTTGTTCATTAATAAAGGCTTCTTACACCCAAGCGAATTGCAAAGAAAAATTCCTAACGCTTTATACAGAGTCCTGAACATTATAACTAAGGGAACCTCAGGAGCATGAATTAATCACCAAGAAAATTTGTCCTGTAGTTTATCCAAAGGTAGAATACAGTTTATTGAACTTAAGAAAACTTTAATCCCTGCTTTAGGGTACTGGGAGAATACACACGAAGAAAGGCTTCAGGTCGTTACCCTCAACCGGTTGGAGAAATAATTTATAAGTGTAATTAGGTTTGAACGTAAGAATTCTATCCAAATGTTCTAAGAAATTGCATATTGGGCTAAGGTATTTTTTACTTTTCAGATTAAATAAATTTTAACCAATATTTATCTATAAACAGCCTTGTCAAGAGAAATAACTACGTAAATTTAGATATAGACTTAAGTAAAAACCTACGATACATAAATTTCGCAGAATAATGTTTAATTATTACCCTAAAAAACGTACAAAAGTTTCACAAATACAGACCTTTACTTATATTTGTAGTATTGCATAATTCTTTATGAAACTAAACATTAAAAACGAAACGGGAAGGCTCAAATCAGTAGTTTTAGGTCAGCCCAATTCAATGGGGCCGGTTCCTACATTAGAGGAAAGCTATGATGCAAAGTCATACTACTCGATAGAACACGATATTTATCCTAAAGAAGAGGATATTCTCATTGAAATGAATGCTTTTGAAAAAGTTTTAAAAAAATATGAAGTAGAGGTTCTTCGTCCGAATGTCATCAAAAACTATAACCAGGTCTTTGCTAGAGATGTGGCTTTTGTCATTGATGATAAAATGATCATTTCAAACGTGATTGCAGATAGAGCCGATGAGCAGGATGCCTATAAAAAAGTTTTTGAAAAAGTGGCTTGGAGGAAAATTATTAATCTTCCGGAAACGGCTCATATTGAAGGCGGTGATGTGATTGTCTGGAACGATTTCTTATTTATCGGAACATGCTTCAGTGAAGACTACAGAAACTATAAAACAGCAAGAACCAACGAATATGCAATCGAAATCCTTAAAGAATATTTTCCAAAGAAAAGAATCATTGATCTTGAATTAAGGAAAAATGATAAGATACCATACGAAGGAATCCTGCATTTGGATTGTACATTTAATCCAGTGGGTAAAGATAAATGTATTATTTATAAGGATGGTTTTGTGGATGAAAGTGATTACCGCCTGATCATCGATATCTTTGGAGAAGAAAACTGCTTTCATGTAACAGCGGAAGAAATGTTTGAAATGTTCCCGAATATTTTCTCAATTTCCCCTGAAGTGGTGGTTTCAGATAAAGCTTTTACGAGAATGAACAATCACCTTAAAAATGAATGGGGTATGACGGTGGAAGAAATACCCTATAGAGAAATTTCCAAAATGGGAGGCTTATTGAGATGCTCTACAATGCCGCTTGTTAGAGAGTGATTTGAGTCGGAGTCGGAGCGTTTTAACGTAGGAGGGTAGAGAAGTTAGTCTTTCAATCTTTTTAATTTTAAAATCAAAAAAATGCAGACAACAGATACAGTTTTAATGATTGAGCCGATAGCATTCGGTTACAATGCAGAAACAGCGAAGAATAATTATTTTCAGGTTGAGCAGAAAGGATCTGATATTCAATCAAAAGCTCTGGCGGAGTTCAATACATTTGTCGGGAAGCTTAGAAATAAAGGAATTAATGTCATTACCATTAAAGATACCATCGATCCCCACACACCAGACTCCATCTTTCCAAATAATTGGGTAAGCTTTCATAATGACGGTAAAGTGGTTTTGTATCCTATGTTTGCATCCAACAGAAGGGTAGAAAGAAGAGAAGATATTATTGAAAGTATCAAAAATCAAGGTTTTGAAGTCTCTGAAATTGATGACTGGTCTTTCCCTGAAACGCAGGGTCATTTTCTGGAAGGCACGGGAAGCATGATTTTCGATCATGATAATAAAATTGCTTACGGTTCGGTTTCCTTAAGGTTAGACGAAAAATTATTCAGAGAGTTTTGTTTGAAAAAAGGTTTTACACCGGTAGTTTTTCATTCTTTCCAAACGGTGGGTACAGAGAGACTGCCGATTTATCATACCAACGTAATGATGTGTGTAGCAGATAAATTTGTTGTTATTTGCTTAGATTGTATCGATGATGAGCTGGAAAGGGAAAAGGTAATAGAAATTATTAAAAATTCCGGAAAAGAAATCATCGAAATATCTGAGAAGCAGATGCAGCAATTTGCAGGCAATATGCTTCAGATTCAAAATAAAGATGGCCAAAAATTCCTTGTTATGAGTGAAACGGCTTACAGATCTTTAACTTCAGAGCAAATTTCAAATATCGAAAAATACTGCGAAATCATCTATTCGGATTTAAATACCATTGAAGTGAATGGCGGTGGAAGTGCACGCTGTATGCTGGCTGAGGTTTTTCTTCCCAAAAAATAACCTTTGCAAATTGTATATAATCTTCTGACTTAAAAAATAAGTCAGAAGATTTTTTTGAAATCAATAGATCACCCTGTTTGTGATTCTAAATACGAAAAATACCCTTCAATGCTTCCGTATTGTACTTTGATCCAGCTCAGGGCAGACTGTATAGCCGTTAATCCTTCTCTGTTAAAAGAATAATCCATAGCTGATACGGCTTCGTTTCCCAGCCATACGGCTGATAATACCTTTATTTCTTTTTCAGAAAATAAGAAAGCCGAATCTTTTCTCAACAAAGGAATGGCTTTATCTTGCTCCCTTAATAGATGTTTAGGATCTTTCAGGGATAAAACCGAAAAGCTGTGATGGAGAAATTGCGGATACCAGAGTGGTATAATGAAGTTATTATTATTCATGAGTTTTTTTTCTACAATTCTGTAAAAATCATCCGGATGATTACTGTTGAAATAAAATCCAAGTTCTTTCAATCCGTACTTTTCAATGATTTCCATAGAAAAACGACTAATACCTGCGCCCATTCCGATTCCATCAATTTTCTTTTCCATGATTTTAGCAATTTCAGGGTTTTTCAAATCATCAATAGATTTTATTCCTTTTTCTGCCAAATAATCCGGGATTCCCCAAATACAATACGGTTCGTAGATGGGATTTAGCTCTATTACATTATCACGATAGGACTGAAGATAGACTCCATGACTTCCGGGAATCCATGCACTAATCAGGAGATCTACTTCTCCTGTTTTTTGAAGTTCAAACATTTTTTCATGAGGATGATAAATAGTTTTTACATCATATCCCCAATGCTTCAGAATAAGTTCAAAAACGGCGGCAGCTACCTTATGAAAAGAAAGGTCTATGGCCCCTAAGCAGATAGTCTTTTTTATCATTCGAGTTCAGCAATTATGTAGATTAAAACCGGTGCATTCAACGGAGCTTGGTAAACGCCTATAGCAGATCTCGTATGATATCCCTTTTCTTTAAAGATTTCATTAATCAGATCTGAAGCTCCGTTCAATACATCAGAATGTTGTATAAATCCATCGGCTGCCTGAATATGCCCATCTATCCTTATAATTCTTTTTATTCGATCTAAATCTCCGGCTGCTTCTTTAAGCTGAATGACTGCATTCATAGCACAGATTCGTGCACATTCATATCCCTCTTCTATACTCAGGTCTGTACCTATTTTTCCTTCATATGCAAGTGCTCCATATTGTCCATCTTTCCATGGCAATTGTCCGGATGTGTATACGGTTTTTTGTGAAATAGCCCATGAGGCATAATTCCCAATGCCTTTAAGAGACGATGGAAGTATAATGCCTTTTCTTTTTAATTGGTCTTCAATAACATTCATACTATTATTTTTTAAATTCTACTGTCAGGAATATTAGTATTGTATTCCCAATATTTTCAAGATTATGAATAAATGATTCTTTTCATTCAGTTTTTCAAAATAAGTTGTGTCTCCCGGATTCATATTGTGTTTCGTATACACTACCATCATTATACCATGATCTGGAACTACCTGAGGAAAGTGCAGACCAGAAATAACGGGAGGTATGTTTATGAAAAGGAAGTTTATGCCCTGGTGCGAGATGAATGCTCCAAACCCTGGATTCATTATTTTCAAATATAATGCTGGCACCCACGGAGAGGCTATTCGTAGCTTTCTTTAAAGCTTCTTTCTGTGCCTCTCCCCAAAAGATCCAATTTTTGGTAGGATTAATAATTTTTGTTTTTTTCATTACGAAGTATTGAATTATGTTTAACAAATCTAGTAATAAAGTAATTCTAAGTATTTCAAGGTTAATAGATGTTGTCTAAATTTGAAATTTTTAAAAATTAAATTATGTATAGTTTATACTTTGTTGTTGACTTTGAATCTAAAATTGTTTGAAACTTTAGATGGACCCTAAAAAAAGTTACTTAAATTTGTTCCGTAAGTTAAAATTATGAATATGCAGAAGTACTTATTTTTGTTTGTTTTTTTATTGGAAGTTGGTTTTAATGCCCAGCAAAAAACATTTTGTAATCCAATCAATATCGATTATGGATACACCCCCTTTGAAAATTTTTCAAAACAAGGAAGACACCGTGCCACAGCTGATCCTGTGATTGTTAATTTTAAAAACAAACTCTTTCTTTTTTCCACCAATCAGGAAGGGTATTGGTATAGCGATGATATGCTGGATTGGAAATTTGTGAAAAGAAAATTTTTAAGAGACAACAAGTATATCCACGATCTGAATGCACCCGCTGTTTGGGCAATGAAAGATACTTTATATGTTTTCGGATCAACTTGGGAGCAGGATTTTCCAATCTGGAAAAGCACAAATCCTACAAAAGACGACTGGAAAATTGCTGTTGATACACTGAAAGTCGGAGCCTGGGACCCTGCTTTTCATTATGATGAAGACAAAAACAAACTGTATTTATATTGGGGCTCAAGCAATGAATGGCCATTGCTGGGAACCGAAGTGAAAGTAAAAACCTTACAATCAGAAGGTTTTGTAAAGCCAATCATTAGATTAAAGCCTGAAGATCACGGCTGGGAAAGATTCGGTGAATATAACGACAATGTTTTCCTGCAGCCTTTCGTAGAAGGAGCATGGATGACGAAGCACAACGGAAAATATTATATGCAGTATGGTGCTCCGGCAACGGAATTCAGTGGTTATTCTGATGGAGTATATGTAAGCAAAGATCCTTTGGAAGGGTTTGAATATCAGCAGCACAATCCGTTCTCTTATAAGCCGGGAGGTTTTGCAAGAGGTGCGGGACACGGAGCCACTTTCGAGGATAATTACAAAAACTGGTGGCATGTTTCAACGATTTTTATTTCCACTAAAAATAATTTTGAAAGAAGGTTGGGAATCTGGCCTGCCGGATTTGATAAAGATGATGTCATGTACTGTAATACAGCTTACGGTGATTATCCCACTTACCTTCCACAATATGCTCAGGGCAAAGATTTTACAAAAGGACTTTTTACGGGCTGGATGTTATTGAATTATAATAAACCGGTTCAGGTTTCATCAACGTTGGGAGGTTATCAACCGAATTTAGCAGTTGATGAGGATATTAAGACCTATTGGAGCGCAAAAACAGGAAATGCAGGGGAATGGTTTCAAACGGATTTAGGTGAAGTTTCTACGATCAATGCCATCCAGATCAATTATGCAGATCAGGATGCTGAGTTTTTAGGAAAGACTTTAGGTAAAATGCATCAATATAAAATTTATGGATCCATTGATGGTAAAAAATGGAGTATAATTGTTGATAAAAGCAAAAATACAAAAGACGTACCTCATGATTATATAGAGCTTGAAAAGCTTGCCCAGGCAAGATTCCTGAAAATGGAAAACTTAAAAATGCCTACCGGGAAATTTGCATTAAGCGGTTTCAGGGTATTTGGAAAAGCAAGTGGAACAGCTCCGAAGAAGGTGGAAGATTTTGTTCCGTTAAGAGCTGACCCGAAAAAATATGGCGAAAGAAGAAGCATCTGGATGAAATGGAGACAAAACCCGGATGCAGACGGATATGTAATCTATTGGGGGAAATCACCAGATAAATTATACGGAAGCATTATGGTATACGGTAAAAATGAATATTTCTTCACCGGAGCCGATAGAACCGATGCTTATTATTTTCGGATAGAAGCATTCAATGCGAATGGTATTTCAGAAAGAACGGAAGTTTTTAAATCGGAATAAATGATTTAATATTAAAAATTAGATTTATTAAAAAAATATATATTTTTCAAAGCCAAAATCACGCCGTTGAAGTAATGTAAATAAAGAAAACCCACTGATTTCTCAATGGGTTTACCACAAAATAAAATATATGAAGAATGATTGCTTTATCTGGTTCTGTTTTTAATGGCATCAGAAGCGCTTTCAATATCTCTTACTTTTTTCACTTTCTGGTTTCCAAAGCTGTAGGTAAGGCTTACGGTGATGCTTCTTCTATACTGATCGTTTCTGATGTAATTGTAATTTCCGTTGGGCTGATAATCTTCAATTTCTACTACGTTGGTTCTTAGAACATCGTTCACGTTGACAGCGAAGGTCCAGTCGTTCCAGTTTTTCTTTAAGCTTAAGTCTAAACTCATTAAGTTTTTAAGCATTCCAAGCTCGATCTGCTGTTTGTCTACAAAGAAATAATTAACTCCCAAAAACCATGTTTTCTTTTTATCAAGACGGATGGTATTGTTGCTGGTCACCACAAAGCTTGTAGATTTCACATGATTTTCATAGACAAGTGGTTTTCCATCCTTATCTACAAAAGTGTCACCTGAGGTAGGGTCTTCGGCTAGGGTTCCGTTGTTGATATTGTGCTGGATTCCGGCGTTGAAGTTCAGGGTTAAATACTGCTTGAAGAAAGATTTCTGGATTCCCACCATGGCAGACATTTCCTGCTTATCCCCGAAGTTGGTCCTGATGTATCGTAAAACCTGGTTTTGCATTTCCACACTTCCGTCAGGCCTTTTCACATAGCCCTGCAGAGGCACCTGTGTGATCTGATCTTTAAAATAAGAATGGTTCAGGATCAGGAAATATGAATTTTTATACATATATGTTAATTCCTGATTATATGTGGAAGATGCTTTTACGAAAGGGTTATTCTGAGTATAATTAAATTCCGTAATATAGTTTCTAACAGGGTTTAGCTCCCAGAAGCTTGGTCTTCTCATCCTGCTGGAAAATGAATAAGAGATGTTGTTCTTATCATTGATGGCATAATTAAAGCTTAAATAAGGTAAAAGATTATTATAGTTTCTTTCAATTCTCTGATGTCTTTGGCTTTCCATGTCGTGGTACGGGCTGTCGGCCGTTCCTAAGCTGTTCGTGATTTCATATCTTGCTCCGGCTTTCCCGGAAAATTTGTCTGAAAATTTCTTTTCAAGCGTGATATAGGCTCCATAAATTGTTTCATCATAAATGAAATGGTTGAAATCTGGCTTTGGATTAGGATCTACGTTTTCTAAGCTTCCGTCATCTTTAAATAAATATGTGTAATTTTTGGTATCATTATCGGTTTTAGTTTTATTAAAATTTCCTCCTACGGAAAAGGTGAAATCATTTTTAAACTTTTGGGTATAATCTACTGTTCCGGAAAAGTTATTGATAATCTGAGGAATATCCTGGGTAATTGTTTTTACTGGGGTTAAAGCTTCATTTAAAGTATTATTTTTCGAAAACTGGAATCTTTTATAGTTAAGATAAGCCGCATTTATATTGAATTTGCTTCCTAAAGAATCAAGTTTTAGCTCATAATTTAAATTAACTGAATTGTTGTAGCTTCTTGCATCTTCTTTATTTTTTGTCCAGCTGCGTGTCGTTATCGGATTTCCGTTTTTATCAGGCTGTATCAGTATATTGTAAAGATCGATTGTAGAATTGTAGCTCTTATTGGCCCAGGAATTCCAGGAAAGTGCAAGGTTGCTTTTTTCAGTAAGCTGATAATCAATATTTAAATATCCTCCGATGTTTTTGTTCGGATCATCGATATCACCTACGGATTCATTTTTTACCTGATCTGTCCCGTTTCTTAAAATATAAGATTGTGGATTGATGTTTTCACCACCACTTAGACTGGCATTGATTCCTAATTTGTCTTTTCTATAATTTACGGAAAAGCTTGCGTTGCTAGCGTTGTATTTATTTTGAGTATTCGACATTCTCATGTTTCCGCTGGTACCGTCGCTCATTTTTTTCTTTAGAACTATATTAATGATTCCATCTGAAGATTCCACTTGATATTCACTTCCCGGAACGGTAATCACTTCTATTTTCTGAATATTTTCTGCAGGCGTGTTTTTTAGAAATTGTGTTAAAGATTCCGCATCCATATTGGTTTTTCTTCCGTTGATATAGATGATTGCGTTATTTTTCCCTACAATTTTCAGGGTTTTGTCATCGGTGGTAGAGAGAAGGGGAGTCTGCTTCAAAAGGTCGAATGTAGTATTCCCTTTTGAAACAGGTGATGCGGCTACATCATATACAAAACGATCACTTTGTTTTTTGAAGACCTGCTTAGTCATGGTAATCCCTTCAATGGTTTTAGTTTTTACCGTATCTTGTTTTTTTTCCTGGGCGAAAATAAGTCCGCTGAAAAATATGGCTGCGATGAGAATTGGCGTTTTCATGTTTTATATTTTAGAAAGTTTATTAGCTTGTATTTGTTATTATTTAATATTACAAAGATATATAATAAATTTAGTATCATGCAATACAAAGTACTGAAAATGTTTTGAAATATCATTTAACTTACTGATTTTCAATGGTAAAAATTTTAAACTGAATTTTTATTTTCAGTAGCTCTGCTATTTATATAGACAGTTAAAGATAAAATAATGTTACATCAAAACTTGAGAAACTATTTTGTGTTAAAAAGTAGATAATGAAATTTTGAACAAAGAATATGATCGGAAATGACTTAATTGATATTTAGTATCCAAAAAAGACATAAAAATGTATAGACTAATTATCAAAAGTATCTTAGTATTCCAGGTATAAAACTATTCTTCTATTGAAACCAGATAAAAATAAAATGTTATTTTTTTAATGGTACCTAATTAAACTTTGATTTAAGTTTTAAAAAGAAATTTTCAAAATATTTATAAGAGAAATGTGAAATAGTAAAAGTCAATAAAAATGTTATTGGATAAATAATCCATAAGCTGTCAAAGTAAATAGCCGCTCTTATTGCAATTGTCAATGCTATAAAATGATACATATAAATGCCATATGATATTGAGCCTAGATAATTTGTGATTTTATTTTCCAGCAAATTTTTAAACTTTTCGTTACAGGCAAGATTTACAATAATAATTGCAAAAAGAACAGCATAAATATCATAGTGGAAAAAGCCAAAATGAATACCAAAAATTAATAAAGCTATTGTGGAAGCTGAGGTTAAAATGAATATTGTGTTATTAAAAATTAGCTTTAAAAGTTTAAATTTTTTTGAAACTATTACAGCAAAAATACCTCCAATAGCCATACAATTTATATTAAAAAAATAAAGAAACCCGGAAATAATTGATTTGGAATGGAGGTTTATAAACTTTGAGGGATAATGTGTCTCATTTATCACATACTTTAAAAACCAGTATCCTAAAATGATTATGAGCATTGCAGGTAGCAATTTCTTTCGGAAAAATATAAATAGAAAAGGCCACAGTAAGTAAAATTGTTCTTCAGTAGCAATTGACCAGGTTTGTGAGGTATAAGGAACATCTTTATAAATTGGAATAGCAAGATTTGCAAAAATTGTTAAGTAGAAAAAAATGTTAGGAAACCTATTTTCGAGAACATTTGGGAAAATATCTTTATTAGGAATGTCAAAAAATGGAATATAGGGGTAAACAAAAAAACCAAGAATGATTATCAAATAATAAAGCGGCCAAATTCTGAGTACACGTCTTAAATAAAAATTCTTAATCGATATTTTTCCTTTAAGGTCAATTTCATGAAGCAAAAGTGATGTGATAAGGAATCCGCTTAAAACAAAAAATAATACAACACCCAATTTGCCTATTATTTGAAAAAATGGGATGTCCCATAAATTTCTTAATCCGAATAAATATTTATAAAGTTCAATATGATGAATGATAACTAATGAGGCTGCTATAAAGCGGAGGGAATTAAGATTAGGATAAATTTTTTTCATGGCTTCAAAAATAATAAAAATATCATTATTTAGCCGGCAATTGATGTAAAATTTAAATTAAAAATGAATAAATATTGTTTATTTTTGTTTTTAATATTTAATTTGATCTGAGTTCGGGATAAGAAACAGAATGGAAATGTTTTACAAGTAGCTGATATTGAAAAAAATATAATTAAAATGTCAGTATTTTAGCTTTTCATTCTCTAAAAATTTTGTAAAAACGAATTCAATATTTTTATTCACGCTGATTTTCTATACTGAAAACTAATAAAATGAACTAAGAAATACTATTGCAAATTTAAGTAGCGTTTATGTAAAATTTAACCCGAACTCAGGTTAATTTAATTATTTCGAATTTTTGATTATGAAAATTGTTCTTTTGCTAAAAATATTCAACAAAATTTTGAACAAAAATAAAAAGAGTAGGTTTTATTAGTTAATATAAAAAAAGAACCATTTATTGGTTCTCATTATTTTTATTCTCTGTCGAAACGGGCGAGTTTTTTATCGATCCAAATCGTGGCGAATGGAAAGAAGGCTGCAATTAAAGCAAAAATACTGTCTTCATCATCCCAAATATATATTTTCCTGATCGAAGTTAGAAAGAGAAGGTAAAGCGTAAAGAAAACCCCGTGAATGCTACCAATGGTACTGATGTATATAATTGGCAAGACACCGGTTGCATCTACACGTATCCAGGTCATCGCGGTAAAAAGAAAAAACCATGAAATTGCTTCTGCAAGACAAATGTGCTTGAACCATTTGATGACCTTTTCTTGAGGGTATTTTGAGAAAAATTGTTCTAAGAAATTCATTTCCGAAGTTGTGAGTTATATTTTAGATTATGAATTCTTGAGCTGCGCCCTAAATTCTGAAACCTCATCTCTAAAATGCAAATTTACATATAAAAACTGCTCCCATCCAAATATTCAAAAACTTCGGGGGGAAGCATGGGTCTTACATTTTTTCCTGTTTTAATCATATTCCGGATTTCGGTTGCAGACAACTCGATAACAGGAGCTTTGATTAAAGAAATATTCTCGTGTTGCAGATATTCGGAATCTTTTTTTTCACCTTCAAACATTCTTGGATACACAATAATGTGATGATTTTTAATCAAAGTTTCAGAATTTTTCCATTTATGCAGGCTCTCCAGATTGTCTTCTCCCATAATCAGGCTAAAAGAATAATCAGGATATTTTTCATGAAGATAAGTCAAGGTATCAATGGTATAGCTTGGTTGCGGAAGTGAAAATTCTACATTGGAAGCACGCATTTTCGGATAATTTTTCACGGCAAGCTGCACCATATCCAATCTGTTGTGATCCTTTAGCAGAGATTTTTTTTCTTTAAAAGGATTTTGCGGACTTACTACAAACCACAACTCATCCATATCGGAGTTTTCAAGAATATAATTCGCCAGAATTAAATGTCCAATATGAATCGGATTAAAAGAGCCGAAGAATAAACCAATTTTTTTCATGACTAAATAGTAGGGCTAATCCCTAAATTTAACGTCTTTAATATTCAAATAATGAGTCACGTTACCTTTCCAGTGATTTTCTTCGAGGGTGAAGGCTAGATCAAAACTTTTGGTTCTGAAATCATCAGCAAACTGGCCCAGTTTAAAGCCTACACATTCGATATTTCTTCCGGATGATTCCTGTTTTATATAAAATTTCAGGTGATTATTATCTTTACCCATTGTCTTGGTATAGCCGGAAACTTTCTGGTTGGTCAGAGCAAGGATAGGCTTCATATTATGAGGGCCGAAAGGGGCAAGTTTTCTATGGAAATTAATAAACTCCCGGTTCAGATCTTCGATATGCACTTCAGAATCTATCGTAATAGAAGGTTCTTTCTGATGTTCTTTTATTTTCTCGGAAACAACTCTTTCAAATTTTTCCTTAAATGCTTCAAACTTGTCTTTTTCCATGGAAAGTCCCGCTGCAGCGTGATGTCCGCCGAATTTTAAAAAATATTCGGAACACATATCCAAAGCTTCATGTACGTCAAAATCAGAGACAGATCTTGCAGAAGCTACCATTTCCCCATTATTCCCGTCGGTAAAGACAAGAGTAGGTTTGTAATAAGTTTCGATTAATCTTGAAGCTACAATCCCGATCACACCTTTGTTCCATTCCGGATGATAAACAATGGTGGTGAATTTTGTTTCCTGCTGCGATTCGATGATCTGGTTGAGTGCAGACATCGTGGAGTTCATATCCAGCTCACGCCTTTCATCATTAAGGTTCATGATGTCACTTACGATTTGATGGGCATGTTTCAAATTGTCTGAGACCATAAGCTCTACCGCTGCTTTTCCGTGAGAAATCCTTCCGGCAGCATTGATTTTTGGGGCAATTTCAAAAACGATATTTGAGATTTCGAAATGGGATAGTTTTTCATCAGGAATTAATAATCTTAATCCTAAATTTCTTGTTTTACGTAAAGTTTTAAGTCCCATTTTTGCCAATACCCTATTTTCACCGGTCATCGATACAATATCAGCGGCAATGGAAATGGCAAGTAAATCGGTAAGCTCAAAAAGTTCGGTTTCTGGAAGCTTATAGATGGTATTGAGCCCCTGACAGAGCTTGAAGCCCACTCCACAGCCGGAAAGTTCTTTGAAAGGATAGCGGCAATCGCTTCTTTTGGGATCAAGAACAGCAACAGCATCCGGAATTTCGTCACCCGGTAAATGGTGATCACAAATGATGAAATCAATGTTTAAGTTTTTAGCATAATTGATCATGTCTAAAGCCTTGATTCCGCAGTCTAAAGCAATGATCAGCGAAAAACCGTTTTCTTTAGCAAAATCAATCCCTTCTGTGGAAATTCCGTATCCCTCTGAGTTTCTGTCCGGAATGTAATAGTCTAAATATTTTTTCTCAACTATCTTGCTGAGGTATAAGTACATTAGTGCCACGGCTGTAGTGCCGTCTACATCATAATCGCCGTAAACCAGTATTTTTTCTCCATTTTCAATGGCGGTGGCAATGCGCTCAACGGCTTTTTGCATGTCTGCCATTAAAAAAGGATTGTGGATGTCGGCAAAGTTTGGTTTGAAAAATTCTCTGGCCTTTTGATAATTGTCAATTCCTCTGAGAACGAGGAGTTTAGATTCAAAAGTTCCAAAACCAAGAGACGAACTTAATCCGTCCACAATTTCTTCATCGGGTTCGGGCTTGTAAATCCATTTTTGACTCATTTCACAAAAATAAGGAAAATAAATATAAATCCTGAAAATAGTATTTGGTTATTATCCGGAGCAGTAAACAAATCTTTTTTTTAAATGTGATGAATTTTAATGTGAATAATTAAAATTCGCATAGTGGTGAATTTTATTCATTTAAATGTATTAATAATTAATAATAATTTTTCATTTTTTGTTTTATCATAGTTAAATTTTAAGATTTAATATTATTGATATTAAGTTAAAATATGTTAATTAATTAGTTATTTTTAAATTTAATATATATTTGTATTGTAAAAAAATATTTATGAATAGAAAGATTACAGTAGGTCTTATTTGCATGATGGCAACATCGTTATTTTGTAAAATAGATGCTCAAAATTATCAAACTTTAAATGTTACCAGTGGGTACAATTATGATCTTATTGCAAACGGGCCAGGTACCGCAGGATCTAGTACTACAGAAAGCGTAGATGGTTCTTCTCCTACTACGGGTTTTGTTTTTATGTCTGCAGATTTTGTTAACGGTACAGGGGCTACGCCTGCATCAGGATTGCCTAGCTTGGGATTAATAAATTCGGCAAACACCAGCGGTTTGTCTTTTCAGCTTGCGCCTTACAGTTCTAATAATTCATTAAGGCTGGCTAATGCAAATGATGCTGGAACTTTGAGTTTCGGAACTACTCCTAAGGCTTCAAAGGTTTATATGCTTGCAACAACAGGGAGTGGCAGTTCTACTGCAACCATTTTGGTGAATTTTTCAGACGGAACCTCACAGTCTTTTACTAATATAACAGTAAACGACTGGTATGGCGGAAGTTCTTTTGCAATTAAGGGTATCGGACGTGCGAATAGGGCGACAGATAATATTGAAAATAATGTTAATGATCCCAGGTTGTATGAAATTCCTTTATCAATAAGTCCGTCTAATCAGACAAAAAATATTTCAAGCATAACGGTGACTAAAACTTCCAGTGGAGCAAGTATTTTATGTGTATTTGGCTTTTCATATGCTGTTCCCAGCAGCTGTATAACACCTGATAATGTGACATTAAGTAATCTTACTTCAAATTCTGCTACAGTTTCCTGGTTAGCTGTTCCAGGAGCTTCTACTTATGAGATTTACAGAGGTACTACTAGTACTGCTCCTGCAAATACTGCCACGCCAACCCTTACCGGATTGACAGGTACATCAACGAATATGACTTCACTTTCACCATCAACAACTTATTATGTTTGGGTGAGATCAAATTGCGGAGGAGGCAGTACAAGCAACTGGAGCCAGGTACCAGCCATGTTTACTACTCCGTGTAATCCTGTTAACGTTCCTTATCTTGAGGATTTTAACGGAAATTATGCTGATATTCCACCGTGTACTTATAAAGAATGGACTTCGGGTTTTGGTTTGATTATGGCAACTGGTTTTGGAGGTGCAATGCCTCAAATAACAAGTCCGGGGCTTATTTTGCAATCAATTCAAAATAACTCTAATGGATGGTTTTATACTAATGGAATAAATTTACAGGCAGGGACTACCTATTCTTTATCTTTTGATGGTATAGCTTTAGCGGGGCCTCGTAGTTTTAAGGTTGCGTATGGAACCTCACCTGTGGCTGCTTCTATGATGAACATTCTTAATGATAATCCGAACTTTGCTGCAACCAGCATGACGCCAACTTCTTATACCTTTACTCCGCCTTCCACAGGGGTGTACTATTTTGGGTTTAATGATTATTCTCCAACTGGTGAAGGGCCGGCTTTATTTTTAGATAATATTTCGGTGAAATCGGCTGTATTAGCTACTGCTGAAACCAACATAAGCAGAGATGTTAGTATTTATCCTAATCCGGCTGCAGATTATATTACTGTACAATCAAAACAAAAAATTGCAGGAGTGGAAATATTTGATGTTTCAGGCAGAAAGATATTATCGTCTGATAAAACTGATAGAATTAATCTTTCCTCATTGTTGAAAGGAACGTATATTCTTAATGTGAAAAAAGCAGACGGAACATCTTCTACACATAAATTCATTAAAAAATAATTACAAATAAATAATAAAAGGGAAGATAGCTGCTTATTTTGAGCGGCTATCTTTTTACGTTAGAAAGAGAAAAATCGCTTTCTGATTTTCCCTTTGCTTTTTATTGTCACTATTGGAGGTTTATATCTTTAACGCTAGCTGTGTTTGTTGAAAAAATATTATATATAAATTAAGAGAAAATCAATTTTAATTTGTTAATTTTTAGTTTTTATTTAAAATTAATTTATTTAGCACAACTTAAATATGTTAAAAATAGTTAAAATTTTATTTATAATACAAAATTAATTATATTTGCATTCATTATTATTAAAAAAACTTATGAGAAAGAATTTTACTTCAAAGCTATTGGCATTAATGGCTTTACCTTCATTTTTTATGTTGAATGCACAATGTAATCCTGTGAATGTTCCTTATCTTGAGGATTTCAATAGTACTACGGATGGTACTATTCCGGCATGTACAACTAAGGAATGGACTGTGGGCAGCGGAGAGTATTTTGTTCATGATTATACCGGGCAAATTCCTGGTATAACTTCGTCGGGACTTTTAGGGGCGCAGACTCAAGATCTTTCAAGCGGATGGTTTTATACAAAGGGGATTAATATGCAGGGGGGTACTACTTATACATTGTCATTTAAACGCGGTGCTAATGAAAATCAAAGCTTAAAAGTAGCCTACGGAACTTCGGCCGCTGATGCTTCAATGGTAAATTTGATCAATGATACTCCAGTCTTTAATACCATGGCAACCTTAGTTCCTGTTACATATACTTTTACGCCTGCTTCTACAGGGGTTTATTATTTAGGATTTAATTTATATACACCCAATAGTAGCGGAGCAATTCTACTTGATGATATTTCAGTAACAACAGCGACACTAGCTACTGCTGAAACAAGCGCAAGTAGGGATATGGCTATTTATCCTAATCCTGCTACAGATTATATTACGGTACAATCTAAACAAAAAATTGCAGGAGCGGAAATATTTGACGTTTCAGGCAGAAAGGTATTATTGTCTGATAAAGCTGATAGAATTAATGTTTCTTCACTGTTGAAAGGAACATATATTCTTAATGTGAAAAATGCGGACGGAACATCTTCTACGCATAAATTCATTAAAAAATAATTTTAGGTAAATATTAATAAAAAATAGCTACTCGTTTGAGTAGCCATTTTTTTATCGGTTATAATTAAGAGTACATTTTCTCTCTTAATTCTTTTACTTTTTTATCAGCAAGATATTCATCGTAAGTCATTTCTCTGTCAATAATTCCTGTCGGAGTTAATTCAATGACTCTGTTACAGACTGTTGAAAGCATTTCGTGGTCATGAGATGCTAATAAAAGATTTCCTTTGAAATTAGACAATGAATTGTTCAATGTCGTGATACTTTCAAGGTCTAAGTGGTTTGTAGGTTCGTCTAGTAAAAGAACGTTGGCTTTTTGAAGCATCATTCTGCTGAACATACATCTCATTTTTTCACCTCCAGAAAGTACCTTACAAGACTTTAACGCTTCATCACCTGAGAAAAGCATTCTTCCTAAGAATCCTCTTACGAACTCTTCGTGGCGCTCTTCATCATTTTTTGTAAATTGTCTCAACCAGTCTACCAAACTTATATCTTCTTGGAAGAACTTGGTGTTATCTAAAGGCATATGAGATTGGTTGGTTGTAACTCCCCAAGCAACAGTTCCTTTATCTGCCTCAATGTTTCCTGCTAAAATCTCAAAAAATTCTGTTATAGCCAATGAATTCTTAGATAAAATGGCTACTTTATCACCTTTTTTAAGGTTTAAATCAATATTTGAGAATAATAATTCGCCGTCTTTTGTTTTTTCTAAACCTTTAACATCTAAGATTTGATCTCCTGCTTCTCTTTCCATTTCGAAAATAATGGCAGGGTATCTTCTTGAAGAAGGCTTAATATCATCGATGTTTAATTTATCGATCATTTTCTTTCTTGCGGTAGCCTGTTTAGCTTTTGCAACGTTTGAGCTGAATCTCGCAATGAAATCCTGAAGTTCTTTCTTCTTTTCTTCTGCTTTTTTGTTAGCCTGGGCTCTTTGTCTTGTTGCTAACTGGGAAGCCTGATACCAGAAAGAGTAGTTACCTGTGTAAAGGTTTAATTTAGCATAATCCAAGTCACCGATGTGTGTACAAACCGTATCCAGGAAGTGACGGTCGTGAGATACAACGATTACCGTATTTTCATAATCTGCCAGAAAATCTTCCAACCATGAAATGGTGTCAATATCAAGGTCGTTCGTAGGCTCATCCAAAATAAGCACATCCGGATTTCCGAAAAGTGCCTGAGCTAATAAAACTTTTACTTTGTCTTTGTTTTCAAGCTCACTCATCATCTGCCAGTGCATATCTTCAGTAATTCCTACGTTTGAAAGCATGGTCTGTGCGTCAGATTCTGCTGTCCATCCTCCCATTTCGTCGTAGATTACCCCAAGTTCCCCTGCTTTGATGCCGTCTTCGTCTGAGAAATCTTCTTTCGCATAAAGCGCGTCCATCTCCTCTTTTATCTCGAATAATTTTTTGTTACCTCTCAAAACCGCCTCAAGAACAGTATATTGGTCATAAGCAAAGTGATCCTGCTCAAGAACTGACATTCTTTTTCCTGGTTCCAAAGATACGTGTCCTGTTGTTGGGTCTTGTTTTCCTGTCAATATTTTAAGGAATGTAGACTTTCCTGCACCATTTGCTCCGATAATCCCGTAGCAATTTCCTTTCGTAAACATAATGTTTACCTCGTCAAAAAGAACTCTTTTCCCGAATTGTAAAGATAAGTTAGATACTGTTAACATATAGTTTTGTAAATTTGGTGCAAAAATACGAAAAGAATTTGGGTATTTCGTAATAATGTAATAGTCAAGTTTTTAAATATAGGGGTATTTTTTATCTATTTTATTATTAATTTAATAAATACAGGAGACTTAGCATAAATATAATTAAAATAAGACAAGTCTTAGCGGATATTTGTATCATATAAAATTACACAGACTAAAATGAAGATTGAAAAAACAGTCAATATATTAAACAGGAGAGCCCGATTTGAATACGAAATTCTCGAAGAGTATGAAGCGGGAATGGTTCTTACCGGCACAGAGATAAAATCTTTACGCTCTTCAAAAGCATCTATTGCAGAATCATTCTGTCAGTTTATCGATGGAGAATTATACATTATAAATATGATGATTGATGAGTACAAATTGGGAACTTTTTACAATCACAAAACAAAAAGGGAACGAAAATTGCTGTTGCACAAAAAAGAATTGCAGAAACTTGAAAAAAAGTTAAAAGATGCGGGGAATACGATCATCCCTTTAAAATTATATATCAATGACAAGGGAAAAGCAAAAGTCCTGATAGCCTTATCCAGAGGGAAAAAACTTTTTGATAAAAGAGAGAGCATAAAAGATAGGGAAAATAAACGTAACCTGGACAGAATATTAAAGAAAGGTTAAAAATCATTTGAAAAACTTTGTGTATAAAGAAAAATTATATTTATTTTGCATTATCAATTATTTAATCATTTAATTCTATGAAAAATCTAAAATTAGGAATTTCAGCATTGGCACTTACTGTTGCTTCTACTGTGTTCGCTCAGACTACCAACAATCCGTGGATGATCGGGGTTGGTGCTCACGCGGAAAACCATTTGGCACAGAGAAACAGCTTCAGTAATACGTTCTCTGCTAATAATTTGACGAAGACAATGTTCAATATGAACAACTTCTCTATTACACCCCCATTGTCAAAGCTTATCGTAGCTAGAAACATTGGTAAAGGTTTAGTTATCGACTGGCAAACGACTGTAGGTAATGTTGAGAATAAAAGATTCAACATGGGGAAAGAATTCTTCCTTCAGACAGGTCTTGGTTTCCAGGCTAAAGCTGCAGGTCTTTTATGGGATGAAGAATCTTGGTTCGATCCATATTTAAGAGTAGGGGCTAATTACCTAAGACACGACCATACCTCTCTTACTTTCCCTAGAACTGATGCAAACGGAGAATGGGTTGTAAACGGAGATGGTGGTAACGAAAACGGGAAAGCTAACTTCTTTACAGTTGCTACTGGTGCTGGTATTAATTTCTGGGTAACTAAAAACTTCGGTCTTGGTATTCAGGGTGATTACGTATCAACTCCAGGAAATAAGTCTACAGTTGCTAACTTCTGGCAGGCTGGAGCATCATTAAACTTCAGATTCGGTAACAGAGATAGAGATAAGGATGGTATCTTAGATAAAGACGATTTATGTCCAGATACACCAGGTTTACCAGAGTTCCAAGGATGTCCTGATACAGACGGTGATGGAGTTCCAGATAAAGACGATCAATGTCCAGATGTGGCTGGTCCGGTTGAAAACAACGGATGCCCTTGGCCAGATACTGATGGTGATGGTGTAATCGACAAAGATGATGCTTGTCCTACAGTTGCAGGGCCTGCTGAAAATAATGGTTGTCCTTGGCCAGATACAGATGGTGACGGTATCTTAGATAAAGATGATGCTTGTCCTACTGTTCCAGGTCTTCCAGAATACAACGGATGTCCTAAGCCTAAAAAGCAAACTGCTATTGATGTTGAGAATGAAGTTAAGAATGTTTATTTCGACTTCAACAAAGCTACAATCAAAGCTGAATCTACTTCAGCACTAGATAGAGCTGCGGCATTAATTAAGAAAGATGGAGGTAATTACCTATTAGAAGGTCAAACTGATGCTAAAGGTTCTGAAGCTTACAACTTGAAGTTATCTAGAGAAAGAGCTGCGGCTGTAGTTTCTGCTTTAGATGCAAGAGGTGTAGATGCTAATGCCCTTAAATCAATTGGTGTAGGTAAAGCTAAGGCTACTGTACCTGCTACAGCTTCTGATGCTGAAAGACAAGTAGACAGAAAAGTAGTTGTGAAAGCTGTTGAAAACGCTGATGAGTGGAATGCAATCAAGAAAAAAGATTACGATGATGCTCCAGTGAAAAAAGCGGTTAAAAAAACTACTAAGAAAAAAGCTCCTGCTAAAAAAGTAGTTAAAAAGAAAAAATAATTAAATTTTTCTAATAATAAATACCTCCGGTCTCCGGAGGTATTTTTTTTTCGTTGACTTTTAATTAATTTTGTCAAAATTTAAAATAAAAATGGGAAGAGCATTTGAATATAGAAAAGCTTCTAAAATGGCCAGATGGGATAAGATGGCCAAAACTTTTTCTAAAATAGGTAAGGATATTGCTTTAGCGGTAAAAGCGGGTGGACAAGACCCTGAATCTAATCCCGCATTGAGAAGATGTATCCAGAACGCGAAAGGCGCAAATATGCCCAAAGATAATGTTGAAAGAGCTATCAAAAAGGCTAGCGGTGCAGATGCGGAAAATTATGAGGAAATTACTTATGAAGGATACGGACAGGGAGGTGTCGCTTTTTTCGTGGAATGTACAACAAACAATACAACAAGAACTGTTGCCAACGTAAGAGCAATTTTCAATAAGTTTGATGGAAATCTAGGAAAAAATGGCGAACTGGCTTTTATATTCGACAGAAAAGGTATTTTCACCATTGATTTAGCCCAAATCAAAATGGATTGGGATGATTTCGAAATGGAAATGATTGACGGTGGAGCGGAAGATGTAGAAAAGGATGATGAAGAAGTAATGATCACAACGGCTTTTGAAGACTTTGGATCTTTATCTCATAAGCTGGATGAGCTGGGAATTGAGGCAAAAAGTGCAGAACTTCAGAGAATTCCAAATAATACAAAGGAAGTAAACGAAGAGCAGTTCAAGGCAAATATGAAAATGCTTGAGCGTTTCGAGGACGATGATGATGTACAAAACGTGTATCACAATATGGAAATCACCGAAGAGCTGATGAACTCTTTATAAAAAATAATATAACATTCATATATAGTTAACTTTCAATTAGTTTCTTTGCATAAAACTATGAAAAGAAATATTGAATTAGTTGTCTTATCGGATGTTCATTTGGGAACTTATGGATGTAAGGCTAAAGAATTACTGAGATACCTGAATTCTATCCAACCGAAAACTTTAGTTTTGAATGGTGATATCATTGATATCTGGCAATTCAAAAAGTCTTACTTCCCTAAACCTCATTTGAAGGTGATCAAAAAGATCCTTTCATTTGCTACAAAAAATACGGATGTGTACTACATCACCGGAAATCATGACGAGATGTTCCGAAAGTTTACCGACTTCGAATTGGGTAAGCTTAAAGTCTGCAACAAGATCTGCTTAGATATCAACGATAAAAAAATCTGGATTTTTCACGGGGACGTTTTTGATGCATCTGTCCAGCATTCAAAATGGATTGCAAAATTAGGCGGAAAAGGATATGATCTGTTAATCGTTATCAATAATATCGTAAATTGGTTCCTGGAGAAAATGGGCAGGGAAAAATATTCATTTTCAAAGAAGATTAAAAATAACGTAAAAAAAGCGGTAAAGTATATCGGTGACTTTGAAATGACTGCTTCTGAACTGGCTATTGACAATCATTATGATTATGTAGTTTGCGGGCATATCCATCAGCCACAGATTCGTGAGGTGGTTAATAAAAAAGGCTCCTGCATTTATATGAATTCTGGCGACTGGATAGAAAATCTGTCTGCTTTGGAATACGATAACAAAGAATGGAAGATCTTTTATTATGATGAGCAAAAACATCTGCTGCAGGATGATGCAGCGGAAGAAATTCAGGAGATAGACAATGCCGAGCTTTTGAAAATGGTAACCAATTTTACAAAATGAAAATCTTATATGCCTTTCAGGGAACCGGAAACGGACATGTTGCGCGTGCGCAGGAAATTGTTCCCATTCTAAAAAAATACGCCTCGGTTGATACTTTAATCAGCGGACATCAATCGCAATTAAAGGCTGATTTTAATGTCAATTTTCAATATAAAGGAATTTCATTACTTTACGATAAAAAAGGAGGATTATCCTATAAAAAAACGTTTACGGATAATAATTTTCTTGAAGCCGTCAAAGCGATAAGAGAAATTGAACTTTCACAATACGATTTAATCATCAACGATTACGAACCATTGACAGGTTGGGCATGTAAATTCAAGAAACATCCAATGATTGAGTTGAGTCATCAAGCTTCAATGTTATTCAAAGAAACTCCCAAACCTGAAAAAAGAGATTTTTTTGGAGAATTGGTGTTGAAATATTATGTTCCGAGTGAAAGAAAGATAGGTTTCCACTTTGAAAGTTACCATCCTCAGATTAAAAAACCCGTTATCAGAAAGAAAATCAGGAATTTATATCCAGATAAAAAAGGTTTTTATCTTGTTTATCTTCCAAGTTTTTCAGACGAAAATATTATTAAAGTTTTAAAGCAAATTCCTGTTGAATGGAAGGTTTTTTCTAAATATTCCAAACTTCAGTTTAAAGAAAATAATGTTGAAGTTTTTCCGATTGATGAAATTCAATATTTAAAATCTTTCGAAAACTGCGACGGAATTCTTTGCAACGCCGGTTTTGAAAGTCCTGCCGAAGCTCTTTTTATGGACAAGAAATTATTCGTTATTCCAATTCATAATCAATACGAACAGGAATGTAATGCCTGCGCTTTAGACAAAATGAGAGTTCCAAATTCTAAGATTTTAAAGCTGGAAGAAATTCAAAATTGGGTAGCTTCAGCTCAGCACCTTAAAGTTAATTACCCCGATGATATTGAAGAAATTTTGGTGAATGAAGTATTATCTTTGTAGAAAGATATCGTCTATATCATTCATTCTCAGCATTACAGATCTTGCATAAGAGCAATGTGGGTATACTTTCCAATTATTTTCACGGGCAAATCTTATGGCCTCTTCTACTAAAAATTTCCCCATTCCGCGACCTTCAAATTCCGGGTGAACCAAAACAAAGGAAATGATGAATCTGTTGTCTTCCGGGAAAATAGTATAGGTTAATCTTCCTACTTCCTTGATTTCATTATTAAGTGTAATTACTCCGCCGTTTCCGGATTTATTATTTTCAAATTTCATAAATTAAGCTTTTATGCTTATAAAAATACAAAAACTGCACCGCTAAAGTTTTAACATAAATCAAGAAATTATAGGTGGTTATTTTCTTTAAAAATTCTGAATTGCAAACATTGATTCACAAAAGTTCCGAAAGCAAACAGAAAATTTATGATGAAATTATTGCTGAAAAATTTGAGTTTGAAAGAAATTAATCATACAGGAACTTCGGAAGTATGTAATTGACACGATTTATACCCTTCCTGAAAACTTAAACATCGATGGTATCAATAATATCTGGAGATAAAACAAAAGTAATTTTATACTTTTGTACAAGTAAGAAGCAACCTAAAAGCAATCAACAACACAATGAAAATAACACTAAATAGAATCAACAATGATTTTTTATTTGAATGTACCAATTCTCAGGGAAATTCAATTTTTTTGGATAATACTTCCCAGCCCGGCGCAAAAGGAGTGTCGCCGATGGAAAGCATTTTGATGGCTGTAGCGGGATGCAGCGGAATTGACATAGTTTCTATTCTCAAAAAGCAAAGACAGGAAATCACACATTTTAAAGCTGAAGTAGAAGGGGAAAGGATTCCGATGGGGGATGCAAAACCTTTTAAAGCAATCAAGCTAAAGTTTCTGCTGGAAGGAAATATTGATCCTAAAAAAGCACAGAAAGCGGCTCAATTGTCTTTTGAGAAATACTGCTCAGTTTCTAAAACTTTGGAGCCTAGTGTAGAAATTGGCTATGAAGTTTTTGTAAACAGAGAAATGGTTCCCCCCTCAATTTAATTATTTTAAAAATAAAATCGCATAACATTGAGGATTTCTCAGTTTTGAGTTGATATCCATTTCCACTACAATAGTTTCTCCGGTACTTGTTTCATCATTGAGTTTCAGCTTCATGTGCTCAAAAATTCGTCATTGGTATCACATCCGTTGTTATTTTCATCGAATCTTACGGCTCCGGTGATGGGGTTATACATTCACATTCACTGGGAGAATAAGTACAATATGAGCCAACAACGGCTATTTTTCCTTCGTGTCGTAAAACAGCATTGATCATCTCTAATTCAGATTCATCTGCACATCTGTATTTTATGTCAGTGTTTAGGAAATTGTCATATAGGATATATTTCTGGTCCTAAATATTCTGCGATGTATTGATATTTTCCGTTTTTAATGTAAAACGAATTGTCGTTAAGATTTTAAAAACCCAACCAATATTCAATTCGAGAAATGTTCTGAATGAATTGCCGAAGTCCTAATAAGGAAATTAGGAAAGCAAAGAAATTTGTTTTCATCTTTTATGTGTTTTTGTTGGTGCAAAGATAATCAAATATTTAAAACATTTTTTATTTTTTAAATTAAAATTAATCCATAAAAAAGCCCCTTAAAAAAGAGGCTTATATCATAAAGTCATTCTCGGTTTCATAAGCTTTGCAACAGTGGCCGTCCAACCCGTCTGATGTGATGCACCGACTCCCCGGCCGTTATCACCATGAAAATATTCAAAAAATGTAATATAATCTTTAAAATTTTCATCATAATTAAACTTTGCATTTCCCCCGTTGAAAGGGCGCTGCCCATATTCATCCTTTAAGAAAATCGAACAAAGCCTATTGCCTATATTTTGGGCCACATCGTCAAGGTTTCTTTTATCTCCGCTGCCGGTCGGAAACTCAACCTTCAGGCTGTTTCCATAATAAAAATGGAATCTCTGTAAGCTTTCTACAATCAGAAAATTAATGGGAAACCAAATCGGTCCCCGCCAGTTGCTATTGCCCCCAAACATTCGGCTGTCACTTTCTGCAGGAGTATAATAGACTACGTTTTCAGTTCCATGTACGGAAAACTTGAATGGATTTTCTTCATACACTTTAGACATTGCACGAATTCCGTACTGGCTTAAGAATTCTTTTTCATCAAGCATTCTTGATAAAACTTTTGTAAGGCGGTTTTTACGAAGAATACTCATTAAATGTTTTCTACCCTGTCCTTCCTCTTCCCAATGCGAAACGAGTTTAGTAAGCTCAGGTTTATTCTTTAAAACCCATTCCATTCTTTCCACAAAATTCGGCATTTTATCAAGCAAATGATGGTCGATAATCTCTACCGCAAACATTGGAATCAACCCGACAATACTTCTTAGTTTTAATGAAACACTGTCGCCGTTTCCAAGCTGGAGAACATCGTAGAAAAAGCCGTCTTCCTCATTCCAGAGACCTTTTGTGCCTTCACCCAGGTTTTCCATAGCCTCTGCAATATAAAGATAATGCTCAAAAAATTTAATCGCCATATCTTCATAAACTTGGTAATACTGAGCCAGTTCCATCGCAATCCTCATCATATTCAGGGCATACATGGCCATCCAGCTTGTTCCATCAGCCTGCTCAAGATGCTGGCCGTCTTTTAGAATCATATTTCGGTCAAAAGCTCCGATATTATCCAGTCCGAGGAACCCTCCTCCGAAAATATTCTTTCCGTTTTTATCCTTTCTGTTAACCCACCATGTGAAGTTTAGTAATAATTTCTGGAAAACTTTTTCTAAAAATAAAAGGTCAGGTTTGCCGTTTTGTTTTTCATCAATTTTAAAAACCCTGAAGCACGACCATGCATGTACAGGCGGATTTACATCACTCAGGTTCCATTCGTAGGCAGGAAGCTGCCCATTCGGATGCATGTACCATTCTTTCGTCAGTAAAAGAAGCTGCCCTTTGGCAAATTCAGCATCAATAATTGCAAACGGAACACAGTGGAAAGCCAGATCCCAGGTAGCATACCACGGATACTCCCATTTATCAGGCATCGAGATGATATCTTTATTATGGAGATGGTTCCATTCGGTATTTCTTACATAATTATTAAAGTCTCTTGGAGCTTCATAATTCGGATCGCCTTTCAGCCATTTCCCTACATTGTAGTGATAAAACTGTTTATTCCAGAGGAGCCCTGCAAAAGCCTGCCGCTGAACGTTTTTCTCGTCATCACTGTTGACGTCCTGCTGAATTTCATCATAAAATTCATTGGCTTCATCAATTCTGCTCTTGAAAATTTCATCAAACTGATCAAAAGGTTCATCCAGATCATTAGGAGATAATCTGAAATCAAAGGTTTTCGACTGACCTGCTTCAATGATCTCATCAATTAAAAAAGAGGCTTTCGTTCCTATTTTTTCAGGATTAATGGTATTGCTACTATACATGATATAATCATTAATCCCGTCCTTGAAATAAGTATTTCCAGGATAGGGAGCATCGTATAGCTTCGGGTGGTTTGTCTCATTGTCACAGAAAACGCTTTCTGCACCGGTGTTTCTTGAATAAAACTTTTTAATGGGAATACTGTCATGATTGATGTTGATGCATCCATCACGCATAGCATTTGTTTGACCTTTGTATGTGTTATAGCCCCACTTCCAGTTATTTCTGAACCAGACGGTCGGTGCAACTAGAATTGGTGCATCAATTTGGCTTCTGTTACAAACTGTAACTCTGACCAAAATATCATTGTGCTCCGCTTTTGCATATTCAATAAAAATATCAAAATATTCATCTTGGTCAAAAATTCCCGTGTCAAAAATTTCATATTCCGGCTCTTTTTTACTTCTTCTTGCGTTTTCGTTACGGATATCCTCATAAGGAAAGGCATTGATGGGATATTTATACACCATTTTCATATAGCTGTGAGTAGGTGTATTATCTAGATAATAAAAGATTTCTTTAATATCTTCTCCGTGATTTCCCTGAGGATTGCTCAGCCCAAAGAAACGTTCTTTTACCATTTTATCTTTTTTGTTCCAGAACGAAAAAGCGAAACAAAAAATCTGCTTCACATCGGATATTCCGGCAATTCCTTCTTCGCCCCAGCGATAGGCGTAGCTTTCCGCATTGTTGTGGTTGGCGAAATTCCATGCGTCGCCGTTCGAACTGTAATCTTCACGTACATTTCCCCATTGGCGGTTGCTTACGTAAGGCCCCCAGTTTTTCCATTTAGTATCTTGTAATCTTTTTTTTTCAGCACTCATGTTTCATCACTTTTCAATTACGAAGTTAGTTTTTTTGTGAAAAAATTCCAACTCACAAAATTTGAATTATATCTAATATAGCTCTCAAAACCGTCTGTTGATCAAGGTTTATAATATTAAATATTTTTTTTAAAAATATTTAAAAGAAAAGTTCTATCTTTGTGCCATTCGTTCATTCAAATATTGAAAATGTTATCAAGAAAGGTTGAGGGATTAGACCCTGTGAAACCTTAGCAACCCTTTGTGCAAGCAATGAAGGTGCTACGTTCTACCAAAATTATTTTTGGACAGATAACTTACTGAAGTTCTTTTCAGCCATTTCCTGTGGCATTTTCAATGATAATAAAATAATAGAATTGAAAACAGAACTAAAATATATTAATTTTTTGTATCAAACCAACTCCGGTAAGGAACATCATATCTCGTTGAGCTATAAGCTTTTCGGGAAAGACTTGTTTTCTGCTCCGATCATTTTAGTAAATCATGCTTTAACAGGAAATTCGGATGTTTCCGGAGAAAAAGGATGGTGGAAAAAATTAATTGGCAAAGACCAGGTAATCGATACCGAAAAGTATACAGTTTTGTGCTTCAATATTCCAGGAAATGGCTATGACAATTTTTTAATTGATGATTATGAGGATTTCACACCATCAGATATGGCAAATATCTTTTTAAAAGGTCTTGAAATTTTAAATATTAAAAGTTTACATGCCATTATTGGAGGTTCTCTGGGAGGGGGAATCGGTTGGGAAATGTTAGTGAAAAAAACAGATCTTGCCGAAATTTTCATTCCTATTGCCTGCGATTTTAAAACCCACGATTGGCTTCATGCACAATGTCTGGTTCAGAAATTTTTATTAAATCAAAATGATGAGCCATTACAAAAAGCAAGAATTCATGCGATGTTATGCTACCGAACGCCGGAATCATTAAATAATAGATTTCAAAATAAATACAATCTGAAAAAACAGAGATTGGAATCGGAAGATTGGCTTATTTATCACGGAAATGTTTTAAACGAAAGATTTAGTTTAAAAGCTTATAAGTTGATGAATCATTTACTGATGAATATAAATGCCACTGAAGATTATTTAAAAAAAATCCAAGCACGAATGCACATGATCTCCGTTGATACAGATATATTTTTTCCCGCTTCTGAAATCCGAATGTGCTTTAAAAAGCTAAAAGAGAAAAAAGAAAATGTTTTCTATCACGAGATCACCTCAATTCACGGGCATGATGCCTTCTTAATGGAATACGAACAATTAAATACTATCATTAAAAATATTTTGTAGAAGATGAAAAGTAATGTTAGCGAAATAAAATTTTTAAAAAACAGATCAATCATCAAATTTGATGGGGAAGATTTCTTAGGTGAAATTGGGATTGACGGACGAATCTTCAAAGCGCTGACATTAGCGCGAATCAGTGTGGGTGTAATTTCCCAGCAGGCGATTGAAAACGGAATTTCTATTCTTGTTCAGGAAAGTGATTCTGAAAAAGCAGTCAATTGTCTGATGGATGAATTCAAAGCAGAAAGAAAATCTGGGAAAGTTTCTCAGATTTACAGTATAAATAATGTGTCGGTTTTGGGCTTTGTTGCGGAAGATTTCAACAAAGTGTTGGCAGAACTGGCTAGAAATAACGTTTTCCCATTGCTTTTAAACCAAATTGCAGCGGAAAAAAGAGTAAATATTGTTGTAACTTCATCTCAGGACGAAAAAGCAAAAAATATCATCGAATCTGAAATTTCTAAAAAACCAAAGACAGTTCATTTAGCAATTATTGGTCACGGAAACGTTGGAAAAACTTTGATAGAGCAGGTTTTAGAATCTTCGGATGAAATCAAAAAACGTAAAAAAATCGATCTGAAAGTAGTTGCGGTTGCCAATTCAAGAAAAATTGCTTTCAATAAAAAAGGTTTTGATAATAAATGGAATGATGAGGTTGTCACAGCAGAAAGTCCTTCTAATATTGAGGAATTAATCAACTTTTCAAAAGAAAATCAATTGGAAAATCTGATTGTTGTGGATAACACAGCGAGTAAAGATTTTGTTAAAAATTATCATGCGTTGGCGGAAAACGGTTTCGATCTGGTTTCTTCCAACAAAATTTTCAATACGCTTCCGATTGAAGAATACCGTAAACTAAGATATACGTTGAACAAAAATAACAGACGTTATCTGTACGAAACCAATGTTGGTGCCGGTTTGCCATTGATTGATACCATAAAGCTTTTACACCTTTCAGGGGAAAATATCACAAGGATCAAAGGGGTTTTCTCCGGAACATTAAGCTATGTTTTTAATAATTTTTCGTTAAGAGATGATAAATTTTCAACCATCATCAATGAAGCATTGGAAAAAGGATACACAGAGCCGGATCCGAGAGAAGATCTGTCAGGAAATGATGTCGCCAGAAAATTATTAATTTTAGCCAGAGAATTGGATTTAATTAATGAATTTGAAGACATCAGCATTCAAAATCTTGTGCCGAAAAGCCTGCTTTCAGTTTCAAAACAGGAATTCCTTTCAAGATTGAAAGAATTAGACGAAGAATATCAAAAAATCAAAGAAAGTCAGGAGCCCGGGCATGTTTTGAGATATGTTGGAGATTTACACGGCGATTTACAAAAAGATAAGGGTGAGCTTGATGTAAAGCTGGTTTCCGTGCCTGCAAGCTCGGCTTTGGGACAACTGAAAGGATCCGATTCCATCTTCGAAATCTATACGGAAAGCTATGGTGAGCATCCTATTGTGATTATGGGAGCCGGAGCGGGAGCCAAAGTAACTGCAAGAGGCGTTTTCGGAGATATTTTAAGAGTAAGCGAGACGAAATAACCAGCGAACCCGAAGGGTTCAATATCAATAGCCGTAGGTGAAACCTATGGAAAGAAATAATAACAAACTACCGTAAAACCTACGGAAAATATAGAAATGGAAATTGAAAATTTTGAAACCTTTGCCATAAGAACTCAAACCGAAAGAACTCAGTTTGATGAGCATTCAACGCCTTTGTATTTAACATCCAGCTTTATTTTTCAGGATGCGGAAGATATGAGAGCAAGCTTTGCAGAAGAAAAATCAAAGAATCTGTATAGTCGGTTTTCAAATCCGAATGTAACGGAATTTACAGATAAAATTGTGAAGATGGAAGGTGCAGAAGCAGGATATGCTTTTGCAACAGGAATGGCAGCGATTTATTCAACTTTCGCAACTTTGTTAAATGCAGGAGATCATATCGTAAGCTGTCAGTCGGTTTTCGGTTCTACACATACATTGTTCACAAAATATTTCCCGAAATGGAATATTGAAACAACTTATTTCAAAGCAGAAGATGCAGAAAATGTTGAAAAATATATTCAGCCAAACACGAAAATTTTATATCTGGAAACACCTACCAATCCTGCAATTGAGGTTTTGGATTTAGAATTTTTTGGACGGATTGCAAAGAAGCACAATTTAATTTTTATTGTAGATAACTGTTTCGCAACACCTTATTTGCAACAGCCGATAAAATATGGTGCAGACATCGTGGTGCATTCTGCAACAAAATTGATAGATGGTCAAGGTCGTGTTTTAGGTGGAGTAGCAGTCGGAAAAGAAGATTTGATTCGTGAAATTTATCTTTTCGCGAGAAATACAGGCCCTGCAATGTCGCCTTTCAACGCCTGGGTGTTATCTAAAAGTATGGAAACTTTAGCGATTCGTGTTGAAAAACATTGTGAAAATGCTTTTAAGGTTGCCGAATTTTTAGAAAGTCATCCAAATGTAGAATTGGTGAAATATCCTTTCTTAAAATCTCATCCAAGCTATGAAGTGGCTAAAAAACAGATGAAATTAGGAGGAAATATCGTGGCATTCGAAATCAAAAACGGAATTAAAGGCGGTAGAAACTTTTTAGATAAAATTAAAATGTGTTCGCTTTCCGCAAATCTTGGTGATACTAGAACGATTGTGACGCATCCGGCTTCAACAACACATTCCAAATTATCAGACGAAGAAAGAAATGAAGTAGGAATAACCGCTGGTTTGGTTCGTTGTTCGGTAGGCCTGGAAAATGTAGAAGATATCATTGCAGATTTAAAACAGGCATTGGATTAGTGGCGAACCCGAAGGCTTCAACAACAATAGCCATACGAGGAACGTATGGAAAAATATCAAATAACAGATTAATTCAACGATGAAAAATAAATAAAATGAAAAATTCAGAACAATTATACAAAGCATTATCCGAAAGAATTTTAATTCTCGACGGAGCAATGGGAACAATGCTTCAACGATATAAATTTGAGGAAGAAGATTATCGAGGCGAACGTTTCAAAGATTGGGAGCATCCTGTAAAAGGCAATAACGACTTATTATCGTTAACGCAACCTCATGCGATCGAAGAAGTTCACAAAAAATATCTGGAAGCAGGTGCAGACATCATCGAAACCAATACGTTTTCAGGAACAACGATTGCGATGGCGGATTACCACATGGAAGATTTAGTGTATGAATTGAACTATGAATCTGCAAAAATAGCCAGAAAAGTTTGTGATGAATTCACGGCTCAAAATCCTGACAAACCAAGATTTGTAGCAGGATCCATAGGCCCAACAAACAGAACAGCAAGTTTAAGTCCTGATGTAAACGACCCTGGTTACAGAGCAATCACTTTTGAAGAATTGAGAATTGCCTACAAACAACAGTGTGAAGCTTTATTAGACGGAGGCTCAGATATTCTTTTGGTAGAGACTATTTTCGATACACTAAATGCAAAAGCAGCTCTATTCGCAATCGATGAAATTCAGGACGAAAGAGAAATTAAAATTCCGATCATGGTTTCCGGAACGATTACCGATGCTTCAGGAAGAACATTGAGCGGACAGACGGCAGAAGCATTCTTAATTTCCGTTTCTCATTTGAATTTATTGAGTGTTGGTTTCAACTGTGCTTTGGGAGCAAATCAATTAACACCATATTTGGAAACATTGGCTCACAATTCAGAATTCCACGTTTCAGCTTATCCGAATGCGGGGCTTCCAAACGCTTTCGGAAAATATGATGAAACACCCGAAGATATGGCAAGTCAGATCAAAGAATATGTAGAAAAAGAATTAATCAACATTATCGGAGGTTGCTGTGGAACAACACCGGATCACATTAAAGCGATCGCAGATTTGGTTTCACAATATCCACCAAGAAAATTGAAAGAATTTGTGTGATTTAATAGATTTTTTTTATTGAATTGATAAGAAAAGGAACGGTTTTTAATATTATCTTTAAATACATCACAAAATTTACGATAATGGAAAAGCCGATTTACTTAAAAGATTCAGAGGATGCAAAACTGTTTAATGAATTAAGAAAGAAAGTGAACCAGCGTATAGAAGCCATTCCCGAAAACAGGGATCTTTATATTCAGATCAAAGCCATTATTTTGCCTTTGGTCTATTATAGTTTATATGTGTTTGCGCTTTTTAATGTAGATAAACCGTGGATTTATATTTCGAGTTTTGTGTTGATGGGAATTTCTTTGGTTTTGATTTATTTAAATTTAATTCACGAAGCCGCCCACAACAATATTTACAAAAGCAAGAGATTAAACAATTTGGTTTTACAGATTTTCGATTTTGTTGGAGCAAATTCTTACATCTGGAAAAAAAGACACATTGCGGCGCATCACGCTTATCCAAATGTTGACGGTTGGGACACCGACATCGAGCAAAGCGGCTTGTTGTTAATAGTTCCGTGGATTAAAGCGAAAGGCGTTCAAAAATATCAGCATTTCTTTTTCTTTTTGGTGTATCCTTTATATCTGTTCAATTGGATGTTCATTCGAGATTTCAGAGACTTTTTCGATAAAGAAAGAGTCATTCTGAAAACCCAGGGAGCCATTCCGACCAAAGAAAAAATTAAAATGGTTACCTATAAACTGTTCTATTTTTTCTATCAGATTGCAGTTCCCGTTTTATTTTTTAAGGTATCCATTGGTTTAGCTTTGGGAGCTTGGTTTTTACAGGTGATTGCAGCGAGTATTTTTGCACTTTTTGTGCTGTTGCCTTTGCATCCGCTTCCTGATAATGCTTTTCCGAAACTGGATGAAAATAACGGACTGCCATTCAGCTGGCTCCATCATCAGTTTGAAGTCACCAACGATTTACAGGAAAATAACTGGTTCGTAAGAAATGTGCTGGGGAATTTCAACTTCCATGTTGCTCATCACCTTTTCCCGAATTACAGCTATTTATATTATAATGAAATTACAGAGGAAATCGAAGAATTTGCCAAAGAACACAATTTGGGTTATAAACGATTTCCAATTTTCACCGCTTTGAGCAAACATGTGGATTTGTTGAAGCAAAATGCGAATAACGCATATTATATTTTAGAAGAATAAATTTGATGAAATATTTAAGATTATCGGGGCTTGAGCCCTTGATTATTACACCGGAAAGTAATTTTATCAACGTTGGGGAGAGAACCAATGTTGCCGGTTCGAAAAAGTTTTTAAGATTAATAAAAGAAGAAAAATTTGCGGAAGCGCTGGATATTGCACGTCATCAGGTTGAAGGCGGTGCGCAGATCCTTGATGTCAATTTCGACGATGGATTGATCGATGGAAAAGCTTCTATGATTAAATTTCTAAATTTGATAGCCTCCGAACCGGATATCGCGAGAATCCCGATCATGGTAGATTCTTCAAAATGGGAAATTCTTGAAGCGGGATTGCAGGTTGCGCAAGGAAAATGTGTGGTGAATTCTATCAGCTTAAAAGGTGGTGAAGAAGAATTCATCAAACAGGCAAAAGCGATTAAAAGATACGGTGCAGCGGTTATTGTCATGGCATTTGATGAGGTTGGACAAGCCGATACTTATGAACGTAGAATCGAAATTTCAAAGCGTTCTTACAATCTTTTGGTTAATAAATTAAATTTCCCTGCAGAAGATATTATTTTCGATTTAAATATTTTCCCTGTTGCAACGGGGATGGATGAACACCGCAGAAATGCAATCGATTTTATCGAAGCGACAGGATGGGTTCGCCAGAATCTTCCGTATGCGTCTGTAAGTGGAGGGGTTTCCAATGTCTCGTTTTCGTTCCGTGGAAATGATACAGTAAGAGAAGCGATGCACTCGGTTTTCCTGTATCACGCGATTCAGGCGGGAATGAACATGGGAATTGTAAACCCTGCGATGTTAGAGGTTTATGATGAAATTAATAAAGAACTTCTTGAGCTTGTTGAAGATGTAATTCTTGATAAAAGAGAAGACGCAACAGAAAGACTTCTTGATTATTCCGAAAAACATAAGTCGATCAAAAAAGAGAAAGTTGAGGATTTAGAATGGAGAAATCATCCTTTGCAGGAGAGAATTACGCATGCTTTGGTTAAAGGAATCGACCGTTTCATCGAGGAAGATGTGGAAGAGGCAAGACAACAGGCAGAAAAACCATTACACGTTATTGAAATTAACTTAATGACAGGAATGGGCGTTGTCGGAGATCTTTTCGGAAGCGGAAAAATGTTCTTACCACAGGTTGTAAAATCGGCAAGGGTAATGAAAAAAGCGGTTGCTTATTTACAGCCATTCATCGAAGCGGAAAAGGACGGTTCAAAACCTGCCAACGGAAAAATTTTGATGGCAACGGTAAAAGGAGACGTTCATGATATAGGAAAAAACATTGTGAGCGTTGTTTTGGGTTGTAACAACTACGAAATTGTTGACCTTGGAGTAATGGTTCCTGCTGAAAAAATCATACAGACTGCGATTGATGAAAAAGTGGATGTCATCGGATTAAGCGGATTGATTACACCAAGTTTGGATGAAATGGTGTATATCGCTTCAGAATTGGAAAGACAAAATTTAGATTTTCCTTTATTGATCGGTGGAGCAACGACTTCGAAGGCACATACCGCAGTGAAAATCGATTTAAAATATAAAAATGCTGTTGTTCATGTAAATGATGCTTCCAGAGCGGTAAACGTAGTAAGTTCATTATTGGGCGACAGAAATAAAGAATATGTTGAGGATTTAAAGAACGACTATTCTGAATTCAGAGAAAAATTCCTGAACAGACAGGTGGATAAAGATTACGTTTCTATTGAAGAAGCCAGACAGAATAAATTTAAAATCAACTGGGAAAATGAAGAAATTTTTACACCCAATAAGTTAGGAATTACTGTTGTTGAAAATCAAGATTTAAGGGAATTATTACCTTTCATCGACTGGTCGCCGTTTTTCAGAAGCTGGGATCTTCATGGAAAATATCCGAATATTTTAGAAGATGAGGTGATCGGAGCACAGGCGAAGGAATTGTTCAAAGATGCACAGGTTATTTTAAATCGAATTTTAGACGAAAAATTATTGACTGCAAAAGCTATTTTCGGAATTTTTAAAGCCAATTCTAATGAAACGGATGATATTTTAATCTTCGATGAAAATGGTGAACAGAAAGTAAAATTCTTAACATTAAGACAACAGGCTCAACGTTCAAAAGGAAAAGATTATCTTGCTTTAAGTGATTTTATTGCTCCACAAAGTTCAGGAAAGACTGATTATATGGGAGCTTTCTGTGTAACGACAGGCTTTGGAACAGATGAATTGGCGGAAAAATATGAAAAAGCGAATGACGATTATAACGCGATCATGGTAAAAGCTTTAGCAGACCGTTTTGCAGAAGCTTATGCCGAATTTTTACACAAAAAAGTAAGAACCGAATATTGGGGATATGCCAATCAGGAAAATTTGAGCAATGAAGAATTAATTGCTGAAAAATATAAAGGGATTCGTCCGGCTCCAGGTTATCCTGCATGTCCGGATCACTTGGAAAAACATGCAATCTGGAATTTATTAAAAGTCGAAGAAAACATTGGAGTTTATTTAACTGAAAGTCTAGCCATGTTCCCGACGGCCTCAGTTTCCGGATACTATTTCGGAAGCCCGCGTTCAAAATATTTCGGACTGGGAAAAATTGCTGAAGATCAATTGAAAGATTATTCACAAAGGAAAGGAATTTCTTTGCCGGAAGCTAGAAAATGGTTGTCACCCAATTTAGCCGATTAATTTAGTTTTCGGGTTTCGGCGGTGGCAAAGCCACCGCCGAAACCCGAAAACTAATAAATACTCAAAACAGAACAATAAAATAGATAATGAAAATTACTGATCATATAAAAAACGCAAACGGAAAAACTTTATTCTCTTTGGAGGTGGTACCGCCACAAAAAGGAATCGGAATTGAAGATTTATACAGGAATATCGATCCTTTAATGGAGTTTAAACCACCTTTCATTGATGTTACAACTTCCAGAGAAGAATATATTTACATCGACAAAGGAAACGGGTTAATGGAACGCCGGATTACAAGAATGCGTCCCGGAACGTTAGGAATTTGCGCAGCCATTCAACATAAATATAATGTAGATACTGTTCCGCACTTGCTTTGCGGAGGATTTACCAAAGAAGAAACAGAATATCTTTTGGTAGATTGTATGTATCTCGGAATCGACAATGTAATGGCGTTGAGGGGCGATGCAATGAAAGGACATCAATATTTTGAACCAACAAAAGGCGGCCATGGAAGCGCGATGGATTTGGTGCATCAGATCAATGATTTGGGCAGAGGAAAATATTTACACAATCAGGATAAAGAATGTGATGAACATAATAAATTCTGTATCGGTGTTGCAGGTTACCCTGAAAAGCATATGGAAGCCCCTTCAATGAATTACGATTTAAAATGGTTGAGGCAAAAAGTAGATGCAGGAGCCGATTATATTGTCACTCAAATGTTTTTTGATAATAGAAAATACATCGAGTTTGTAAAAAAAGCCCGTGAAATGGGAATTACGGTTCCTATAATTCCTGGAATTAAACCAATTGCAACGAAAAATCATCTTAAAATTTTACCACAAATTTTTAAAATTGATTTACCGGAAGAGTTAATCATTGAGGTAGAGAAAGCAAAAAATAATGAAACGGTAAAACAGATCGGAATTGACTGGTCTATTAATCAATGCAAGGAATTGTTGGATTTTGGAGTTCCGGTTTTACATTTTTACTCTATGGGAAAGAGCGATAATATAAAGGAAATAGCGCGAGAATTATTTTAAATAGCTTTTAATGATGGTTTGACAAAGATTGTCAAGCTTTGATTTGAAAAAAAATTGTTTAAATTATGGATAAAATAGGATAAATAATACTTTTGTTCAGCCATTTTATGAAATGGAAATCAAGTTAGATAAGCGGAGGATTCTTAGGACCCGTTTGATGATTTTTGTCCAAAATCTACACTTAAACAATTGATACATGAAATAATTAATACCTATACCTTTCCGTATGCTTGGGTAATTCGGAAAAATACAAAGATGAAAGTGAAATATATTGTACCTATTCATATGCTAGAAAAAGAAAGATTTATGTTTAGGGACTGCTTATGTACAAAAGATACGAAGATGAGTAGGAAGCATAGGGATTAATTCTTATGTATGAACAAAAATATCCCGATATACTTTTATTAATATCGGGAAATAGTATTGTTAAGCCATTATGTTATTATGGAGCTTACGGGGCATTCACACGGAGATGTACATTCTATTTTGAGGGTAATTGCGTTAAATTTATACTGTTTGTAAATCCTTGTAGAGTTTTGATCGTTATTTTGGAACTCGCTTTTTACGAAAATAAAAATATTTCTTAATTTCCCAAAAACAAATCAGCCTCAACTTTTCTCACTTAACTTTGGCTGCAAATAACACCAATATTACCGCTTTAGTAGTAATTTTCCTTTCAATTAATAGAATTCATATAATAATAATTAAAGGACATAATAATGAAGATCAAACACTATCCCAAAGATTGTAAATGGCGGAAAGTATGCATATCCACCATGTGATGAAGGAGTTCCTTTAATATGGAATACCAAATTACCTTCACCACTTCCATTATCCGCATTCTGAGTAGTTTCAAGTGTTAAACCTGTAATTCCCGCTGAAGTTGAAGCTACACTAATAACTGGTATTGTTGCTCCTGTTCCTCCAGTATAATGATAAGATACAAAAGCACCATAATAAGGAGAAGTAGTATCAGGATTAATATGAATAATTCTAGTCTCTAATAGATTATCAGAAAGAACTGGTTGGCCTTGGCACTTTCCTAAGTTTTGCCAAGAACCATTAGCATATCCTTTAAAGCATTTATTATCATTTACATAAATAATCATACCATTAACAGGATTTGCAATAGCTGCCGTATTGGCCACACGGTTAGTAATAAAAGCCTGATTGGTTGCCCCTAAATCTAAACTCGCATTTGGATTTGGATTTGCAATACCAATTCCCATGTTACCTGTACCGGTAAAAGCTAAGTTGTGCCCATTTAAGTCTACATTACGATCCGATATTAATGAACCATTAGAATTATAAATGTTTGTACTTGCTGTGCTTGCATTTTGCCAGCTTGCCAGACCGTTTGCATCACTCACCAATATTTTTCCTAGCCCTTGGGTTCCATCTGCTATTTTTACATTTCCAGCTATATCCAGTTTAGCTGCGGGTGCTGCTGTACCAATTCCTACATTTCCGTTTCCTTGTATTCTTAAATATTCTATTTGGCCAGGAGTATTGTTACCATTTCCATACACAACTCTAAATACTGGATTTGTTGCAACCAAAGGCCATAATCCGTTTAATATTACAACTCCTTGGTTACTATTGCTTTGTAGTTCCAATCCTTCTTGGCTAAAAATTCTTGGCGAACTAGTGACAGGGTTATTCGAGGAACCTATAACTGATAAACCTGTACCCGATGAAGCCGGTATTACATTGAAATTACCTCCGGTAAAAGTAATCGAATGCGCTGCTTGGGTCACCGTCCTGTCGGTTGTCAATGTACCATTAGAATTGTAAATATTGTTACTTGCTGTACTGGAATTTTGCCAGCTTGCTAGACCGTTTGCATCACTCACCAATATTTTTCCTAGCCCTTGGGTTCCGTCTGCTATTTTTACATTTCCGGCTACATCCAATTTTGCTACGGGTGCTGCAGTACCAATCCCTACATTACCATTAGAATGTATTCTCATTCTCTCAACGGCGTTAGTGTTTGCAAATCCTGTCCAGAAAGAAATTATACCATTGGTAACAGCATCCCC
>NZ_FTMM01000035.1 GCF_900156075.1 Chryseobacterium sp. RU37D | reverse complement strand
TACTGATGAGTTCCAGATTATTAGTTTTTTAAATTGCAATCCAAAATTGCTAATTTTCTTGGAACTTTTTTGTCTAAATAAGTTTAAACAACTTCATCATGAATAGTATAATTTCTTTTCTTTTTTTACATTTATATTAAAATATTTTTTTTTCGGCGCAAATATAAAATTATTTTCTGAAACTAAAAATAAAATGGCACTAATTATCTAAAATTCTTATATCTTGTTTCACAACATAATAAAGAGAATAAAATCGTTCATTTAATTAATAATCAGCAAATCGTTTTTACCACAAAATATTTACAATGAATAACAACTTCGGACAAATTCCGAAAGAATTTTGGAAGTAACCGATCAGAACAAAGCTAGAATTTGTACTACAGCAGAGCTAATGGACAAGAAAATATTGCACCACTGATCACTTATTTGATAAATATTCCATTAAAAACAGACAGGTTCTTTATCAAGGATTGCTGAAGAAATAGGATTAGCTTCAAGGTTTATTTTTTACAGATACTCTTTCGGAATAGAAATATCATTCTTTTTCATATACTCCAAAAGGCTGTGATATTTATCTTCAAAATCATTGCTGCACTTATCAGAAATACTGCATATTTCAGATGGTTTAATATCCAGAATATCCGAAATTTTCGTAAGAATTTCCAGATTGATCTTCACTTTTGCATTTTCAATATCAGAATAAGCTTTTTGTGAAATACCCATTTCAAAAGCCATATATTCCTGAGTAAAATCCTTACTCCTTCTGATTTTCCTGATGTTTTGGCTGCAAATTCTCATCGTCCCCGTTTTAGTAGTTTTCAGTATATTTTAGAAGCATATCTATTAGACTTACACAAAGTTAGTAAATACCTTTGGCAAAACATTATCATACTACATGATATTTTATGATTTAGATTAAAATTTTTATTTACAAAATCTTATTGTAAAAGAGAAATATTACCTCAGTCAATATACACTTGGAATTATGGAGACTCAAAAATTTAATTATGACAATAACATTGTCAGGGCATTCCTGTATGCTACAATTGCATTCGGTTTGGTAGGATTTTTACTCGGTCTTACCGCAGCATTAATGCTTTTTTACCCGGAACTACCGGAATTCTTATTCGGGACGGATGATACCACTATTAAAAGCTTATTATCCGGAAATATTCAGGGATTGATCAATACACAGGGAGCATTAGGATTCGGAAGAATAAGAATGCTTCATACAAGTGCCGTTATTTTTGCTTTTGTCTGCAATTCTTTTTTCTGTGGTGCTTATTACAGCATGCAGAGATTGTTAAAAACAAGAATGTACAGTGATACATTATCCTGGATCCACTTCTGGACATGGCAGATCATGATTATAAGTGTTGTCATAACATTTTTAATGGGGATCAATACTTCAAAAGAATATTCGGAACACGAATGGCCAATTGATATTCTCATTACCATTTCATGGGTGTTTTTCGGGATTAATATGTTCGGAACGATTGCAAAAAGAAGAGTTCGACACCTTTACGTTGCGATTTGGTTCTACATCGGCACCTGGATTGCCGTGGCCATGCTTCATATCTTTAATAACTTAGAAATTCCGTTATCTTTCACAAGCTGGAAATCCTATTCAATTTATTCAGGAGCAAAAGATGCATTGGTTCAATGGTGGTATGGTCATAATGCAGTAGCGTTTGTACTTACAACTCCGGTTTTAGGTTTAATGTATTATTTCCTGCCAAAAGCAGCAGACAGACCTGTATTTTCCTATAAACTATCAATTATTCATTTTTGGTCGCTGATCTTCGTATATCTTTGGGCAGGGCCGCACCATTTGCAATATACTGCGCTTCCGGCATGGGCTCAGGCAGTGGGAACAGGTTTCTCAATCATGCTGATCGCTCCGTCTTGGGGAGGTATGCTGAACGGATTGTTAACTTTGAGAGGAGCCTGGGATAAAGTAAGAGAAAATCCTATACTGAAATTCTTCGTTGTAGCGGTTACCTGCTACGGAATGGCAACTTTTGAAGGCCCTTTATTAGCAACAAAATCTTTAAATAAAATCGGACATTATACAGACTGGGTAATCGGTCACGTACATATCGGAGCCCTTGGCTGGAATGGTTTCATGGCATTCGGTATCGTGTATTATCTTATTCCGGTAATGTGGAGAACTCAGCTTTGGTCTAAAAAACTGGCTAACTGGCATTTCTGGCTCGGAACTTTAGGAATCATTTTCTATGCTGTCCCAATGTATATTTCAGGGTTCACCCAAGGGTTGATGTGGAAACAATTTAATCCAGACGGAACTCTGGTTTGGAAAAACTGGCTGGATACAGTTACTGCAATTATTCCTTATTATAAAATGAGATTCTTAGGCGGGGTATTTTATCTCTCAGGAGCTATTTTAATGGTTGTGAATGTGGTAAAAACTATCAGACAGGGGTCGTTCCAAAAAAATGTTCCTGCGGAAGCACCCGCATTGGCCAATATCAGATCTGCAAGAAAGGAAGGCGAAGGATTGCACCTTTGGCTGGAAAGAACCCCGAAATTACTTTCAGTTCTGGCTTTTATTACAGTAGCGATCGGTGGTTTGGTAGAGATTATTCCTACATTAACCTTAAAGCAAAGCGTCCCAACCATCACAGCGGTAAAACCATACTCACCACTAGAATTAGAAGGAAGAGATTTATACATCAGAGAAGGTTGTAATGCCTGCCACTCACAAATGATAAGACCTTTCCGTGATGAAATCGTAAGGTTTGAAGGTAAAAACGGACAGTATTCCAAAGCAGGAGAATTTATTTATGACAGACCATTTTTGTGGGGTTCCAAAAGAACAGGACCGGATCTTCACAGAGAAGGAGGAAGAAATCCTGATTCATGGCATTTCAAACACATGTACAATCCAAGGATTACCTCTGCCGGCTCCATTATGCCGCGTTTCCCGTGGCTAATTACAAATAAATTAAACAGAGCTCAAATGGTTGATAAAATGAAATTAATGAAAAACTATTTCGATGTTCCTTATACAAAAGCCGAAATAGATTCCGCCAACCAATGGGCAGATAATCAGGCAAAAGGTATCGTGAAAAGAATCTATTCGGAAGCAGCTGATGTGAAAGAACAGATAGAAAAAGACAAAATAGCAAAAGGAGCTTCATTCGCTCCTCTGGAGCAAAGAGAAATTGTAGCCGTAATTGCTTATCTGCAAAGATTAGGAACAGATATTAAAACCACTCAGATTCAAACGGCAAATGCTAATTAATTTTAAATTGAATTAAAATGAAAACAAGAACTCCAATTTCAATATACATCCTTGTAACAGTAGGTTTGACGATCATGGCGTTCGAAATGTTCGCGCACAATTCCGGATATTTTTCTTCGCCTTTTTTCTGGGGATTGATGCTGATTGCTATTATTTTACTTCTAATCATGAACTCGATTGGAGATTTAATTGAAAATCAGAATTTCTCCAAATTATCCGCTGAACAAAAAGTGCAATATTTAAAAGAAAAAAACACTCCTTATTTTAAGAAACTATGGAATTCTGCATTCAAAAAACAGTCTGCCACTGAAGAAAAAGACATTCTGATTGACCATGGTTTCGATGGAATCACAGAATTAGACAATTCACTTCCTAAATGGTGGATAGGGCTTTTCTGGTTCGGATGTATTTTTTGTGCAGTATATTTGACTGCGTTTGCTTTTACAGATTACGCTCATCCTGACGCAGAACTGAATACGGAAACCAAACAAATGCTTGCCTCCATCACAGAATTTGAAAAAACAGCTCCTCAGGTAACCCTGGAAAATGCTAAATACAGTGCAGACAACATCACAGAAGGTCAGGAATTATTCAAAACAAACTGTGCAACCTGCCACGGTGAGGGAGGAAAAGGAGGAATCGGGCCTAACTTGACAGACAGCCATTGGATCAATGTAAAACAAAAAAGCTTGTTTAAAAACGTCATTTGGATGCTGGAAAACGGATCTCCGAATAATCCTACAATGCGCCCTCTAATCAAAGAAGGAGTGATTACAGGAAGGGATGCCGAAAAAATTGCAGCATATATCTATCATATCAACCAAGAAATCCCACCAATCTCCTTAGCTCAAGGTGGTGCTGCGCCACAAGGCGAGGTAGTAATATGGGAAAACGGAAATAATTAAAATTGAACTCAACATATAAACTACGCCAAGCCCCCTTTTAAACTAACATTTGAATTTCATTTTTGCTAAACCTTTTCAACAATAAAAATGAAAAGGGGGCTTTTTAAAAATTAAATCCAAGCCTTGACTGTCATCATCAACTATTCACTTGACAATTAACTAAACTAAATTCCATAATTGACAGCCAAGGCAGGATTTTTGTATTCCTTACAGAGTATCGCAAATTGAACTGATAAAAATTACTTTTTATTATATTTGTTTAAATTCCGACACTCTTGAAATTGAAAATTAATAAACGAAAATTATTCCGGCGAATCCTTATTACCATTATTTTAATATTGGTTTTTTTTACATTGGTCATTTTCAGTTTAAGGCTTCCAGCCGTCCAGAATTTTGTGAAAGACAAGCTGGTGGTTTACCTTGAAAAAAAAATTAAAACAAAAGTAAGTCTGGAACGGGTTTATATAGGATTTCCAAACAGCCTTGTCATGGAAAATCTTTATCTGAAAGGTCAGAATATCGATACACTTCTGGCAGTAAAAAAGCTTGAAGTAGGCTTACACATGCTGAAGCTGATTAATTCCAAGGCCGATATCACATCCGTCGATATGGAGGGCGTACGAGCGAATGTGGTAAGGAAGCCTGACGGAAAATTCAATTTTGATTATATTATTGATGCTTTTGCGACGAGCGATAAAGAGGAAAGCCCGTCGAAGCCATTCATTATTTCTTTAGATAAAATTAAATTAAAAGATATCGGCGTTACCTTCAACGACCAGCAATCAAGAAATGATATCAAACTTTACTTTAAATCTTTTGATACAAGGGTAAGAACGTTTGATCTTAATAATAACAAATATGCCGTTAATGATATAAATCTTGACGGATTAAAGCTGAAACTAAAGCAGGATCTCATAGAAGAGGTTTCTAAAAAAGTCGAGAAAAAAGTTGATTCCCTGAACGATAAAAAACCGATGCAGATTGGCTTAAGAGGGATAAAGCTCACCAATTTCGATATTGATTACGGTGATGATAATTCCAAAACATTTGCAAAGGTTTTATTCAAAGAATTAAGCACTAAGGTTAACAAGCTTGATCTTGAAAATAATGCTTATTTCATTGAAAATCTTATTCTTTCGGGGGCAAATATTAACGCTAATCTGCATCTTCCAGCACAAAATGCGAATCCTAAAGATGCCAAACCTGAAGTGTCAAAAACATCAGACCAGAATAAGGCACTCAGCTTATTATTAGGAAAGTTGATTTTAAATGACGTAAAAGTAGCTTACAATAACACCGCTATCGCCCCTACCAAACAGGGAATGGATTTCAACCACATGAATTTCTCGAAATTAAATACCGAAGTCCGAAGGTTTAAAATGCAGAACGGAACTTTTGAAGGAACGGTAAATTCAGCAGAAATCCAGGAAGCGAGAGGCCTGAATATTCAAAAATTCAATACGGATTTTGTATATAACGAAAAAGAGGCTTACTTAAAGGATTTATATTTACAGACTCCAAAAACCCTGCTGCGTGATGAGGTAATTTTAAATTATAATTCGATTGAGCAATTGAGCTCAAATTTAGGAGCCGTAAAAATTTCAGCAAATATTAAAGATTCAAGAATAGGATTTTCTGATATCCTGAATTTAGTTCCTACTTTAAGAAATACGGTCCCTTTTAATAAATATCCTAATGCAATTTTAAATGTAAATGCTAAAGTAAAAGGAAGTGTAAACGATTTATTGATTGACAATATGAAAGTTTCCGGATTGGACAAGCTGAGATTGGGCGTTTCCGGAAGAATCAAAAATGCTATGAATCCAGATCAGTTGTATTACGACCTTAGAATTGCGGAATTGTCTTCATCGGCAAAAACGATTTTTAATTTGGTTCCAAAAAATACAATTCCTTCCAACATTGCTCTGCCTTCCCATTTCAGCATTAAAGGGAATACAAAAGGAACGACAAAAGTAGTCAATGCCGACCTTAACCTCTACTCCACTCTTGGAAATGCAGCGGTAAAAGCCAATGTTGACATGCGTAGAAAAAATCATGAATTGTATGATGTAAAAGCTAATCTTCAAGGCCTACAGATCGGGAAAATCATTCAGAATAAGGACATTGGCCCTATTTCGGCGCAGATTTACGCCAAAGGAGAAAGCTTCGATTTCAAAAATGCAAAAGCAGATCTTAAAGGCTATGTTTCCTCAGCGGTTTACAAAGGATACCGTTATCAGAACATGAATCTAACAGGAAAAATAAATCGTGGAGTTTATAATATCATTTTAAACTCAAAAGATCCGAATGCTAATTTATCATTAACCGCCTCTGGAGTTTACAACGAAAAAAATCCTACCGTAAAAATAAACGGTGAAGTTATAAAGCTTGACCTGAACAAGCTTGGATTTTATAAAGACCCAATGATTCTAGCCGGGAAAATCGATGGAGATTTCACCAATTTGGATCCTGATAATCTGAATGGTTATTTAAATCTTAAAGATTTTGCTTTTTCGGATACGAAAGAAGTTTATCCAGTTCAGGAAGTTAATTTGAAGGCTTCTTCAACCAATGATTCTACCAATATTGTTTTCAATTCTCAGATAGCCGATGTGGAGCTAAAAGGAAAGTACAAACTTACCCAAATCTTTGGCTCGCTGGCCAATACGATCAATCAATATTATCAGTTCCAAAAGCCGGGTAAAACGCAAAAAATCCAGGAAGGACAGTTTTTTACCTTTAATGCAAAAATCAAGAATGATGATCTGATCAGAAAATTTGTTCCGGATCTAAAAAGCTTTGAAACCATTAATTTGTATGGAAATTATGATGCAGATTCTCAAAAAATCGAGATCGACAGCCAGATTCCGCAATTATTGTATGGTGAAAATTCCATTGAAAATGCAACATTAAGAGTCACCAATGAAAACCAGGCCTTGCAGTATGGGCTGAGTGTTACCGCTTTGAAAAGCTCAAGTTTTGCCCTAAATAAAGTAAATGTCAACGGCGATGTAGCCAATAATATCATCAATTATAATATCACTACAAAAGACCAGAAAGATGCAACCCAATTCCTCATTGCAGGAAATGCAAAATCATTAGATGACATCACAGAAATTTCATTAAATCCGAATGGCTTAAAATTAAATTACACCGACTGGACCGTTGCAGAAAACAACAAAATCCAGATCGGTAAAGATGGAATTTTAGCAGATAATTTCAGGCTTTCAAATGGAGCAAGTGAAATTCTTCTACAGTCGGAAAGCCAGTCGCCAAATGCTCCTCTAAATGTTTCATTGAAAGATTTTAAAATTGAAACCATTACAGAATTGATCAAAAAAGATACAGTTTTAGTCAAAGGAACCATCAACGGGACGGCTCAGCTTCGTGATCTGACGAAAAATATGACTTACACTTCAGATTTGAATATTTCAGATCTAATAGTTTACGGAAGCCCTGTGGGAAATCTCGCAGCAAAGGTAAACAATACTTCACCAAATATTTTAAATGCCGATATTGCCCTTTCCGGGAATAATAATGATGTGAAGATCTTAGGAGATTACAATACTTCTTCCAGCACATTTGACCTGAATATGGCGATCAATAAGCTACAAATGAAGAGTGTGCAAGGCTTTTCCATGAATGCCATTACAAATACGGAAGGCTATATTTCAGGAAATCTTAAAATAACAGGAACGGCCGACAAACCGAATATTTTAGGTAAAGTGAAATTTAATGATGCAGGTCTTGAAATTGCAAAAACAGGAAGCGATTTCCGAAAGCTTAATGATGAAATCGACTTTACCAGCCGCGGAATTGAATTTAATGATTTCAAAATCAATGACAAAGACGGAAATTTTCTAAGAATCACCGGTCAAGTTCTGACACAAACCTACAGGGATTTTGCCTTCAATCTTGATGTTAATGCAAAAGATTTTAAAGTAGTCAATTCTGAGAAATCAAATGATGCCATCATGTATGGAATTCTTGCGATTGATGCAGGGCTGCACATCCGCGGAAACCTTGATCTTCCGAAAGTTGACGGAAGATTAGCCGTGGCAGACAATACCGATTTCACATTCGTGCTTCCCCAATCTTCACCTACTTTACAGGAAAGAGAAGGTATTGTGGAGTTCATCGATCAGGATCAGGTAGTTTTAAATAAGACCATTAAAGCAGATTCCCTGAAATCTCAAAGCAGGATCAAAGGAATGGACGTAAATGTGAATATTGAGGTAAGCAAAGAAGCCAAGCTATCCATACTAATAGATAAAACAAACGGTGATTTTGTAAAGCTTCAAGGTGAGGCAGAACTTACGGGAGGAATTGACCCTTCCGGAAAGACCACTCTTGTCGGAGTTTATGAAGTAGAATCCGGAGCTTATGAAATGTCTGTAAGCCTCCTGAAACGGAAATTTGACATCCAAAAAGGAAGCACAATCACCTGGACCGGCGAACCGACAATGGCACAAATGGATATTACCGCCATTTATAAGACTGAGGCAGCACCGATAGATTTAGTTGAACAGCAATTAAATACAGATTCTCCGGGCGAAATGAATCAATACAAACAAAGAATCCCTTTCAACACTTTGCTGAAAATGAAAGGTGAATTGCTGAAACCAGTTATCACTTTTGATATTACTACAGATGAAAAAAATAATGCCGTTTCTTCAGCCGTTACTGATGTTGTCGACCAAAAATTAGCCCAACTGAGAACCCAGGAATCCGAAATGAATAAGCAGGTTTTTGCTTTGCTATTATTGAACAGATTCATTGGTGAAAATCCTTTCCAATCCGGAGCGGGATTATCGGGTGAGATGATGGCAAGGCAAAGTGTAAGTAAAATTTTGTCTCAGCAATTAAATAATTTAGCCGCAGGATTAATCAAAGGGGTTGAACTGAATTTTGACCTGGAATCTTCCGAAGACTATTCAAGCGGATCAAAAAATACCAGAACAGACCTTAACGTCGGCCTGAGTAAAAAACTGTTGAATGACAGACTAAAAGTTTCGGTGGGAAGCAACTTCGGATTGGAAGGCGAAGCACGGCAGAATGAAAACATGACCAATATTGCAGGAGACGTTACAATGGATTACAGCCTTTCCAAAGACGGAAGATATATGCTCCGTGCTTACCGTAAGAATGAATATCAGGTGGCGCTACAAGGGCAGATTGTGGAGACCGGGCTTGGATTTATTATTACTTTGGATTATGACAAATTCCGGGAAATTTTCCAGAAATCTAAAAATAACAATCAGAAAGAATCAAGAAAAAATAAGCAAAACCAAGTCGTAGAATTTAAATAATGAAAAAAAATTTCCAAACCTGTTTTAAATATCTATTTGCTTCCGGACTTGCTTCGGTAACACTTTCGTGCAGCAATACAAAATACCTGAAAGAAGGACAAATGCTGTACACCGGGGCAGAAATCAATATTGAAAATGATTCCATTTCTAAAAATGATAAAAAAGAGCTCAAAGCTGCTCTGGAAGGTAAACTTACACCCAAACCAAACTCTACCTTTCTGGGACTAAGACCGAAATTATTTTTCTATAATATCGCCAAAGAACCTAAAAAAGACAAAGGCTTTAATTACTGGCTAAAATATAAAGTAGGTGAAAAGCCCGTTCTGCTTGGCGATGTAGACCGTGAATTCAATAAAAATATTATTGAAAATTATTCTGAAAACAAAGGATATTTCAACGCAAGGGCAACTTATGACACGATTTCTAAAAATAAAAAAGCTCAGGTTATTTATAATGTAAGGCCTGGCTCGAGATACCTGATAAGCGATGTGAAATTTCAGAAAGATTCCTCACTGGTCAATCAGGAAATCCAGAATCTTACGGATAAAACTTTCCTTAAAAAAGGAAATCCTTTTGACCTTGATGTGATAAAATCTGAAAGAGAAAGAATTGATAACGGACTGAAAGAAAGAGGCTTCTATTATTTCCATCCGGACAATATCATTGTTCAGGCAGACAGTACCATAAGCAAAAATCATAAGGTAGAGCTGAATGTAAAGCTGAAAGACAATACTCCTGACCTGGCAACACAGCAATTCAGCATTGATAAAGTGGTTGTTTTCCCGAATTACAACATTCAGGATGTAAAGGATGGAAAATACAATATCCCGATGAATGCAGATTCTCTTCAAAAATATGCTCATGAAGACATTTATGTAATTGATCCACAGCATAAATTCAAACCAAAAATTTTCGACCGAGCTTTGTACTTTAAAAAAGGAGATCTTTATAACAGAACCAATCACAACCTTACCTTAAACAGATTGATCAGCTTGGGGGTTTTTAAATTTGTAAAAAATGAATTTGTGGTTTCGGATTCCTTACAACATAAATTTGACACTTATTATTTATTAACTCCGAGACAGATTCAATCGCTTCGTCTGGAAGCTTTGGGAAGAACCAATTCTGCAAATTATGCCGGAAGCGAAGTCAATCTCAATTGGACACACAGAAATTTCTTCCATGGTACGGAACAGTTTAAGGCTTCTATTTTCGGAGCATTTGATTTCCAGATCGGCGGACCGGAAAATGCTAAAAATATTTTCAGAATGGGTGCCAATGCGCAGCTTTCGATTCCAAGAATTGTGGCTCCGTTCAGGTTTAATTCATCAAGTGCGTTTGTTCCGAGAACGAATATCTCCGTGGGGTATGAATTCCAGAACAGGACCGAATATTATTCTTTAAACACCTTTACAGGCTCCTTTGGCTATGTTTGGAAAGAAAATGCGAGAAAAGAGCATGATTTAAAGATTTTTGATGTTACTTATGTTTCTCCTGCGAATGTTACTGATTTATATAATTCAATTTCTCTAAAAAACGACGCATTAGCAAGAGTGGTCAAGCCACAATTGATCTTCGGCCCGATTTACTCTTACACCTACACCAATACCATGCTTCAGAAGCCAAATACTTTTTATTATAAAGGAACTTTGGATTTGGCAGGAAATTTAACGGGGCTTATAACCGGAGCTAATGTAAAAAAAGATAAAGAAAAGTCAATTTTTGGAGTTCCTTTCAGTCAGTTTGCAAAAATTGAAAATGATTTAAGATATTATCACAAATTCACAGAAAAAACTTCATTAGCCACAAGACTTATTGCCGGAGTTGCCTATCCGTATGGAAATTCAGAATACATCCCTTTTTCCAGACAGTTTTTCTCAGGAGGAAGTAACAGTGTGAGGGCTTTCCGGGCGAGAACTTTAGGCCCGGGGAGCTTTGACCCGAGAACTATTGAGGAAGGATATTATTTCGACCAGTCCGGTGATGTGAAATTAGAATTAAATGCAGAATACCGTGCCAATCTTTATAAATTTTTAAATGTTGCTGTCTTTGCAGATGCCGGAAATATCTGGTTAATCAACGATGATCCTCAAAGGCCGGGAGCGAAATTTTCTAAAGAATTTTTGAGTGAAATCGCCGTAGGAGCCGGAGTTGGTCTGAGACTTGATCTCTCAATATTAATTTTACGACTGGATCTGGCAATGCCGCTGAGGATTCCTTATTATGAAAAAAATAGCAGGTGGACTTTTGATAAAATTAATTTCGGAGACCCAAGCTGGAGAAAAGATAACCTTATTCTGAATATTGCCATCGGATATCCTTTCTAATTTTTTTAAACTAAAAACACAGTAAATGGTAAAAAATATAAAATTTTTCTGGGAAACATTAAAAGAAACCTTTACCGAATGGAATAATTCACCTGCATCAAAAGATTCGGCCAGTCTTGCGTATTATGCAATTTTTTCAATCCCGGGATTATTAATCATTATTATCTGGATTGCCGGTTATTTTTTCGGCGAAGAGGCCATACGTGGGGAAATCACCAAACAAATCAGCGGGATTATGGGAAATGATGTTGCAAAAAGTATCCAGGATATGATTGCGGGCGCTTTGATTGACAAAAAAAACATCATCATGAAAACTATTGGGATAGGTTCATTGGTATATGGTTCGACCACGTTATTTTTTCAGCTTCAATACTCTTTAAATACTCTTTGGGACGTAAAATCGGCTCCAAAAAAGGCTTTGGTAAAGTTTCTTTTAGACCGTGCCAATTCATTAGGAATGATCCTGATTCTTGGGTTTTTGCTCATGATTACCATGATATTGTCTTCTTTAATCAGCGTTTTTAATAATATTATTACTAAATATTTCGGTTTTGAAACATATATGCTGGTGGAAACGGTGAATTTTGCTGTAGGTTTCGGATTTGTTATGCTCCTTTTTGCATTGATGTTTAAAGTGCTTCCTGATGTGAAAGTAAGCTGGAAACCCGTTTGGAAAGGTGCTTTTCTTACGGCCGTTTTATTTACTTTAGGAAAATTTTTATTAAGTCTTTACTTTGGAACAGCAAAACCGACTTCAGCTTTTGGTACAGCTGGAACTGTGATTTTAATTATGATGTGGATCAACTATTCCTGTATGTTGATTTTTTTCGGTGCTGAGTATACAAAAGTTTATGCTTATAGGAAGGGATATAAAATCATTCCTTCAAAACATGCAAAATGGAGTGATGCCAAGCTTTATGGGGAGAGTTTAAAAGAGAAAGGTGAAGAATTATAAACCTTTTGATTAAAATTTTATATAAAAAGACCTCCAGAAATCTGGAGGTCTTTTTTTTACATTCTGTTTACAGTTCTTATTCCAAGTAAACTCAAAGATTTTTTAATTGTTTTTGCCGTAAGGTCGGATAAATTTAAACGGAATTGCTTCACATTTTCATCTTCCTGGCTCATAATTGGGTTGCTTTGATAAAAAGAGTTGTACGTTTTTACCAAGTCATAAACGTAGTTAGCTACCAATGCAGGGCTCAGCGCTTCTGCAGCTTTTTCAACGATACCTTTATAATTGGACAAAAGCATGGTCAATTCCTTTTCATATTGATTGAGAGTGATGTCATCCGTTTCTTTATATTCAAAACTTGCTTTATTTAATAAAGACTGAATTCGGGCATAAGTATATAAAATGAAAGGTCCTGTATTTCCGTTGAAATCAATACTTTCTTCCGGATTAAAAAGCATTTTTTTCTTAGGATCAACTTTTAGCATAAAATATTTTAAAGCAGCTAACCCAATTATTTCGTAAGAAGCTTCTTTTTCTTCTTCTGAAAGGCCTTCCAGTCTTCCCTGTTCTGTAGCTTTTAATTTTGCTTCCACATACATTTCCTGCATCAGATCATCGGCATCTACGACAGTTCCTTCACGGGATTTCATTTTCCCGTTAGGAAGCTCCACCATTCCATAAGATAAATGATACAATTGATCTGCCCAAGGATAGCCTAATTTTCCTAAGATTTTAAATAAAACCTGGAAGTGATAATCCTGCTCATTTCCGACAGTATAAATAAGCTTCTGAATATCATTTTGCTTAAAACGCTCTACAGCGGTGCCTAAATCCTGAGTCATGTACACCGAAGTACCGTCTGAACGTAATAATAATTTTTGATCTAAACCATCTTCCGTAAGATCACACCAAACAGAACCATCTTCTTTCTGGTACAATACTCTCTTATCTAAACCTTCCTGAATAAGGTCTTTCCCCAGAATATAAGTATTGCTCTCGTATTGAACCTGATCGAAATCTACGCCCAATCTTTTATAGGTTTCATTGAATCCTTTATAAACCCAGGAATTCATTTCGTTCCATAGGTTTCTTACTTTTTCGTCTCCATTTTCCCAATCCAAAAGCATTTGTTGCGCTTCTTTCATCAAAGGTGCCTCTTTTTTTGCTTTTTCTTCTTCTACGCCTTGTGCAATAAGCTTTTCGATTTGTTTTTTGTACTCCTGATCGAATTTTACGTAATAATTTCCTACAAATTTATCACCTTTTATTTCTAATGCATCTGGAGTTCGCTTGTTTCCAAATTGTTCCCAGGCCAGCATCGATTTACAGATATGAATTCCTCTGTCATTGATAATTTGCGATTTGATGACATCATACCCGGCTTCTTTAAGAATCTTGGCGACAGAAAAACCTAATAAATTATTTCTGATGTGTCCTAAATGTAGGGGTTTATTGGTATTTGGAGAAGAGTATTCCACCATTACCGTAGAATTTTTCTTTTCTATAACATCAAACTCTTTAGCTATCGATTTAAAATTATTTATAAAGAATTGGTTCTTAACTTTGACATTAAGAAAACCTTTTACTACATTAAAGCTTTCTAATAATTCTGTCTGCTCTGTTAAGGCTTCTCCCAACTCTACGCCGATACTTTCAGGATTTTTCTTCAACTGCTTTACCAACGGAAAGGTTACGATAGTAAAATCTCCCTCAAATTCGGTTTTATTTTCCTGAACTTCCAGGTTAATGTCCTTCAACTGATAGACATTTAAAATAACTTCTGAAAGTTTTTCTTCTATTATATTTTTAATATTCATCTGTTTATATATTGATTTTTCAAAAAGCTACATGATCAGCTTTTGATCTAAAATTTTCGAAGTACAAATATACGGAAATAAAAAAACCGCCCGAAGGCGGTAGCTTTTGTATATTAATATTTATTTAATTATCCCACCAGACAGGAGCATATAAATCTCCTACAACTGTAGCGTTAGCGTTTAAAGTCCGTTCAGATTTTGGAGTAATTAGTCTGAGAGGAATTTTCTTTGACTGGCTATTTTGATTAGGTGTCAAAGTAGGAAAGCCGGTTCTTCTCCAATCGTTATACGGCTCCATAGTCGTAAACAATGCAATATACTTCTGAGTAATAATATTTTGTAAAGTGACAGCTGATGATGCTGTATTTGCAAATGTTGGATTATCTGATCCTGTAACATCTACTAAAGAAGCGCTTACAGCAGCTTTCAATGCCGCTTGAGCAGTCGTTGTATTTCCTAATCTGAACTGAGCCTCTGCTTCTATAAATTTAATCTCACTGTAACTAAAAATTATATTAGGTGTACTTGCACTTCCTGCAAAAAAACTTCCAAATGGAGAAGCATCAGTATCAGCATCTTCTGGAGCAGAGCCTGAATAACCCGAAGGATTATGACTATCTAACCCTACAAAATATGTAAGTCTTGGATCATTGTTATTTTTAAGAATATTTACAAAATATTTTCCCATAGACATATACCCTGATCTTTGATTACTAAACCCATACCAAAGATTCTGATTATTACCTCCATCAAAAGTTGCGACTAAATTATCGCTGTTAGAAGTAAATGAATTTTGAAGATAGTTTAATGCTTTCTGAGCGGCAACTGTACTTCCATCTCTTTGTGTTAATCTTAAAGCATATCTTGCTTTTAATGCATATGCAAGCTTTCTCCATTTACTTATATCTCCTCCATAAAAAATATCATTAGAAGAAGGTATATCTTTATTAGCGCTTACAGGTTTTGAAAAATCCGTAATTGCAGTGTCTAAATATGTCTGAATTTGAGAAATTACCTGCTCTTGGCTATCATATTTGGGACTTAGATTGTTGATCCCCTGAAAAGCCTGTGAAAAAGGAACATCTCCCCAAACATCCGTAGCATAACCAATATTAATTGCCATCAAAACTCTAGCAATACCATCATAATAAGGATCTTGAGTTCCAAACTGCTTAATGATCTGATTTAGGTTTACTCCAGCTTGGTAAATATTTGCCCAATCTGTTTCAACGTCAGTTTCAGTTAGAAAATAATTGGTATAATCCAGTGACTGAAACTGATTACCATTTGTATGTTGGGTAAATAGGCTTAAGGTTCTGGGAAGATTACCTGTGGAATTCATTATAGTTCCTATTTCACCTCCTGTTAATAAGGTCGTAGGAGTTGAGACCTCAGTGGGGCTATTAGGATTTTCATTAAAAGTATCCAATTCGTGCTGACAAGAAGTAATACTGAGTAGAACCGTGGATACAAAACTTACTATATATAAATGCTTTTTCATAATTAAAATCCGAATTTAAATGTTAAATAATAACTTCTAGTATTTGGGTTATTGAAATAATCAAACCCTTGTGTATTAGATGATGAACCTGCGAATGAGTTTTCTGGATCTATTCCTTTATAGTTGGTAATTAGAAATAAATTTCTTGCACTTAGGCTCAACTCTGCATTTTTAACAAATGATAATCCCATTGACTGGGAAATTACTTTGCTAAAATTATAACTAAGAGTTACATCTCTCAATCTCAACCAGTTAATATCCTTTTCAATAGCTGTTTCATTTGCACTTCCTGAGCCATCACCCAGATAACTAACATAATAAGCTTTATTTGATATTGCAATATTGTTGGGTGAACCATTTTCGAGTACACCAGGAATTATATATGTTCCACTCCTGTTTTCGGCAGAAGCCTCTGTCATTCCTAATCTGTTTAATCGGGCCAATGTTCCATTCCAAATATCTCCACCTTTTCTAAAATCTAATAAGAAACTTAAAGATATATTCTTATATCTTAAATTATTTCTGAAACCTCCAGTCCAGTCAGGATTAGGATTTCCGATTAATTGAGATTCAGAACTCAAAATAGGAAGACCATCTGAACCAATAATCAAATTGCCTGAATTATCCCTTCTGTAGGCAGTACCGTAAAAAACTCCTAAAGGTTGTCCTAAAGATATTGTAGGAGTAAGATTACCACTAAAGTAATCACTACCCATCGCAGAATTGTCAGGTACACCGTTTAAATCAACCACTTTATTTCTATTCAGTGCCCAATTAAGAGTAAAATCCCAACCAAAATTTTCCTTTTTGAAAATATCATATCCTAAACTTACTTCTAGTCCTTTGTTTTCTACTGAAGGTCCGTTAGTATAATAAGTGCTATAACCAGAAGATGGCGCAATAGGAAGTGTTATCAACAAATCGTAATTTGTTGATTTGTAAGCACTCGCATTAAGATGAAGACGCTTAAACATTTCCAGTTCCAATCCAATTTCAAATTCTTTATTATGTTCCGGTTTTAAATTTGAATTTCTTAATATTGTGGAAAAACCGTAAGCACCAACACTATTGTATGGAGAAGTAAGTTGTGGACCAAATGAATCTGTAAAAAGAGGTGTTATGTATGGGGTAATTACATTATAAGAAAGTGGTGCTGCATAGGTACTTGCATACGACGCTCTAATTTTTCCTAAATTTACCCAACTTGGTAAACCTAATGTTTTATTGAATAACCACGATGCAGAAATAGATGGATAAAAATAAGAATTATTTTGCTTAGGCAACGCAGAATTCCAATCATTTCTCCCCGTAAGTGTAAGATAAACTTGATCATAGAAACCAAACTCCAATGATCCAAAAACCCCTCTCCTTATCTGTTTATAATCTGAATTCTGAGCTTTGTAGTTTGAAAAATTACTTAAATTATATTGGTTTATCTCCAACATTTTAGACCCTAAACTATACTGATCATTAAAAAAAGTGGAATTAATTTGCCCTCCAATATTATAATTTAGGTTAATATTATCCGTGATATCAAAAATACCATTAAAAATTAAATCTATGTTGTAAAGACTTTTTGTAAAAGTATCCAATATGACCTGACCTGTACCATCTGCTGTTGAATTACCATTACTTGAGAACGAATAATTTTGCTGTGCATGAGTGGTATAAGTATCTACCCCTGCTCTAATCATTGCATTTAACGATTTGCTGTAATTATAATTAATATGTCCGTTAAAAATTACGCGATTAGTTTCATCAGTATATGGGTTATTGTAAACTGTGTAAAAAGGATTATCATAGGCAGAAAAATAATTCTTATTATATCCCTGTGCAGTTTGATAATCTCTTACATCATAAGTTGAGGGCATACGTAATAACGAAAGCATAATACCTGAAACATTACTTCCCTTTTGTGCTCTTACTCCTGTTGTATTACTATATAAGAAATCAGCCCCTACCTTTAACTTCTCAGTAAATTTATATTCGCTATTAATATTAAAGGAAGTCTTTTTTAGGCTTGTATTAGGAACAATACCCGTTTGATTTAGATGACCAAAAGAAGCTCTAAAATTACCATTTTCTCCTCCTCCGGAAAGTGCTAAATTATAATTGTTTGTAACACCCGTTTGATAAAAATTCTTAATGTTATCGTAGGCTTTTAATCCTGAGACACTGGAAATTAAAGGTCCCCAGGATTGGTTTGTTCCTCCTGTAAGAGGGAAACCATCTGAACCATATTGTGCGGGATCAATATATGTGACACCATTAGTCCCTGCTGCATAGGTCTTTTGTAAATCAATCATATTGCTTAGCATATCATAACCTACAGTAGTAGAAAAATCAACACCTATACCTTTTCTCTTACGCCCTTTTTTAGAAACGTATATAATTACCCCATTTCTTGCACCCTCACCATATAATGCAGCTGCTGCACCTCCTTTCAATACAGTTACACTCTCAATATCATCAGGATTGATATCAACAGCTCTGTTGGAGTCATCAACACCTCCAATATTAGTCCCAGAACTTGCATTATTGTTGTATGAATTATCTATAATCTGTCCATCAAGCACAATTATAGGCTGACTGCTAAGTTCTATTGATTTCTGCCCTCTAATAATAATTCTACTTGATGCCCCTGGAGTTCCAGCAGTTCCTGTTATTTGAACACCTGCAACTTTTCCTGCTAACCCTTGAATTACGTTTGTTTCACCAGATTTTTGCAAATCTCCACCTCCAACTTGAGAGGTTGCATACCCTAAAGCTTTTTTTTCTCGTTTAATACCTAGCGCTGTTACAACAACACCTTCAATATCTTGTGTTTTGATGGTATCCTTTTTCTGAGTCTGTGCATTCGCAACAGCTACGGATGAGGATAATACTAAGGTAAGCACACCCGCTGTTAATTTCTTCATATCAAATTAAATTTTGCTTAACGCAAAGTTGTAAAACTTTCTTAAAATGACAAAAGAAAAAATAGAAAAATTAACAAATAATCAAAAGAATTCACTTAAAAACTATAAATAATTATTATAATTTGTTAAAAATACAAATTTTAACAAATTATAATAATTTTAACAACATTACAATTTAATTAATTCAAAATTTTAACAATTGATATTATCAATATATGCTACAAATATAAAAGAACATTTCCACTCTGATTTTCAAACACTTATGTTAATATTAAAATAAAATAAATTTATCAAATCAATAAAAAAACTTATGCATAGCATAGTTAATATTTTTTAAAAAAGAAAAGAGGTTGTTCAAAAGTATCTACTCTCTCGGCTCCCTTACAATTTTTGTCATTTAGGAGATGGATATACTAATTTAGCTTCCAGTTAGAGTTAAGCATAAAACCTTAATTTTAACGTATGAAACAAGGGCGAAAAATCTATGATCCAGCTTTTAA
>NZ_FTMM01000030.1 GCF_900156075.1 Chryseobacterium sp. RU37D | reverse complement strand
ATAAGATTTGAAACGTTGGATATTACTTGGAAGAATCTGCATTTTTTAGCATTTTCTTTAAGATTAATCAAAAAATTAAAAGTTTAAACAACTTCAATATTAAAAAAACTAACCAGTATTAAGGTAAAAATTAATTTTAAATTTAAAAATCTACATTTCATATAAAATACAGAAACCTTAATATTAACAATTCTTAACCATTATTCATTTTAACCTTTCAATGTCAAAAACATCAAAAAAATAAAATATAAAATGTCTTCTACATCACTCATTAACAATAAGCATCTTCTTTGGCGTGCAGGTTTCGGTGCGGGAATCAGCCAGCTGGAAAATCTTGCAGATACAGATATTAAAATTTTAATTAATGAGCTTTTCAGCGAAAAAACCTTCGCTTATATCAATTATGATACTCCCGATGTGGAAGCTATTGATTATATGAACGATAAAACTCCCGCCGAAAGAAAAAAGGAGATCCAGAAAATCAACCGTGAGCAAAACCTGGAACTGAACCTTAATTTTCTTGATAAAATGGTCAACAGCAAGGAACAAATGAAGGAAAAAATGGCCTTTTTCTGGCATGGCCACTTTGCTTCAAGAGTGCAAAACCCGAAATTCAATAGGCAGATTTTGAATGTGATACGGAAAAATGCTTTGGGGAATTTTAAAGATTTATTATTTGAAGTAAGTCAGGCTCCTGCAATGTTGAATTTCCTTAATAATCAGCAAAATAAAAAAAATCATCCCAACGAAAACTTTGCCCGTGAAGTCATGGAACTCTTCACCATGGGACGCGGAAATTATACCGAAAAAGATATCAGAGAAGCCGCAAGAGCATTTACAGGCTGGGGCTTCGATAAAGAAGGAAATTTTGTGGAAAGACAGAAGCAACATGATGAGGGTACAAAAATTTTCCTCGGGAAAACAGGAAATTTTACAGGATCAGATATTTTGAATATTATTCTTGAGCAAAAACCTACCGCAAAATTCATTACTTCTAAAATCTACAGGTTTTTTGTGAATGAAAATATTGATGAAAATATTGTTAACAAGCTAAGCGAAAGTTTTTATCAGTCTAATTACGATATTAAAAAGCTGATGACTAATATTTTCTCAAGCTCATGGTTTTATGATAAGAAAAATATCGGGAACAGGGTAAAAGCACCCGTTGAGCTGATGGCGGGGATTATGAGAACCCTTCCGATGAATATTCAAAATCCGGAAAACCTTATTGTATATCAAAAACTATTAGGCCAAATGCTCCTTTACCCACCAAATGTTGCGGGCTGGCCAAACGGAAAATCGTGGATAGATAGCTCTACTCTTATGTTGAGGCTTCAGATCCCTCAGATCTGGTCCGGACTGCGACCTTTAGAATATACACCGCGGCCGGATGACGATATTGATATGGGCATGAAATCCCGGGAAACCGCTTTAAATAAAACCTTTAAAAATCCCAATATCACCATCGACTGGGCAAGAGTGGAGAAAATCTTTGCAGGTAAAAATATTGAGGATTATTTAATTCAAAATCCCAAATCCCTGGATATGAATTCCGTGAAAAGCTTCTCAGACAATAGTGTGAAAATGAACATAATTAACCTAATGTCAACCCCTGAATATCAATTGATGTAAGATGATAAGCTGCAGATTATAACTGACAGTTTCAGTGCAATCTAAATCTTTAACCTAAAACCTACTTTTATGCTAATCAAAAGAAGAGAATTTCTAAAAATAAGTTCACTGGCCACCGCATCTTTCCTGATGCCGAATTTTTTAAAGGCTATGACATTCGATGAAGCACTGGAGCCGAATCAGAAAATATTGGTTGTCTTGCAATTTACCGGCGGGAACGATGGTTTAAACACCATTATCCCAACAAAAAATGATATTTATTTTAAAGAAAGAAATGGCATTGCGATCAAAGATTCTTTGCAATTAAATGATGAAACCGGTATCAACCCTGCGCTGTCTTTTTTTAAAGAGCTGCATGATAACGGTGAATTATCAATTTTAAACAACGTTGGTTACCCAAATCCGGATAAATCCCATTTCCGAAGCATGGATATCTGGCATTCCGCAAGTAAAAGCGATGAATACCTTGACACGGGCTGGCTGGGAAGATTTTTGGATGAAGAATGTTATAAATGTGAACATCCAACTCAGGCATTGGAAGTGGATGACATGCTTAGTTTAGCCTTAAAAGGTGAAAATAATAAAGCTTTTGCCTTCAAAGATCCGAAAAGATTATACCAAACCAGCCAGGAAAAGTATTTCAAATCTTTATATGACCATCACCATGACGATGAAACGGTTTCTTATCTATATCAAACATTGGGCTCGACCATCAATAATGCAGATTATATTTTTGAAAAAAGCAAGGCTAAAAAGACAGACCAAACATATCCCAGTTCACAACTAGGAAAAGACTTCAAAACCGTTGCTTCACTGATTAAATCTGATATTAATACCCGTGTTTACTATTTATCCATCGGGAGCTTTGACACCCACGTAAACCAAAATGAGAGGCAGAAAAAATTGTTTGATGACATTAATGAAGCGGTAAGATCATTCGTGATCGATATGAAAAGTAATGGTTTATTTGATGATATTCTTCTAATGACGTTTTCAGAATTTGGTCGCCGCGTCGCACAAAACGCCAGCAACGGAACCGATCACGGAACGGCCAACCAAATGTTTTTTATCAGTGGAGGTCTGAAAAAGAAGGGAATTTTAAACTCACTTCCTGATTTGGATCACCTTAATGAAGGTGACTTAATTTATACTGAAGACTTCCGAAAAGTGTATGCCACAGTACTTAAAAACTGGCTCAAGGCAGATTCTTCTAAAGTTTTGGGGTGGAAAAACGGGATTTATGATTTTGTGTAACTATGTGTGGCTTCGAGAACCTCAGCCGCCATCCTAATAAAAAAAGAGGCTGAACCATTTCGGACAGCCACTTTTTTATAATTCTAAATTTAACTACTCCAAATTTGCGACTGGAATATTCTTTTTGTCCTCAGCCGGTTTTTTGTCTAGTTTTTCTGATATTTTTTTTACTATAAACTCAATCACCAAGGGTGCTACAATAGCTACTACTGCTTTTAATATTCTTGATTTCATAATTTTTAATTTATATATTTCACAATACAATTTCCAAGCCACAAAAAAATTTTAGCTTAATCTTCGTCGGGAATTATAAGGTTTTGATAATTTTTCAATCCGCTTTTAAATTTTTCCTCCATTTTTAGTCTAAGCTTCCGAGGTTTATGAACCACCAGGCAGTCCCCGAAACCCAGCAGCAACCGTTCCAGCTCATAATTGATCTGAACACAAATTTTAAAGATCGTTCCTTCCTGCGTTTCACTTACAATTTCCTGGCTTTTGTGAAACGGTTTTGTCTTTACATACGGTGCGTTGGAAGCATCTATAAAAAAGACAACGTTTCTAGGAGCCATTGTTTCGGAGACCGTTACGCCCACAATATCTTTAAAATAAACATCTCCATCTAGATTTTTGTCAAGATATACGACATTTTCGGCTACTTCTATCTGCTCCATTCTGTCCATTGCCAGATTATACATTTTGCCTTTATGAAGGCATATCAGGAACCAGCGGTTATTGAACTCCTTTAAAAGCTGGGGATGTACATGATAATTATTTGTCTCCCTGGCTGTAAAGCTCTTGTAAAGAATATTGAGAACTTTTTTATTTAAAATAGCATCGTACAGAATATCAATATATTCCAACCCTTTAAGCTGCTCATTTTTATCGAGATGAATGATGGATTTCTGGCTGGTTGCATGGAGAGAATCCTCCAGCTTCTGAATGACTCCGTTCATTTCCTTGAACATCGAAAAATCCTTGAACTGTTTTAAAATCTGCACCGCATTATTCATCGCTTTCAGGTCGCTTTCATTCACCGAAATATTATGGATGCTGTAGTCCGGATCGCTGTAGCGGTAGTATTTTCTCTCATATACTTCAATTGGCGCCTCGTACCCGAATTTTTCACTTCGCATATTCTGCAGATCGAGCTGTACCGTACGTTTGCTCACAAAAGATTCTTTTCCTTCAAACTCAAATAAAGCTTCGGAACATTCTTCTATCAGATCTTCCAGAGTATATTTCCGGTATTTATTTTTCAGGCATTTATCCAGTGTCTTATAGCGGATAAGGGCATTTTTATTTGATGACATTGTTTTTTATTTTATTGGGGCGTGCCCTTCGTTCCATGGCTTATCTCTTCTGCTTTGGGCCGGGCTACTGCAGGCTCCACTTCGTTTCGGTTCAGGCTCGGGGCTTCGCCCCGAGCCTGAACTCCTCCTTTCAGTCGGACCTTCCGCATCCCTCACGCGGGACGGTTTACGGTTCACTTTTCTTTTCAAAGCCTCTCCTTCAAAGGAAATCCCGTCCCAGCCGAACTCCATAAAATTCCTGATATTCTGATGGTCTGTTCCTTCCGGATTTTTCAAAACATCATCTCTGTAAAATTCTCCGAAAAGATATAATGCTTCCTGTTTAGACAAATCATTCAGCTTTGCAAAACTGAAAACCTTGCATGAGCCATTATTCTGATTCGCTTCATTTGCTGTATTTCCATTGGTAAATTTTGTCGGTGTAAAGTCATAATGTTCATCAATAAACGCAATAACATTTTTAAACTGGATTTCCTCAGCCGATTTTTCTAATTGTTCGAATAACATAATTTAATATTTTTAGGTAAATAAGCTGATTAGCCTTAAGCTTATACTCACAATCGGCATTCACTAATTCGCTAATCCGCTTATTTGCTTTATTTTCCTTCTTCGCAATAAAAATAATCAAATAAATTTAACTACGCAAAAACATTGCACACTTGATTATTTACTTTGCAACATCAAAAATGAACAAAATGGAATTTAACGGAAACAATTTAATCGAGCTTGGATACAGACCATCAAAATGGTTTAAAGAAGCAATTGGATATATCAACGAAAATAATTTAGATCAAAATCAAATCAAAGAATACTTAGAGCAGTTCAAACAGCCGGAATTAATTCCGCTGCATGAAACAGCAAAAGATTTTGTGATCAACATTAGACCTGAACATGAAAGTGAAAATGATAATGTAGAAAAAGTAATCAATACCATGACGGTTTTGATGAAAACACCTACCCTTGTAAAAGGAGCAATTATGCCCGATGCCTGTCCTACAGGCCCGGAAGGTCATATCCCGGTGGGTGGGGTTGTTGTAGCAAACAACGCAATCCATCCCGGATTCCATAGCGCGGATATCTGCTGTTCTGTAATGTTGACGGATTTTGGAAAAGCAGATCCTAAAGAAGTTTTAGATGCAGCCCATACTGTAACGCATTTCGGATACGGAGGAAGACCAAGAGGAGAGCAAATGCCAATGTCCCAAGAATTAATTGATGCTTTCAGAGAAAATTACTTCCTGAATGACGAAAAATTAATCAGCATTGCCCGTTCACATATGGGAACTCAGGGTGATGGAAACCATTTCTTATTCGTCGGAATTTCAAAAAATACCGGAAATACAATGATGGTAACCCATCACGGATCAAGAACTCCCGGAGCTGCACTTTATGATAAAGGAATGAAAGTAGCCAACAGATTCAGAATAGAAATTTCTCCTGAAACATTAAGGGAAAACGCCTGGATCCCTTATGAAACCGAAGAAGGAAAATCGTACTGGGAAGCCCTTCAATTAATCAGAAAATGGACAAAAGAAAATCATATTTCCATTCATGATGCTGTCTTGAACAAGCTTGCTATCAAAAAAGAAAACAGATTCTGGAATGAGCATAATTTCGTTTTCAAAGATGGAGATTTATTTTACCATGCGAAAGGCGCAACGCCATTGGATGATAAATTCATGCCGGATATTACAGGCCCAAGGCTGATTCCGCTAAACATGGCAGAGCCGGTGCTGATCATTCAGGGAACGACCAATGAGAGAAACCTGGGATTTGCACCACACGGAGCAGGAAGAAATTTCAGCAGAAGCCAGCATAAAAGATCATTGGCTCATAAAACAATTGAAGAAATCTTTGCAGAAGAAACAAAAGGACTTGATGTACGTTTTTTCTCTAATGAAATTGATATTTCAGAACTTCCAACAGCCTATAAAAGTGCAAAAAATGTAAGAGCACAGATCGAAGAATACGGCCTTTGTGAAGTATTGGATGAAGTTATGCCTTACGGATGTATTATGGCAGGTGATGTTCAGAAGAATGCACCGTGGAAGAAAAAGAAGAAGTTTAGAAAAGCTTGATTGTTTGTCAATCGAAGGCGCAGAGCTTTTTTAACAACTTCAAAAAATAAGTTGCAAGGATTTTATCTGCGATAAAATTTATAACTGAAAAATTTGCTGAAAATCTATGATATTCTTGCGTGTTAAAAGCACAATGAATTTAAAAACCTTTGCGCCTTTGCGTTTAGCCAAAATAAAACAACGAAAAAAATGACACCAAAAATACTAGAAAAACTAAAAGAAATAGAGGAAAAACGCGGTATAGAAATACTTCTTGCCGTAGAATCCGGAAGCCGGGCCTGGGGATTTGCTTCACCGGATAGCGATTATGATATACGGTTCATATATCGGCACGAAAAAAGCTGGTATCTTTCGCCGTGGGATAAAGATGAAACCATAGAATTCATGACTGAAAACGATCTGGACGGTTCCGGATGGGATCTGAGGAAAACTTTCCATTTGCTTCTGAAGTCAAATGCGGCTTTATTGAGCTGGTTCTACTCACCGATCGTTTATGTTAAGAACGAAAGATTTTATGATCTTTTCAAACCTTTGGCCGATGAATGTTTTTCACCGATAGCCGTTTCTTACCATTATCTGAGCATGAGCAAAAAATATCTTGAAGCCTGCCGAACTGAAGAGATAAAATTAAAAAGCTATTTTTATTGCCTTCGAACGACATTAACTGGAAAATGGATATTGGAAAAAGGGACTGTTCCGCCAGTTTTATTCAGTGAATTGCTGGTTTTGGTGGATGATTTTACGAAAACAAAAATAGAAAATTTAATCGCTTTAAAGGCTACAAAAGGAGAATCATATTACCATCCGAATGACTGGGAACTTTTCGGATTTCTGGAAAAAATGGTAATGGAAAATGAAGAAAAAGCAAAGAGCTTGAAGGCTGGAAATGTGGAGAAGGCTGAGATGGAAAGGGTTTTTAGGGAAATATTATCAGTTTAAAAACATACAATATGAAAATCGAAACTTTAAAACATAAAAACCTCATCCTCTTCCAAGCCATCTCCGGAAGCCGCTCTTTCGGGCTCGCGACAGAAAATTCAGATACAGATATTCGTGGGGTGTATTATTTACCGAAAGAAGACTTTTTTGGTTTACACTATATCCCGCAGATTTCTAATGAAACGAATGATATTACGTACTACGAAATCGGCAGATTGGTTAAATTATTACAGAAAAACAATCCGAATATATTGGAAATTCTGGCAAGTCCGGAAGCTTGTATTCAGCATAAAAATCCGTTGATGGATTTATTGAAGCCAGAAGATTTTCTTTCTAAATTGTGTAAAGATACATTTGCGGGTTATGCAATTTCACAGATCAAAAAAGCCAAAGGACTCAATAAAAAAATCCTGAATCCTATTAATAAAGAAAGAAAATCCATTCTTGATTTTTGCTATATTCTGCAGAATCAAGGCTCGGTTCCATTGAAAAAATGGCTGCTAGAATTCCATTCCTCTGGAGGGGTGTCCAAAGGACGGGGTGGTCTTGTTCAGGAAAAATGTGGTTTAGTAAGCATCGACAATACCAAAGGAATGTTTGCACTTTTCTACAACGAATCCGGAGATATGGATTATAAAGGAGTTATTCAAAATGAAGAAGCCAATCAGATTTCCGTTTCATCGGTCCCGAAAGGGGGAAAACCCCTTGCCTATTTGTTCTGTAACCTCGACGCCTACTCCACATATTGCAAAGATTACCGCGAATACTGGAAATGGGTTTCTGAACGGAATGAAGACCGATATAACGTCAATCAGCATCACGGGCAAAACTACGACAGCAAAAATATGATGCATACCATTCGTCTCCTGCAGTCGTGTGAGCAGATTTTCAAAACAAATTCTCTAAGCATCCGCGTAGAAAACCGTGATGAGCTTCTGGACATCAAAGCCGGCAACTGGTCCTACGAAAGCGTAATGAAAAAAGCGGAAGATCTTATCCGCTCCATTGAATTTTACCACTCAACATCTACTCTTCCTGATTTCCCTGATTCAGAGAAAACAACAAAAATCCTGATTGAAATAAGGGAAAATCTTTATCAGTAATGTAACTTAATTATCTAAAACCACCATTAAAACGGTGGTTTACTTTTTTCAAAAAATAATTCTAAAAAACTGTAACAAATAAATTCTTTCAAATTGGGAAATGGCTTTACCGCAGAGCTGACAGGAAATTACAAAGCAAGAGAGGTATATGCCTATATGTTCCTGAAGCCGATGTGGTCTTTAAACATCGGTACCCAGAAGAAATTTAAAAACAATAGTACCCTGAAGTTTTCATTCAATAATATTTTCTTAACCAGCAATCCTGAGGCAAGAAATGTTTATGCAAGCTATGTCGAAAACTTTGTAGTGAGAAGGGATACAAGAGTAGCTACCCTCTCTTATACCTATAATTTTGGTTCCGGAAAATCTGCTCAGCCTAGAAAAACAGGAGGCGCGGAAGACCTCAAGCAAAGGGTTGGAAATGGTTAATGTTTTAAGCAATCCAAAGCCGGGTTGCTGTTTTTGATTTTTTTTAAACGAAAAAAGACTCTTTTTCAGAGTCTTTTTTATTTTGAATGTGAGTTGTTATTTTTCAATTTTGATGTCTACTGCAGAAAATCCTTTTGGAGACTTTTCTTTTTCATAAGAAACTTTGTTTCCTTTTTTTACAGGCTCAGTACAGTTATTGCTATGAAAGAAAATATTTTCTTTGGATCTGTCTTCCGTAATGAAACCGTATCCTTTTTCACTGAAAAAAGTAATGATCCCAGTTTTCCTTGTTTCCTCAGCTTCTATCGGTGCAGCACCCAGCTGAATATTTTCAAGGTTTATTTCCTCCTTCTCATTATGGTCAGGAGGAATAGATGTAAGCTGCCCGTTTGCATCTACATACATGAACATTTCGTCAAGGCTTTTCCCCTTGTCATTATTCTCTTTACGTTCTTCACGACGCTGAGCCTTTTCTTTTTGTTTTTGTTGTTTTTTCTTGAAATTTTCTTTTTTAGAGAAAGAATCTGCCATATATTGTTATAAAATTTAATTGTTAATGAGTAATATTTTAAGCTTAAACATAATATTATATCTAAACTTTTAATCTAAATACATCCTTTCCAAAAGAGATGTAATATGTTTTCCGGTTGTTTTTATTTATTAGAATGATTGTTCAGTGAACAATTGAAGAAAATAAGTATAGAAAATATATTCTAAATAATTACAACACTGCGAAAGCAGAGAACCTGTCTTTAAGATCGTTTACAAATATACGAAAAATAAGCTTACCGAACAAGTCACTTGATTTTTAAACAATTGACATTCAATTCACTTAATCAAACAATAATTAAAACTTTTTTTAACAATAAAAAACCACCGAAAATTTCGGTGGTTTCTATTTTTAAGCCTGCTCAGCAGGTTTATCACCTTCCGCTTTAGCCTGATTTTGCTGTCCTTCAGGTCTGTTTGGTCTTTCTGGTCTTCCCTGCCCTTCCGGTCTTGGTTTTTGTTCTGGTCTTGGAGGTCTTGGTAAAAGAACTTTTCTTGAAAGCTTCATTTTTTTACGGTCATCATAACCCATGAATTTCACTTCCATCTCATCACCTTCTGCATAAGGAACTTTGTCTAAACGAGCCCATTCTATTTCAGAAATGTGAAGTAATCCTTCAGTACCTTTAGCAATTGCTACGAATGCACCAAAATCCATCACTTTCACTACCTTACCTTTGTAAACTTCGCCTACAACCGGTACGAAAGTAATTTCGTTGATCTTCGCAACAGCATTATTGATTTTCTCTCTGTCAGTTCCTGCAATTTCGATACGTCCGATCTCACCAATTTCTTCAATTGCGATAACGGTATCCGTATCTTTCTGCAGCTGCTGAATGATTTTTCCACCAGGCCCGATTACCGCACCGATGAAGTCTTTCGGAATTTCCATTACCACCATTTTCGGAGCATGAGGTTTTACGTCTGCTCTTGGTTCAGAAATGGTTTCCGTGATTTTATTTAAGATATGTAATCTTCCGTCTTTAGCCTGCATTAAGGCTTTTTCCATAATGTCCATAGAAAGCCCCTGGATTTTGATGTCCATCTGGCAGGCAGTGATACCATCTGCAGTTCCCGTTACTTTAAAATCCATATCTCCAAGATGATCTTCATCTCCTAAGATATCAGAAAGAACAGTCCATTTCCCTGATTTTTTATCTGTAATAAGGCCCATTGCAATACCGGAAACAGGTTTTGTAATCTGTACACCTGCATCCATTAATGCTAATGTTCCGGCACAAACAGTTGCCATTGAAGACGACCCGTTTGATTCTAAAATATCAGAAACAATTCTGATGGTATAAGGGTTTTCTGCCGGGATTACTGCTGTTAAAGCTCTTTGAGCAAGATTTCCGTGTCCTACTTCTCTTCTTGAAGTACCTCTTAAAGGTCTTGCTTCACCTGTTGAGAATGGCGGGAAATTATAGTGTAAGAAGAATTTTTCGTCGTGCTGCGTGATTACGCTGTCAATCATGTTGGCATCTTTTACAGAACCTAGTGTAACAGCCGTTAAAGACTGAGTTTCACCTCTTGTAAAGACAGCAGAACCGTGAGCTCCCGGAAGATAATCAATTTCAGACCAGATCGGACGGATCGTTTGTGGATCACGACCGTCAAGACGAATATTGTCTTCAAGGATCATCTGGCGCATTGCTTCTTTTTCTACATCATGGTAATATATTTTAGCGAAGGGTGTAACTCTTTCCAGCTCTTCTATATCTTCCACATATTGAGCAAGGAATTCATCAAGAACAGCTTTGAATTTCTCTCCTCTTTCTTCTTTATTAGATGGAGTTTTTGCTACTTCGTATACTTTATCATAGCACTCTTTCCATACTTTTTCTCTGATGGCTTCGTCGTGTACTTCGTGAGAATATTCTCTCTTAGGGAAAGCTCTGCCTACTTTTTCAGCTAATCTTTCCTGAGCCTCGATCTGTTTTTTAATTTCAGCGTGAGCGAAGTTGATTGCTTCCAGCATTTCCTGCTCAGAAATTTCTTTCATCTCCCCTTCCACCATTACGATAGAGTCTTTTGTAGCACCTACCATGATGTCGATATCAGATTTTAATAAATTTTCGTAGCTTGGGTTGATTGATAATTGTCCGTCGATTCTTACCACTCTCGCCTCAGACATTGGTCCGTCGAAAGGAATATCTGTAATAGCAATTGCCGCTGAAGCCGCCAAACCCGCCAAAGCTTCTGGCATTACTGCTTTATCATAAGAAATTAATGAAATCATTACCTGTACTTCCGCGTGGAAATCTTCGGGGAAAAGCGGACGCAATACTCTGTCCACCAATCTCATTGTAAGAACTTCATCATCAGAAGGCTTAGCCTCTCTACGAAAAAAATTTCCGGGAATTCTCCCTCCTGCGTAGAATTTTTCTCTGTAATCTACTGTTAATGGTAAAAAATCCACTCCCGGATTTGCTTCTTTATTGGCTACAACAGTTGCTAAAAGCATTGTTCCACCACATTTTACGACTACGGATCCATCGGCTTGCTTTGCCAGCTTCCCCGTTTCAATAGTAATTTCTCTGCCGTCTGCAAGAGTAATCGTTTCTATAAACGCTTGAGGTATACTCATAAAAAATGTCTTCTTGTACTCCGTATTGAGTACGATTAATATTTAAACTTTTTAAATTTTAGTTGCAAAGGTAATATATTATAATGATTTTTTAAATTTTTCAAAGTAAAATATCAAAATGATGGGTTAAGTTTTATCAATTCATAATTTTTCTGAAAAAAGTTAAGCTTTCCATTTTTTCATTAAAAAGCAAAAAAGCAACCTCTTTCGAGATTGCTTTTATTTGAAAATCTTTGTAGATTATTTTCTTAAACCTAGTTCAGCAATAATTGCTCTATATCTTGCGATATCTTTGTTTTTAAGATAATCTAGTAATCTTTTTCTTTTACCTACCAGTTTCACCAAAGATCTTTCTGTGTTGTAATCTTTGTGATTGCTCTTTAAGTGAGCAGAAAGGTGGTTAATTCTGAAAGTGAAAAGTGCAATTTGCCCTTCAGAACTTCCCGTGTCTTGTGCAGATTTTCCATGTTTTGCGAAAATTTCCTGCTTTTTTTCTGTATTTAAGTACATTCCAATATTATTTAAATGATTATTATGTAACGGATGCAAAATTACAACTTTATTTTGATTCTGCAAACATTATTGATTCTGTAAATTAAAATCGATAGAAAAAAATGTTAAAAAATTCTTAAAAAAATTATGGTATCCCATTAAAAGGCAGTACTTTTGCATTCGAATTTAATGATGAGAAAATTTATACTCTTTACAACGTTCGGCATCAGTCTTTTCGCGGGAATTTGTACTTTAAAGGCACAAAAAAATTCCGTTGACAAGATTAAGAAGGTCCTGTATTTTAATCCTGAAGTAGATCCTGCCCTCCAAGAAATCAAGGAGCCGACCAATCATGCCTTTTTCAGCGCAGTTTCTGATAATCTGAGTGAGAGAAAAAACAAAATGATCAGAACAGAAACAGAAATCCCTTTTGACAGCATTGATAAACAAACCATTGCAGATTACTGTATTAATAACGAGGCTGATTTTGCCATTGTCCCGAAGGTGAAATATTTTAAAGTAGGCATAGGAAAATATGTTTTCTCAAATCAAGTTGTGGTAAGCATGAAGCTGTTTGACTCTTCAGGAAATCTGATTACGGAAGCCGATTATGATACTTACAAAAAGAATATGCGGCTTTTAGGCTCTACCGTAAATTCTGTGAAAATAGGTACTAATGGAGCTATAAAGAGCATTTTAAAAGAGCTCAGAAAACTCAAACCTTCAACAGAAACAGGATTTTAAATTGTTCTATTTAATAGTTTGATTAAAATTTTATTTAATAAATTTTTTAAAGCCTTTTCCTAATTTCCGAAATTAAAATAAATTTTGTTTATTATTGTTTTTTTAACATTAAGATTCACATTGTTAAGATGAATTTGATTTAAAAATCCAAATTGATTTTTAGCAAGTTTTTAAGTCAAATGGTCCTAATCTCTTACTATTAAAAATAAATTATTTTACAAATTAGTATTAAACAAATTCAAACTACAATCTCCATTGAAATTTTTTTAGACATCTATAATTACTTTGTGGATGTTTTTACAATTAATCCTTAAATTTCTTACTTCCCTGGTCAGTCTTAAAAATTTAAATTATTTTTGCATATCCAAATTTGACGTTTTGAATTCTAAAGACGAACTTATATTCAACCCAGCCGATATTGCCGAAACTCTCAGCGAACTACATGCTGACGAGAGGCTTCTGGCATTTTTGAAGGTTCCGAAAGAATACAAAGCAGAGGTTTTCTCTCATCTTGATCCGGATTTCCAGGAAGAAACCATAAGAAGTATCGGAAGCGATGAAGTTTCCGATATTTTGAATGCTATGACCCCGGATGACAGGACTGCCCTGTTTGAAGATTTTCCGGATGAACTTATCAAATATTCAATCAATCATCTGAATCCGCAGGAAAGGAGAATTGCCCTGAAATTGTTGGGTTACAATTCTGATTCCATTGCCCGTCTGATGACTCCTTATTATATCCAGATCCGTAAAGAATGGACGATAAGGAGATGCCTTCAACAGATCAAAAAAGTAGGAAGCAAGGTAGAAACTATGAATTACCTATATGTAGTCGATGAAAGAAACCGACTGATCGATGATATCGCATTAGGAAGTTTATTATTGGCTGAGGAAAGCACATTGGTATCAGAAATCACTGATAATCACTTTGTTGCCATTACTACTACCACTTCGAAAGAAGATGCGGTACAGTATTTTGAAAAATATGACAGGGCCGCACTACCTATCATCACTGAAGCCGGAGTTCTGGTAGGAATTGTAACTATTGACGATATTCTTGATCAGATTGAACAACAAAATACAGAAGACATTCAAAAATTCGGGGGTCTGGAAGCGCTGGATGTTCCTTATACTCAAACTTCTTTGATTGAAATGGTAAAAAAGAGAGGAATGTGGCTAATTATCTTATTCTTCTCCGAAATGCTGACGGCTTCCGCAATGGGTTATTTTGAGGATGAAATTCAGAAAGCTGTAGTTTTGGCTTTATTTGTACCCCTAATCATTTCCAGCGGAGGAAATTCTGGTTCCCAAGCTGCTACTTTGATTATCAGGGCTATGGCCCTTCAGGAGATTGGGTTAAAAGACTGGTGGTATGTGATGCGAAAAGAAATTTTCACAGGACTTTTTTTAGGCGGAATTTTAGGAATTATTGGCTTCTTAAGAATTATGATCTGGCATCAGGCAGGCTTTTTCAATTACGGAACATACTGGCCGTTCGTAGGTTTGAGTGTTGGTGTTTCTTTAGTAATGATCGTGCTTTGGGGAACACTTTCCGGATCGATGGTTCCCTTTATTTTAAAGAAATTAAAACTTGACCCTGCGACTTCTTCTGCTCCGTTTGTTGCCACTTTAGTAGATGTAACGGGGCTCATCATTTATTTTTCTGTGGCTGGACTTTTCCTTACAGGCAAACTTTTATAATTTTTTGTAATTTAGGTGGGATCTAAATATTAAAAATGAAAGTTGTTTCTCTTGTGCCTTCTATTACTGAGGCTTTATTCGATTTGGGCTTAACAGAAAATGAAATTGTCGGAAGGACAAAGTTCTGCATCCATCCTAAAGAAAGTGTAAAAAACGTAGCCGTTATAGGCGGAACAAAAAATATTAGTATTGATAAGATTAAAGCCCTGCAACCGGATTTAATTTTAGCCAACAAAGAAGAAAATATTAAAGAACAGATAGAAGCTTTGGTGAATGATTTCAATGTCATTGTTACAAACGTTGAAAATATTGAAGATAATTATTACCTTCTTAAAAATTTAGGTAAAATCTTTCACAAGGAAGACAAAGCCCAGCTTTTTAATCATAAAATTTATGATGTATTAAATCAGGCTAAAATTAATTCCACTATAAAAACAGCCTATCTGATTTGGAAAAACCCTTATATGACAGTAGGTTCAGATACTTTTATTCACAAAGTTTTAACTGAAATTGGTTTTGAAAATATATTTGAAAACCAAAAGCGCTATCCTAAAATTCAGACTGAAGATCTTGTACAGGCAGATATCATTATGCTTTCTTCCGAACCTTTTCCTTTTAAAGAAAAACATATTGAAGAGTTAAGAGAATTTTATCCTGATAAGAGAATTATGATTGTAGATGGTGAAGCATTTTCATGGTATGGAACGCATATTGCGAAGTGTGAGAATTATTTTAAGGATTTGGTTTCTGAGGTTGATTCGATTAAGATTTAAACTCAAATTTCACGAATATTTCATAAATTATACAAGTGTTTTCTGAATTTTTAGCCTTAAGTTTTGGCTAAAGCCTATGGATTTTTGGATTTTTGAAACGGGCTAAAGCCCGCTCCTATTGATAAAAAGACTCCGGCCCTTCGGGCCGGAGTCTTTTTAAATTTCAATTTTAACTTATAAAATCTTTGAAACTTCATTACAAAGCCACTCAAGTAATTCTCTATCTTCATCTGTGAACGGATTAATCGTATGAGAATCAATATCAATCTGGCCTATGTTTTTCCCTTCTTTGAAAATAGGAGCTACGATTTCGGCCTTAGTATCAATTGAACAGCTCAAATAATTGTTTTCCTGATAAACATCCGGAACGATAAATGTTTCATTGGAAACCGCAACCTGTCCACAAATTCCTTTTCCGTAAGGGATAATCGTGTGATCTGTCGGTGCTCCAACATAAGGCCCCAGCTTCAACTCATCTTTATCTCCATTTTTAAAATAGAAACCTGTCCAGTTGAAATAAGAAATCTCCTGATCTAAAAGGTGGCAGACTTTTTCAAGCTTTTCCTCGGTATTATGTTTAGGGCTTTCAAGAATTGATAAAAGCCTTTTCTTTAATTCTAACATTATAATATTTCTTTTAAGAGAATTGTTTTAGGGAAAATTCTTCTTTATAGCCAAACATCCCACGTTCTTTAATCATTTCTGCAACGCCCTCCGGAACCTGATTTTCCCAACCTTTGATATTGCAGGTAATTTTTTTCAAAATATCTCTTGAATAAATTTCCAGAAAATCTGGATTGTAATTGGTAATATCTACGATACGCTCGTTATGTTTGAAATACTTATACAGCTCTTTCAGATTTTCCTCAACTTTTAATGTTGATGAATTCAGTAATTCATGAGTTTCAGGATCTTTATATGGATACAGGTAAACTCTCATCCCGTTTCTGAAGAATTTACCGAAAGCTTCTAGAATACCTCCCGATAAATTTTTATAATATTTCTCGTCAAATACCATCAACAGGTTATTTACTCCCATTGCAACACCGATATTTCCACTGGTGTAAGATGCAAAATAATCTATCAGACGATAATATTCTGAGTAATTTGAAACGATAACAGTATATCCTAATTTACCTAAAATATCAACCCTGTCCAGAAAGTCTCTTTCATCAATATCACCGTCTGCACGAAGGTTTGAGATGGTAATTTCGATAAGTACCTCAGTATCTTCATGACTACATATAGCATCTTTCAGGAACATATCCAAGCCGTTTTTCAGCATATCAATGTTTACCTTAGTTACAGGCCTGAAACTTCCTCTTACCGCAAAAATATTTTTCTTATATAAGATATCGGCAGGAAGCATATTATTCCCTTCCGAGTTGAAAATCACAGCATCCGTCATTCCGTTTTTCACTAACTGTAATGACATCAATCTGTTATCAACATATGCGAAAGCTGGTCCGCTAAAATCAATCATATCAATTTCAAGATTGTCTTTGGCTACATCATCGTATAAAGATTCAATCAAATTTCGCGGATTATCGCAATAATGAAACGCTCCGAAAATAAGATTTACCCCAAGATTTCCTAAGGTTTCTTGTTGCAAAGTAGCATCATTTTCCTTGAATTTTACATGAATTACAATTTCATTATAATCTTCATTTTCCTTCACCTGAAAGCGTATTCCTACCCAGCCATGGCCTTTTACCGTTTTATCAAAATTGATCGTGGTAACGGTATTGGCATAAGAAAAAAATTTTCTGTTTGGGTTATTTTCCCTGGAAATCCGTTCTTCAATCAGGGCAACTTCGTAACGAAGCATTTTGCAAAGCCTGTTTTGGGTAACGTATCTGTTTTTTACTTCTTTTCCGTAGATAGCATCACTAAAATCTTTGTCGTAAGCAGACATCGCCTTAGCAATTGTACCGGAAGCTCCTCCTGCTCTAAAAAAATGTCGAACAGTCTCCTGCCCTGCTCCAATTTCCGCGAAAGTACCATAAATAGTAGGATCTAGATTAATTGTTAATGCTTTTTGTTTAGGAGTTAGTTTCTGATACATTAGAACATTAAATTTTTCGTAAATTTACCAAAATTAAACCAACCTCAAAAGAAAATGAAGTTGAAATTTTTAGGAACGGGAACTTCCCAAGGCGTACCTGTCATTGGATGCACTTGTGAAGTGTGTACTTCTGAAAACCCCAAAGACAGTCGCCTTCGATCTTCTGTAATGGTTACTACGGATGAAAATAGAAAAATCCTTATTGATTGTGGACCCGATTTTAGGCAGCAAATGCTTACAAATAAAGAAAATCACATAGATATAGCCCTCATTACCCACGAGCATAATGACCATGTAATAGGCCTCGATGATATGCGTCCGCTGATATTCAGAAATGGAAAAGACATACCGCTTTATTGCTATGAGAGAGTGGGAAATGAAATAAAAAACCGTTTCCCCTACGCTTTTACAGACGTAAAATATCCGGGCGCACCAGCTTTTGAACTGCACGAAATTGAAAATAACACATTCACAGTTTTGGATACTGAAATTACTCCGATCGAAGTAATTCATTATAAAATTTCTGTTTTTGGATATAAGTTTAAAAATCTTGCTTATATCACTGATGCAAATTTTATTTCTGAAAAAGAAAAGGAAAAACTGCAAAATCTTGATATTCTTATTTTAAGCTGTATCAGAAAATTTGACCCTCACCCTGCTCATTTTATTCTTTCTGATGTTATTAAATTGTTTGAAGAGCTTAAACCTCAAAAAATGTTTTTAACTCACATCAGCCATCACCTTGGGATGCATGATATTGAAGATAAACAACTTCCTTCCGGGATGCACCTTGCCTACGATGGTTTGGAAATAAATTTTTAAAAATTTTGTTTGAAAAACTTTTGAATTTTAATAAAAATTTCTATATTTGCACACCAATTTAAAGTACAAAAAAACACCAGCCCAGGTGGCGGAATTGGTAGACGCGCTGGTCTCAAACACCAGTTCTTAGGAGTACCGGTTCGATCCCGGTCCTGGGTACAATCTTCTCTGCAAACCGCCTTCCACAAAAGGTTTGCAGAGTTTTTAAATTATTTCTTTATTCTCGTTAGATTTCAAATCGTGCAAAAATGAAATCTTATTCTGAACTGAAAGTTTATCCCGTGAATTGGGAGACTTCTAAAAAATCAATCTCAAAAGACTGGATTGTTCGTTATGTATTTACTGACATAAAAGGCATTGAATATCATTGTTCATTCAAAGGAATGAATCATATTAAAAATCATGCAGAACGTGTTGAAGAAACTAAACGACTTATAGAAGAAGAAACATATATATTGGATAATGGATTTAACCCCAAAACCAAAGAATATGAATCTTTACATGAAATACCAGTCATCAATGGTAAAACATTGTTTTTGGCCGCTATGCAAACCGCTATCAACAATAATCCAGGTGTAGAATCTCACAAAACAGACTTGAATAATAGTATGAAACATATTTCCAAATATGCTAAAATGCTTCGATTACATATTAAACCTATCAAAGAAATTACTAAGGGAGACATTAAACAAATGCTGTTGAGGATGACAAATGACGGTTATAGTAATTATAGGGTAAATAAAACAAGGTCACACATTTCAACTTGTTTTTCCTTTTTTACCGAACTTGATATTTTTCAAATAAATTTTGTAAGAGGAATTTCTGTCCTTAAACATACATCTGCTAAAAAACAAATAATAAGAACTGAAGAAGATTGGAAAAAGTTTCATTCTATAAAAGAATTAAATTACAATGTTTATGTTTTCTTATATATTTTCTTTTATTCTGGATGCAGATTTGAAGAAATGACACAGATTAAAAAGGAAGATGTTGAACTTGATAAAAGCATCTTTTGGATTAATTTAAAAAAAGGGGGGAATTCATACACGGGCAATGCGACCGATCAATATCAATGCATGGAATTATTGGAAAAGAATTTATGATGTAGCAAAACCAAATCAATATTTATTTAGCTATAATCAAATGCCAAATGATGACCAAATCAAAGTAAACAGTTTTTATGATGCTGCTTCAAAATACTTAAAAAAAGCAGGATTAAATATAACCGGATACGCTTTAAAACATACTTATCTTAATATGGTAACAAATAAATTTGGAATTTCAAAAGCGAAAGAACTTGCCGGACATACAAACGAAAGAACAACATTGAATTACGCTGTTGATTATGAGGAACAACAAGTTGAAAAAAATAAAAATATTGATATTCGTATTTAGATAAAATAGCTCTGAATTATAAGGGCTAAATTGAAACAGGTAATTAACAGTGTTGAATTAATACTAAATTTCTATTGCTAATAATTCTTTACATAATTTATGCAAACCATTTTTAATCTGCAAGGCTTTTTTGTCTTGTTATTTCATATCCATTCATATTACCATGAAAGAGATATTATAGCATCAAAAATACAGATTTTATATAAATTCTAATTATGGCGAATTCGCCATAATTAGCAAAGAACAAATCCGATTCTGCTTTTCTCTGGCGGATTATTTCAAAATCACATAACCGGATTCATCTCGCTTCATTTGGATAAGATTACGCCATTTGTAGCCTTTCTTTTCAAAGTGTGGAAGGTCTTTGAAGGTCTTCCAGTTACCGCCCCAGTCCCAGCCATATTTGGCAAATATCTTTACACATTCGTACCAGTCGGCTACCTGGTCATTATCCCAATCCTTTGCAGTGTCCCAACTAGCTATTTTTCCATCAATAATAAGGCAAATATCAACGGCTAATCCGTAATTATGAATGCTTTGTCCGGCTTTGGCATTGGTTACTTTTTTACCCGGCTTTGTTCGGCCGATGGCATAAAGCTGATCCTGTTCTTGGAACGTTCGCATTCCCTGTGTAATTCTGACTTTAGCCCGTCCCGTAAGAGCTGTATCACACTCTTTTATGATCTGAGTAATCTCAGCCCTTACACTAGGATGAAGCTTGCTTATTCTATCTTTTGTTGGTTGATCTATCATTCTTATTTTTGAAATATTTAATGTACATCTTATCTAATATCTTTCTGACAACAAATTGTACCGGAATTGGGTAATGCAGAAGAGTTAGCTTTATCCATATACTTTGAATGGTTAAAAGCAATCAAAGAATTTTATACAACCAAAAAAGCATCATAAAATGAATGCAATAATTAGACTTAGACCATATCAGGGTCAAAAAGTAGTATCGGCAATAGAATTATACGAGTTTTTGGGATTTAGCTTGAACCACTGGAAACGATGGTATACTAAAAATATTATTAATAATCAGTCTGCAATTGAGCATAAAGATTATGAGCTATTCATCTATGAGGAAAAGGGCAGTGAAATAGTTGAGATTGCCCTTTCAATAGATTTTGCAAAAAGACTTTCTATAAGTACAATGACTGAAAAAGGCGAACAAGTTAACCAATATTTAATCGATTACGAGAAAGAACATAATAAAATGAACGAATTAATCAAAATTACAGAACATAACGGCAGTAAGGCCGTTTCCGCTCGGGAACTACACGTGTTTTTAGAGATAAAAACAAGATTTGATAAATGGGCCAATAGAATGTTTGAGTATGGATTTACGGAAAACATTGATTATCAAGCTTTGGTCAAAAATGACCAGACCCTAAAAAGGGAAGTTTTGGAAGACTATGCCTTATCCATGGACTGCGCTAAAGAAATTTCCATGATCCAACGTTCCGAAAAAGGCAAGCAAGCGCGCCAGTACTTCATCGAATGCGAGAAAGAGCTAAAATCCTTACCGCAACCGTCACAATATCATGTTCCGGGATCATACGCAGAAGCGTTAAAGTTAGCTTATCAGCAGGCGGAGCAGATAGAATTACAATCCAATGAGCTAAAAAAGCAGGCTCCGAAGGTTCAATATTTTGATAATGTTTTGCAGAGTGCAAGTACTTATTCAACAAATCAAATATCTTTAGAGCTTGGCATGACTTCCATTGCTTTAAACAAAAAGCTAAAGGAAATGTGCGTGCAATACAAGCAAAATGATACATGGTTTCTTTATGCGAAATATAGAGATAAAGGCTACACAAAGAGTAAAACACATCACTACACCGGAACAGATGGAACAACTCAAACGAAAACGTACATGGTATGGACGGAATCTGGCAGACTTTTTATTCATGGTCTGATTAAAGGAAATGAGAAATCTGCGTAAAACAAAAAATAAAGAACATTTCATCATGTTCTTTATCTTTCATATATTTGAAAAAAAGAAACCGTGATATTAAACATTTTATTATTAGTCATTGTAGTCTTATTAATAATATGGAATATTTACGATAACGTTCAATATAAAAAGCTTTTAAAAAAACACATTGATCTTATTTACAAGCAGGCAGAATGTATAAGAGAACTAAAGAAATTCTGTGATCAATGCTCAATTTTCATTAAAAATAGTTAACAAAATCTGTATCTATTTATTTATATGTTTGAATTTAATAAAACAGAATGTTTGTCTATTAGCAGTTTCAAAGTAATTACATGAATTAGTTGAATTAGTCAAAACTTTCTGTTTATAAATTTATTTTTTACTAGTAAATTCTATTAATAAATCTTCTGTTCTTTTAAGCTGATTACTTCCTTTCCATTCATCATGACCAGGAATTACGTATACAGCTTTTTTAAAAGTCTTTCTTGTCCATTGCATATTTTTTAGCCATAGTTCTGGATCACCATCTTTGTAGTTTCCTATTGATTCCGCCATAACACTTCTCACAAAACAGCCGCCATAAAGTACTTTTTGATCGGGAAACCAAATTAAAATATTATCTTTTGTATGACCTACACCAGGATAGATAATCTTGAAACGAATGTTGCCTAAATTTTGTATTTTGTTAATTTGTAATACATTCTCAGCAACTACCATATTATTCTCCTTAAGAAATTTATTGGTTAATGATGTGGCATAAGTAGGAATGTCTTTTTGTATAAAAAAGGAAAAACCTCCAGCTCTGTCATCATGCCAATGCGTACCAACAACCAATTTAATTTCTTTCTTAAACCTTACTCTAATGGTATCGACAAGTGTTTGATAGTCTTTAGGATTCCAAGGAGTATCTATTAAAATTGCACCTTCTCTACTTAATACAAACATTCCATTAGCAGGATAGGATTTTCCCTGATAAGTTCCATAGGAAGTATAAATATAAAAATTACGAGTCAGTTTTTCTATTTTCAAATCTTGTGCATGTATTATTCCCAATAAACTAAAGCAGACAAGTAAAAACATTCGGTATATTATTGTAACTAAAATTGTATTCATTGTTGTAAAATTTATCTATTAGTAAACAGTAAATATTGGCTAAAACTTTCTATTTTCATTTACTAGAAATATATATTTATTGACCAAGCCAATTATGAAAGTTTTTTTGTTATTTAAAGCAAATATAATTTAATTTTTATTCCTACAACTATTTTTATATTTCAAATACATCTTTACCATAGTCAACGGCTTACCCATGCCGCTTTTTAATTGATCACATACTTCAGGATAAATTAATAATCCAGTTTCCTTGATCTTGAAAATTGATAAATACAAGCCGTCTTCTCGCTTTTCAAATTCATGGTTTTTAATAAGATCTTTCATGAATTCATCTACCTTTTTGTCTCCTTTTAAACTTTTTAGCTTCTTAATCAGACCATTATGAAATTCTTTAAGTTCTTCATATGTAAATGCACTTAAATCTTCAAAAATAATCTTCTTTAGTGCAAAAACTGAATTCATTTTATTCTGTAAATTTGTAAACTTATGATAATATTTATTCATTTTTCTTCGCTATTTCTAGTAATTCTCTCAATGTCTGTAGCTGTTCATCTGTTAGTTTGGAATAATCTATTGCAATAGGTTTTTCCGGTTGTTCATTTTCTTGTTTATCTCTCCATGCTACTGCTTTTCTGTTTTTTAGCCAAAATATAGCACTTGTCGGATCTGGCGGATAAACTTTTCTAACTGGTATTCTTTTAATATTCCCCTCTACAATTTTTATTTCTTCCGAATCATGCTCAAAACCTAATGCACGTTGGTAAAGTCTATCGGCTACATTAGCATCTGCATATTCCTTGCCTTCTTTTATGGACTCAAAAAAGTTAGGGTATTCTAACTTCCAATTATTAATAGTTGTTTCGGTTACTCCAAAAAAACTTGCAATGTCCTTATCCGTAGAACCGAGTAAACAAAGTTTACGTACCTGATCATTATACTCTTCTTTATATTTTGTGGGTGCCCCATCTTTTATTTTTTCCTTCTTCATTTCTTTTAACTTTTATATTGAACATTAAAACTCACATCCGTTACGATGAAAGGATATTGAGCCTGTAAAAAATCTAACGCATAGGTTGTCACGTCCTCTATACCATCATCGTAGTTTTTGTGTGGATTGAAAGGAAATTGCTTAATATGCGCTATTGCATCCTGATATTCAGGGTTAGGGTGATTTTCAAACCAATGTAAAAACTTAAAGATATGCCTTACTGATTTTATTCTTTCTAATTTGTTTTTCGATTGGTACCGGGGTTTGAGATTATAAATCTTGTAAGTCAAATCATTATCAATATATGATTGGTTGTTATTACTTTCTACATAATTATTAGAAGTTTTGTAATCCTTTGTTTTTTGAATCAAATTACCTTCATTAGCATGTAGGCTATTTTTGTTAAAAATAACGTCAATTACATAAGCTTTACCTTGTTTAACTCCTAAAAATAAAGATCCGTAAGAATCTTCTCCGGTATCTTTAAGATCGGTAAATGAGAATGTCGCTTCGTAGTTATCATTGGTTTCTGATGTCATTGTAACGCCATCATAGTACATTATCTCATCTTGTGAAGCAATGGCCTTCTGTAAAAATTGCGGATCAAATTTATTTCCGGCTTTCCGTTTTTCATTTACCAGAACGGCGCTATTCATCCTGATGGGGTCGAAAAGGCCGTTAATGTAGAATTCTGCAAGTTCCTTTGGGCGTACATCATCAGTAAGCATTGCAGGTAGGATAATGTCTTCGTATTGGTTTGGAGAGAATTTCGGCTCTTCGTAATATTTACCGTGGAAAAGATAATCCGTAGCATCTGCCATTCCGAGCCGCTGCATACAATTGATAAGGATGTAAGATGTTTTGGATTTTACCCTTGTTAAATAAGCGTCAATACCGGAATTTGTAGCTTTCAATTCCCCCAAATTTACCAAATCAGTGAATGCCTGTATATCGTCGAATATGATAATATTAAAGTGCTTTCCCGTGTTTTCCTTTGACAGGGTTGTATAAGTATGTCTTTGGCCTCCTTTATTTGTTTTTATAACAGTTCTGGTACTGTCTTTTGCTAAAATATTTCCGTATATTTCAATGAAAGATTCTGAACGTAGTATATCATTGGTCTTGTCTGCAAAAGCTTCAGCATTCTTTGATGCTCTGGTAGCAACCAAAATGAAAAGCGTTGGATCTACAACACCAATAGCCCAAGCCGTGAACATTCTTGAAATTATTGTAGATTTTGTAGTACCGGGGGATATATTTAGGTTAACGTGTCGGCAATCATATAGGAGCTTTTCGTAAGTGCTTTTAATAATCCCGTCAGCTTCCAAAAGCTCATTAAACGGAGTGTTTTCTTTTTGTGAAAGAACTTCATAAATCGTTTCTTCATCTAAGAATTTTTTTATTCTTTTCAAATCAGGAATATTCGAGTATAAAAGCTCTTCAAAGGCCTGTAATTTTAAAAGAGAAAAAACTTTCTGCTGAAGCTTATCACAGATGTATTTTATATGCCAATTATAGATGAATTGAGCATGTCCTGGTTCAATAACATGTAGAAAATATTTGAAGAACTTAAAAAAGCTCCTCTTGTGTTCTTCTTTCGTCAATGCTTTTTCATCAATCATAATATTGCTCTACATTTAATATTATAATGAACGCAACTTAAAGAAAACAATAAACCTGGATATTAAAATAGAAGCGAAACAAAAGATATAATGAAAGCGGGAAATTGCTCCTAAAAAGTTTAAACAAGTTTATCATATTAGATACAATCGAGGCAAAAATCACTTTAATCAAAAGAGATTTTTCTCTACTTGAAAAAGTCTTAACATCCGAACCGTTTATTGAAGGTATTAATAATATTCCAGAATTTGACTTCTATCATTTTACTCATATCAGATTGAAAAATCCACGTACAAAAAGTCATAAATAACAATTAAAAAATTAAAGGAATACAGATCGGAAATATATTTTTCTATGTTATCTCTGGAATTTTTTGATAATTATATGGAGAAAAAAGCACGAAATTATTTAGATGTAGAAGTTGATATTTTTATTATGCTAAATAAAATTTGCATGAGGTAATAACATAAAAATTATAAGAATGTATTTTGATAAAAAATCACTCCGTTATTAGTCAAATTTCATAAAATAAATATGTGTTAAAACTATTAAAATTTGGTTAAATGTAATTTTTAACGAAAAAAATTATTTATTTTCGCTGAAAAATATAAAATTATTACTAATAATGAAAAAAATTATTTTAATTGCAGCTATGGCTGTTTTTGGGTGGTCTTTCGGGCAAAAGAAATTATCGAATTCTAGGGCTGGTTTAAAAGCAGGTATTCATTTAGGAATTCCCGTTGGAGATGCTTCGGATGTTTCAGATGATAATATTGGTCTAGATGTTTCTTATCTATGGAATGTTACCAAAAACCTTGATTTAGGGATAGCAACTGGATTCGATCTTTTTATAGGTAAGTTTGGGCAAATTTATACCATTGATGTGAATCAATTGGGCTCTATCCCAGGAACGAGCTACAATGAACACATTGAATACACAAGTTACTATGAAGATATTGGGTATATACCTATTGCTGCAACAGCAAAATATAACTTTAGCAAAAATTGGTTTGCTGGTCTTGATTTAGGTTATGCTATCTCTACTAGTAGTAGAACAGATGGTGGTTTTTATTACAATCCTAAAGCAGGTTATCAATTACCCAAATGGGAATTCCTTGCATTCTACAAAGGTGTTGCAGACAATGGATTAAATATTTCTTCAATAGGTATTGGGGTTAATTATAAATTCAAAAGTAAGTATAAATAAAACAATGGACTGCCTCGCGCAGTCTTTTTTTGTATTTGTTTTGAAAATCCAGAAGGCATTTCGTAAATTTTTATAACCACAAAAAACGTTAAAAGGCATAAGATTTCTATTGGATATTACGATTACACATTAAAGAGCCAAACTTTTTATGGTAAAAAAATATGTCTAAGACTTTTTTATTTTACACACTCAAGTGTTCTTCTCATACATCATTTTGCTATTATGAATAAAAATTCTTCCCGATCTGAAATTATTTAGTACTTTGGCCAATGGGTCATTTTCAAAAATCTTTCCTTTTGAATCTTCTATGTAAATAAGTCCAGAATTCAATTTAATAACACAGCTGTTTTGATTAAATCTATCGTAAAGGTCATACAAATAGTCTTCTTAGAAAATTGATCATTTATCACAGTATTATTTTCTATTCTCGTGATTCTTTTAAACCAATTCACATTTAAAAACTTCGTGAATCTATTTTATTATGTACAGTAACTAAACAACAAAAATATTTTGTAAATTTTAAAACTTTCGTTATGAAAAGAAAAATCCCTAACAAATTGATAGGGATTTTACAGAAATTACTTTATTTCTTCCTTCTTCCTAATCATTCGGCACCTGGCTATTAATACTATGCATAATAAGTATATAAGAATTTATTATAATAGCATCAAGTTTTCAGTCTATCATAATTATAGTATTTTACCTTTTCCAAAGAAAAAAGATCTTGATAATGAAAAAACCTTCATCGATTGCTATTGCTTTATTTTTCGATGAGGATCTTTTGTGAAGCAAATGACCCGTCTTTAAAAAAGATTTTTAAAATATAGCCTCCACTTTGCAAAGAAGAAACATTCATATGATCTGCAGAGTGATATTCTTTTACCAACCTTCCTTCCATACTGAAAATTTCAGCACGGGTTACCTGCTGCAGAGCCTCAATTTTAATGAAATCATGAGCTGGATTAGGAGAAACCCTAAAAGTATTTTTTACAGCAATCTCTTCTGTGGATAGAGATTCTGCAATATTCACATTAAAATCATATGCATTTCCCATCGTACCGTCAGGGAGTGGGGGGAGTGGAGGAGGCATAATTATTACAGAGGTACTACAAGCGCCCATGACATAAGTAGAAGTGTAGTCTCCATTACCCTGACGTCTTATAAGTCTTGCTCTTGTATTCCCTGTAAGCGCTGCAGCGGGGATCGTAAAGTTTTTTGTTATAGGAGAAGCAGTTTGACCGAAAACGGGTAGGCCCGCATTGATCGTATTGCTGTTCTGCATCACAATTTCTGAGTCCTCAAAAGTATTACTGTGATCGTAATCAATCCACAGGGCAAAATATATAGGTTCCACATCATTCAACGAATATGGATTGATTGTAATGGTATTATTCCCTGACTTTGTAAGATTTCCCAATACCACGGTATTATAATATTTATAAGACGGACTATTAGTTCCATATGCGCCCATGCTTCCGAAGGATAACGTTACTCCGCCAATGGTAATATCCTTAAACATATTATTATAGGCTGCCCCGAATTCTGCGGTACAATACGGTGAAGGATCTGTAATTTGGCTTTTCGCCATGATCGCTGTAATAGATAGCGCTAATGAAAAAGACAATTTTTTAAACATATATTTAATTTAAATGATTAATGTAAATATTTAACTCATAACTTATTGCTGCTTGATTGCAATAATCATTATGACACTGAATCTAATTTAAAATATAATCTCACTACCATTGGCTCACGCCAAATATATTTCAGTTATTAAACAAAAATTGTAAAACTACTTTGATATTATTCACTTACAAATACTACAGAATTGCTACCTAATATTAGGGCATGATTTCTTACACTATTATATCTTTAATAGTATGAAGAATAACAGTTTATAGTTTAAAATTTGGGTGGTAACTTTAAGAGAGTAGTGAAGTAATGCATTTTCGATAGCTCAAGAATCAATATCTTTAAGAATATCAATATTTCTAACACTGAAAAAGATTTTATTTATTTTATAATGAATACAATAATAGACACATTACGCAGTGCCAAGTTCTCATAAAGCTTTCGATGCTATGATGGATTACAGTTTTAATGGAAATGCCAGTGTTAAGAATGTAGCTCTTGATAATAGCTCAACTGCACAAGTTACAATGCCTTTCTGCAACGAACAATAAATACTCCATCGGGGGTCACAGATAATCCAACCTCGAAACATTTGTAATAAATAAACCATTTCTATGTGAAAGCAGTACCAATCCGCGAGGCAATTATTGCAATTAGAGCACGAAAAAACCTTTATTTCACAGTGAACGAAACAACCTCAAAATCGTATAACAATTTGCTATATAGAAGTGTTAAAAACTTTCAGCATTTTTTGCAGACCATTTCCTGTTGAAAATATTACTACTATTGAACATTCAGGTCTACTTTCTTTTGTTTTTATTAAGAAAAATGATAAAGAAATACTACATCTCCAGTATATGCCGGCTTTAACTCGCCTTTTATAAAAAGTTGGGCCCCGACAACAGCTTTTACGGTTCCTTTAAGATTGTTAACCGATCTGATAGTCGCCTGCAGCTGAACCTCACTGTTAACTTTCACAGGTAGACCAAATTTAAAACTTTCTATACCGTAATTAATTTCCATATTAATGTTTCTCACCTCTGCAATCTGTTTCCAGAGATAGGGAATTAAGGATAGTGTTAAATATCCATGAGCTATCGTAGAATAATATGGACTTTCCTTGGCTGCTCTCTGCTCATCTGTATGGATCCATTGATGGTCTAAAGTTGCATCCGCAAACCTGTTGATCTGATCCTGATCAATGATGTGCCATGAAGAAGCTCCAACCATGCTACCCTCCAGTGATTTGTATTCATCAAAATTGTTGATAATAATCATTGTATTGTAATATTAATATTGCAAAGAATTCAATAATTTACTTAAATGCTACTCAAAAAAATCTTACACAAATTATCAAAACCTCTCACAGAAGCAAGAGGTCATGAACATAAAAAGCGATGTAAGTTATATCAATATTTGTCAACAAAATATTAAAATATTCAAGTATAATATATGAGTGTAATAATAGTGTTGTTAATACAAATAATTTTATGCGCGTCGTTTAAGCGGTTTTTAAGCTACGCTAATTTTACATTAATTGCATTTAAACCTTTTTCGCTCTTTTGAATATCAAAACTTACTTTGTCATTTTCACGAATTGATCTTGAAACCAATCCCGAAGAATGTACAAATATATCCTTACCCCCGTCTTCAGGAGAAATAAATCCGAAGCCTTTTGCTTCATTGAAAAATTTTACTGTGCCTTGTTGCATTGTAATTATTATTAAAATTATTTGATAATCTGTAAACTTTACAGCCTTATTTTTAAAATGTACCTACAGGCATGGTAAAACCTATCAGGCCTTGGATGTTTTTCAGATCCATGTGTTCATCTGCAGTACAGAATGAAATTAAAGAGCCCTCACTTCCTGATTTTCTGACTCTATCGATTCTTTGAACATAAGTCTGAGGAATTGTCGGTAGATCATAATTGACTATATGTAATAGTTTTCCTAAATCAATTCCTTTTGCGGCAATATCTGTGGTGATCAAAATTTGTATCTTCCCGGTTTTGAAATCATCCAACACATCATTTTTAGCAATTTGACTTCTATTTCCATGAATAGCCCCTGTATTGATCCCGGCTTTTTCAAGCTGTTGCACCAGCTCATCAGCAATATATTTGCTGTGGGTGAAAACCAAAAATCCTCTTATTTTACTGTTTTTGAGCAAATCAATCAATAATCCTGATTTATCTCTTTTTTCAACAAAATACACGCACTGCGAAATACTTTCTATTGTCACTCCTCCTGCTTCTATCGAAATCTCTACAGGGTTTCTAAGTAATGATGAAACATATTTCCTTACATAATCTGAGGTTTTTGTACAAAAGATCAAAGTCTGTATATTTTTAGGAATCAGTCCCCTAATATTTTTTATTATATTGTTTACCATTTTCTCAAGCATTTTATCCGCATCATATAAAACCAGAATTTCTACTTGAGAAAAATTGATCGGTCTTTTTTCAACAATTTCCAATAATCCTTCTGGAGTTGCTATCAGAACATCCACTCTTTTTCTAAAGGCTGCGAGCTGGTTTTCTGCCAATTCTCCATTAATACATAGATGCAAGAGAGTGAGATACTTGCTAGACAAGTTAATTTTATCCTGAATTTCTAAAGCCGATTGATCTGTAGGTGCAAGTACCAAAACCCTAATCTTTGTATGCTCGGTAGGATTTCTTTTCAACAATTGTAATATAGGCACTGCAAATGCAGACTTTTTCCCACTCCCTTTAGGGGCAGATGCGAGCAAATCTTTTCCTTCTAAAATACTTGGTATTACAGCATTCTGTATATCGGTTGGCTTTGAATATCCTGCTTCCGTAACTGCCCGGATAATAGGATTAATTAACCGTAAATTTTTGAAACTTATCATAAATTTTGCAATCCCTTTGTTTTCCGGTAATTGCTCCTCTAAGGATTATTATTGTGGTAAGAATTATTAATTCTATATACTTAACTCACGTAAAACTTTTTTCTATTAAAATTTGAAGCTTATAAAATTTAAAACCTGTTTTAAAGAAATCAGCTGACAATCGGGCACTGAAAAAGCAAAACTGAATGATAAAAATATGATTTAAATTATTGCAGAATAGCGAAGGCAGAAGCCTGTTTTATAAATACCTGACAAAGGTAAGATAAAACAATTTAAGAATAATACAATATAATTAATTGATTATCAAAAATATATTCATATCTTACGCACAAAGCAAGTTATTTGCAATGTGCGGAAAAATTTATTATCAATTATAAATCCACATTAAAACAGGATTTGTAGAATTTTGCAGCATCGGATCAATTTCTTTCATGGCATTATCCGAAACCGTTGGGCAGCCCCATCCTTCGGGTGAGCCGTTAGGAAAAATTTCTTCATCATTCATCATATCCCACGAATGAAAAACGATGAATCTTTTTAAAGCATTATTATTGGTACTTTCCAAGCCATGCATCAGATACTTCACATGAATTCCCCAATCACTATACTCTCTACCCTGCAATTTGTATTTTCCTAAAGCAGAAAGATGGCTTCCATCTTCATTACTGAATTTGGGGCTGTCTTTTGAATAATCCTTGCTCCAAGGATTTGAGCCGCAGCCATGCCCAACCAGGTATCGTTTTGAAATCGATTTTGTTTTAAAATCCCAAATGAAAAAACGCTTAATCCCAGAATGCAGACTCATATCGATCAAAATACAAAAATCTGTATTAAAACCCTTTGATTTGCAGAATTGAAAAGCTTCTTCAGATTTTAATTTTACTTTATTGAAATCCACCTCAGGCTTCTTTTTAATAATGCTTGTCATACCATTTTTATTATCAAAAACTTCCCTTTTTAATTCATTTTTACAGGAAATCAAAAAAAATAAAATAAAAACTAAATAAAATAATCTCATTGCCTATTTATAATGAAGAAAAATACCGTAATCAGTCGGGGTCCAGAATGCCGCTTTTTGTCCGGCTTCTTTCAATGCATCATTAGACCAAGTATTGCAGGTATTAAGAAAGCTGTATTTACCTTTTGCATCATAAAAGGCATCATTGTTGCCATAGACTGCATCCGTAGGGACTAAAATATAATTTCCGCCGCTGTCTTTATCAAACTTTTTATCTACAAAATCCACCAGATTTTTATACTGATTTCTGCTAATCATGATCATTTTACAATTATTATCTTCTTTCATTGTCTTATAATAAGTACAATGCATTGCAGATTCGCTAAGCCAGAAAGCCGCTTTGAAGGCCGTTGAAAACTTGAGATCTGACCAGGTAGGCGTATCCAGATAAAATCCTTTATCACCCCAGCCAATTCCTACAAAATTATAATCAGTCTGTTTTGATCTTATATTATTAAAAGGAATTTTTGTGCTCCAGTCCTGGAGGTCGTTTTTTACTGGCATTACAATGTCGGTATGAACCCCATTGGTATAGATATAAACGGGAATTTCCTTTTTTTGACCATCCTCCTTCGCAGAAACTTCTATAAAAGGCAATAAGTAAGCTAATGCTACGTACAGAACAACGATCCCAATAATAATTCCTAAAGTCTTCAGAATGATAAACACCATTTTTTTCACATCCGTGTTTTAATATAGTTAATAAAAATTTAATTTATAATTTTCCGTAAAAGTATTTGTTTTAATCGAAATTTTCACTAAATTTAAATACAAAACATTCACAAATATGCACAAAAACACGAAATCAAACAAAAGATTTAAAATAAGAGTAAAAGTAGCTCCAAAAAGAATACAAAAAAGACGTTGATTTTTGGTGAGATCTAATCTCCTGAGAGTTATTTTTTTTCTTTTTAGAACTTAGAATAAGGGCTTTTTAGTCTTATTTGTAAAAATCTTTACCTCCTTAAAATCAAAAAAATTTAAGGATTGGTCAGTCACCCTTTTTATTCTGGAATTTCAAAATTTCCAGATAAGGGTTTATCAACCAAAAGCAACCTATTTTTTATCTGAAGATTTCTGTAAAAATTCAATATTCCTTTTTAATCCTGCGAATTTAGTTCGTTTAACAGGTGAATTTTTGAAAATTTCTGAGAACAAATCCTGGGTCAGTTCCTTCCATTCTCTTTTTTTAAAGTTTTTTAATGCTTCATTTGGATTAAATTTGCTTTGATGGTGGGGTAATGAAAACCTGTTCCATGGACAAACGTCCTGACAGACATCACATCCGAACATCCAGTCATCCATTTTATCTTTAAAGTAATTCGGAATTTCATTTTTCAATTCAATGGTTGCGTAGGAAATGCATTTGCTTCCGTCGACAATTTTTTCTGAAACAATAGCTTCCGTCGGGCAGGCATCGATGCATTTTCTGCAGGTTCCGCAATGATCCGTCGTTTCATGATCCGCAATCAGCTCTAAATCACAAATAATTTCCGCCAAAAAGTAAAACGAGCCACTTTGCTTCGTAATCAGGTTGGCATTTTTCCCCACCCATCCGATTCCTGATTTCCGGGCCCAGCTTCTCTCCAAAATCGGCGCCGAATCGACAAAAACCCGAAACCCAAATTCCCCGATTTCTTCCTGTAATTCAGCAACCATTTCGCGGAGAATATCTTTAATAATGTCATGATAATCTTCTGCATAGGCATATTTTGAAATCTTAAAATTCTCAATTGTAGAAATTTTCTCTTTCGGAAAATAATTATAGGAAAGTGAAATGACGGATTTTGAGCCTTCAACCAATAATCTCGGATTAAGTCTTTTATCAAAATAATTTTCCATGTATTTCATTTCTCCATGAAAATTATTCTTTAGCCAAATTTCTAATGGCTGGGCATCTTCTTCCAGAAAATCAGCTTTTGAAATACCACAGCTTTGAAATCCAAAACGTTTTGCCTTGGATTTAATTAATTGAGAATATTTTTCAGCAGATGAATTCATGACTTTACCTTGCAAAACTAAGATTATTTTATAAATTTGTTTGTACTTTGAGTCATTGAATTGCTGTATGGCTATTTTTGATGGCTTTGATCTAATTTTTAACCATAAATATTAATCTAACTATGTCTTTATCAGAAGTTTTAAAATCAGGAAACTATGAATTAATCGACGTTCGTGAGCCAATGGAATTGGAAATGGACGGCAATATAGAAGGTGCTAAAAATATCCCTCTGGGTGAGGTAGAGGACAGACAGGACGAGATTTTGTCTATAGAAAAGCCGGTGGTAATTTTCTGTCGAAGCGGAAACAGAAGCGGAAAAGCACTGGAATATCTGAATTCTCAGGGCTTAAAAGATGGCTACAACGGTGGCGGCTGGGCTGAACTGAAAGCTACGATCGAAGCAAATCAGGGAACTTTTTAAAAGTTCCTTTTTTTATTTATAATCTCTTCGTCCTTTATTAATTCATCAATAAAATAATAGATATCCTCACGGTCGTATTTGTCTGGAAACTGGTACCCGTTGATGAGAATAATTGGGGTGAAATTCAATCCGGCCGCTCTGTTTTCCGCAGACATATTAATTAGAGACGACAAATCTTCCTGAACGGAAATACTTCCGGCTTTTTGTTTTATTTTGTTTTCATCTTTGGTTTCAAACCAATATTGGAAAGTGTTAAGGAATTCTTCTTCCGGCTTGTTTTTATAGATATGCATAAAGTCAGAAATAAGTCCGATGATAATTCTTTCTCATTAGTCGAGCTTGAGATAATTAACGAGTTGTCAATCATGATTTTATCTAATATTATCTTTCAAAAAAATTTCCAATTCTTCCGGTGATATGTTTTTTTGATAGTAATTATCACAACTTGAATAAATACTAAAAGCTTGTGGACCTGATATCTTACCTTTTATATTTAAGATACCATTTTTTGTACCATATTCTTGATTTGATGTTGAAGTTGTTTAAACTTTTAATTTTTTGATTAATCTTAAAGAAAATGCTAAAAAATGCAGATTCTTCCAAGTAATATCCAACGTTTCAAATCTTAT
>NZ_FTMM01000007.1 GCF_900156075.1 Chryseobacterium sp. RU37D | reverse complement strand
TATCACCAGCAGCAAATCTGGATGTAGCCGGAAATGTTAAAATAGCAGACGGAACCCAAGGAACTGGAAAAGTTTTAACCAGTGATGCTAATGGTTTAGCTAGTTGGAATAATACCCTATTTTCAGCAAATGGTCCATCATCATATGCTACAGCTTATCTGTTAGCAACTGGTGGTGGTAGTGTTTCATGGAATAATAATGCCGGATGGGCGGATTCTGGTACAATACCTCTAATATTAAATGAATCATCAGATCCACATAATGTTTATGACCCTACCACCGGTACTATAACTATCAATGAAGCTGGCGCATATTACATACGTGGAAATTTGTCTTTTCAAAATCCGCCTGCAGCAACTCCTGGTTTTGATGGTACCGCAGGTTCTTTTGATCTGATTATAACAGTAACACCTAGTGCAGGAGGAAGTGCTCGAGTGGTATCTGATAATCGCATGGTAGTATATAGAGGTACTAATAATTTTATAAGCTTCCCTATTGCTGGCTATCCTCCTTATTCACTATCAGTAGAATCAATTATAGTTGCATATCCTGGCGATAAGATTAATTTAGCTTATTATACTACAGGAGCAAAAAGTATGAATAATAATAATACATACCCAATTGTAGACAGAGCTCTTCCTACTAGTATATTAGTTTATAAACTCTAAATAGAATTTGTTTTTCAAATGTATGATGAGCAGACGAAAATAATCTTTTTTTTATTTCTAGTAAATGTAGTGTCCTTAAAATCTATGCATATTACAGGATTGTGACAGTTTAGATTCTAAAACTAAAGACTTCCAATAAAGAAATATCAATTTAGAATACTTTTAGAAACCGTCTAACAAACTTGAGAAAATCTACTGATGAACTAATAAATGATGTTAACTATCACTATACACTATATTATATTCTGTATCAGAGAAAGTAACCAGCGCAAAACAAACAATTAGTATTTTTATATAAATTATTGATAACCCTTGCCTTTAAGGGTTATTTTATTTCTATAAAGGCGATGTTTACTTAATTTATGAACTTGATCTGACGGATATTATTGTAAACAATATTCGTTCTTACTTCCATTTTTTCATAAATCTGGAAAGTAGTTAAGAAAATGTAGTTTTTTGATGATTATGATAAAATTAAAATTAATAAAACACGAAACTATTCCTACATTTTTTTCGCAAAAGTCACCATATTATTGCAATCCGTTTTGATAAATTGATTATACAAAATATCAGGTTTGATCGCTAATTGGAATCTAATTTTAATATAGTAATCATGAATATCATCGTGTAATAAAAAATAATTAAAAAAAGATAAGAAATGAAAAAAAAGATTTTCTCAATGATCTATGTTTTAGCTTTTGGGCTTGGTTTGAAATCTCAGACTTGTGCTTCAACAGCAAATATTCCCCCTAATGGTACTTTAAATATTAATGGAATAAATGTTACATCCTCTTCTATAGGAACTGAAAGTACAAATTTTGATATGTTTTGGGCAAGCTGCACTGTAAATGTTACTTTTAATACCGGCTCATTATTTGTGGGACAGAATGGAGCATGGTCAGAAACCTTAAATTTTGATAAACCTGTAAATGATTTAGTATTTTTGATTGCAGGTCTTGATCCAGGTGAAAATTATAATTTTATTTCTAATAACGGCAGCGTATCTATTACACCAATGAATACTTGTTATGCATCAATTAATGCTAATACCATTACATCAGTACAAGCTGGAGGTGGTGGAGTATTTAAAATTCATGCTCCTAATGGGTATCAACAATTAACAATTAATGATCCGGGTACTAATGGTAACGGTTCTTTATTGGCCGTTTGTTCCGCAAGCATCTTCTTAGGAACTGACGAAATTAATTCAAATACAAAGGATGATTTGGTAAGCATATACCCCAATCCTGTACAAAATAATTTCACAATTTCCTCTAAAGATAATTTAAGATCATATGAAATTTTTGATGAATCAGGAAGAAAAGTAATGAGCTCATCATTAAAAGGAAATAAACAAGAAGTAGATATTTCCTCTCTTATCAAAGGTAATTATATAGTTTCTATAGAGACAAAACAACGTAAAATAAATAAAAAAATTAGTAAAAACTAAGTGCAATAGTTATAATTTGATCCGATAGCTTGATTTTTTCTAAAATATTTCTCAGTTATTCAATACCATCCTTACTTTCAAAAGTAAGGATTTTTGTTTTTCTGCAATAGTTTACAATGAGTACTCTCTTTTAACGATCAACATCTTTGTGATATTAATATTTTTTCATAGCATCTGGGAAGCAATTAAGAAAATGTAGTTTTTTTGATGATTATCACAAAATTCAAATTAACGAAATGCACTACTATTTCTACTTATTTTTCTCAAAAGTCACCATATTTTCGCAATTCAATTTGATAGATTCGCTATGCAAAATATCCAATCGAAATCCTATTGGAATCTAATTTATTCAGTTTATACAGTAGATATAATACATATCATTTATATGAGAAATAAGAGATATAATTAAAACAAATAAAAAAACTAAGAAATGAAAAAAAAGATTTTCTCAATTATTTACGTTTTAGCTTTTGGAATCGGTTTAAAATCTCAGACTTGCACCACAGCCACAAACCTTCCTATTAATGGAACTTTAAATATTAATGGCGTAAATGTTACAGCATCTTCTACAGGGGATGTAGAAATGTATACTAGTGGTCTTAGTACAAACCCATCCTGCAACTTGAATAGCTTGAGTTTTCTCCCCAATGCACTATGGGCAGGAGGAAATTATGAAACATGGTCAGTAACCTTAAATTTTGATCAGCCAGTAAATGATGTAGTGTTTTTGATTAGAGGTAAATCTGATAGTGTTATCACAATGGATGGCACTTTTAATGAGAGTTTTAATTTCAGTTCTAATAGCGGAGGAATATCTATTACACCTATTAACTCATGTGGTTTCTCAACGAATTCTAATACTATAACAAGAATATTAGGTTCTACTAGTGGGGCATTTAAAATTCATGCATCTAGTGGGTATCAGCAATTAACAATTAATGGTCCGGGTGGTGATGCAGGCTCTGTATTAGGTGTTTGCTCTTCAAGTATCTTAGGAGTTGATGACATTAATTCAAATATGAAGGATGATTTGGTAAATATTTATCCAAATCCTGTACAAAATAATTTCACAATTTCCTCTAAAGATAATTTAAGATCATATGAAATTTTTGATGAATCAGGAAGAAAAGTAATGAGCTCATCATTAAAAGGAAATAAACAAGAAGTAGATATTTCCTCTCTTATCAAAGGTAATTATATAGTTTCTATAGAGACAAAACAACGTAAAATAAATAAAAAAATTAGTAAAAACTAAGATGTAATAGCCACAGTGTACTTGACAGTGTGGCTCTAAAAAAATTTGTCCATTAGTTAATATTGTCCTTACTTCAGAAGTAAGGATTTTTTATTTTTCTATACGCGTTTCCTATGATTACTTTTTTAATAATCAACCTTTTGTAATATCATCATCTTTTCGCGAGCATTTGTTTTGATAAAAAGAGAATTAACTGTAGTTTATTTTCATGATTATTGTAAGATTCTATTTAACAAAACATACTACTAATCCTACTTTCCTATCCCAAAGCTTGTCATATTTTCGCAATCCAAGTTTGATAAATTTAATATACAAAATACAAGACTGGATTCCTAATTAAAATCCTGCATATATAGTAGAAATAATGCCTATTAATTAAAAATAAAAACAGAAATGAAAAAAAAAATTTTCTCAATGATTTACGTTTTAGCTTTTGGAGTCGGTTTGAAATCTCAGACTTGCACTTCAACGGCAAATATCCCTCCTAATGGTACTTTAAATATTAATGGAGTAAATGTTACGTCTTCTTATACAGGGAGTGTAAGTTCATATTTTAATACCTGGTCAAGCTGCTCTGGAGCTATAAATTTTAATATTGGTTCACTATGGGTAGGGCAGAATGGAGTATGGACGTTAACCTTAAATTTTGATAAGCCCGTAAATGATTTAGTATTTTTGATTGGAGCTACCAATATAGGTGAAAGCTTTAGTTTCAATTCTAATAGCGGAGGAGTATCTATTACATCCATTAATTTCTGTAGTGTCTCAATTACTGCTAATACTATCACGGGTATAGCAGATACAAATGGAGGTGGAGGCGGAGTATTTAAAATTCATGCTCCTAGTGGATATACACAATTAACAATTAACGGTCCGGGTGGTAGTATAGGTTCTTTATTAGCTGCTTGCTCTGCAAGTATCTTAGGAGTTGATGAAATTAACTCAAGTACTAAAGATAATATGGTAAGCATTTATCCAAATCCTGTACAAAATAATTTCACAATTTCCTCTAAAGATAATTTAAAATCATATGAAATTTTTGATGAATCAGGAAGAAAAGTAATGAGTTCATCATTAAAAGGATATAAACAAGAAGTAGATATTTCCTCACTTATCAAAGGTAATTATATAGTTTCTATAGAGACAAAACAACATAAAATAAATAAAAAGTTTAGTAAAAATTAAGATGCAATAACCACAGTGTAATTGACAGTGTGGCTCTAAAAAATTTGTCCATTAGTTAATATTGTCCTTACTTTTGAAGTAAGGATTTTTTTTATGCAAGTTTATCATGATTACCTTTTTAAATCCCAGCGGATTTCCGAATTATTGGCTTCACCTAAAACATCATACCCCTAATATCATTATAAAATTGCATCTCTTTGGTGTACCAAAATAATAGCTTGAAATTAGAATTGAAAAAAGAAATGGCCCCAAATGTTCTTAAGACACTGAGGCCAATTTGTAGATTTTAGCTCCTTTATTTTAAGGTAAGGAAGACTTATTTCAATATTTCCGACCGTTTTACCAATCAAATTTTGTTTCTTAAAAAGTAACAAATTTAATATCTGGAAATCAAAACCCACGCAGAGCCCGTACTCTGTACCACAACTCCTCTTCCTAGATCGCTATTATTCAGCATATAATTAGAAAAATTTCCGCCGTTGATTCTGAATATTCCAGAAACAGTAACGTTTCCTACAGTATCATTTATTAAATTATAAATTTTCCCCTGATTAGAAATATTAGCAGCCGGAAGAGAAATATTTCCGCTAACAAGAATCGTATAATCATCATTCGCAACTGTTCCTGAAGCTAAAGTCCTTACTTTTTGATCCTCCGAAGAAACAATTTTTACCCATCGATTAACAGATGGATCTCCATTAAAATAATAATATCCCGTGGAAATCACGCCCAAAGTCTGCCCTGCAGGCGAAGAATCCGGAGCGGTTACATACACCAATGCTCCTGTTTGTGAAGAAGTGTAATTTTTTGTTTTCAACTGATTGGCAGAAATTCTCGGGGCAATGATTCCGTCAAATTTTCCATTATCCGAAGGATTTCCAACAACGTCTAATGTTGCACTTGGATTATTGGTATTAAACCCGACTTGGGCAGAAGCAAATGAGCCTATCAATAATAGGATAGGAAATAATTTTTTTGTCATTTTGTTCAAACTTGTTTTAAAGACAAAAATATTTTCTTAGTCAAATAAATCCTAAAGCTTTGAGTTAAAATTGATAAAACTCATACAATAAGACAGTCAAACCGACTGTCTTATTAATTTTTTTCGTTAAATTTCATTTTTTAATTAAAAAAATTCAAATCTATCAGCATTCATCACTTTTACCCAGGCATTTATAAAATCTCGAATAAATTTTTCCTGAGCATCAGAACTTGCATAAACCTCAGCAATAGCTCTCAATTCGGAATTAGACCCGAAAACAAGATCTGCTCGCGTAGCTGTCCACTTTTTTTCACCTGTCTTGCGATCAGTTCCTTCATACAACTCATCATCCAAGGACGACGATTTCCATTGAGTACCCATATCTAATAAGTTTACAAAAAAGTCATTAGTAAGAACCCCAGGCCTTCTTGTGAAAATCCCATGCAAAGAACCGTTAAAATTAGCATTCAAAGCTCTTAAGCCACCTACAAGCACAGTCAGCTCCGGAGCCGAAAGATTTAGCAACTGAGCCTTATCAATTAATAATGACTCCGTAGAAACTGAAAGTTTTCTCTTCAGATAATTCCTGAAACCATCTGCCATAGGCTCCAGATACCCCATCGATTCTACATCGGTTTGCTCCTGGGAAGCATCCATTCTACCAGGTACGAAAGGAACAATTAATGTCTGTCCTGCATCTTTAGCAGCTTTTTCAACCGCCGCACTTCCTCCCAGCACAATTAAATCAGCTAATGAAACTTTTTTACCAGACGTTTGATTTTCATTAAATTCTTTTTGAATATATTCTAAAACATTTAAAACTTTTTGAAGCTGGGTTGGATTGTTTACCGCCCAATATCTTTGGGGAGCCAATCTTATCCTCGCCCCGTTTGCCCCACCTCTTTTGTCGCTGTTTCTGAAAGTAGAAGCCGAAGCCCAAGCCGTTGAAACCAATTCAGACACACTTAAGCCAGAGCCTAAAATTTTTGATTTTAAAGCCTCTATATCAGAGTTATTGATCAATACATGGTCAACTTCCGGAATTGGATCTTGCCAGATTAGGTCTTCCTGAGGAACTTCAGAGCCCAGATAACGAGCTTTTGGCCCCATATCTCTGTGTGTCAACTTAAACCAAGCTCTTGCGAACGAATCAGCAAATGCCTCCGGATTTTCATAAAATCTTCTTGAAATTTTTTCATAAACAGGATCAAACCTCAACGAAAGGTCTGTCGTAAGCATTGTCGGCCTGTGTTTTTTATTAGGATTAAATGCATCAGGAATAATCTCCGCACCATTTTTTGCCACCCACTGATGAGCTCCGGCCGGACTTTTTGTCAGCTCCCATTCATTTTCAAAAAGGTTTTTGAAGAAATAATTACTCCATTGGGTAGGAGTTTCTGTCCAGGTAACTTCCAGTCCGCTGGAAATGGCATCTCCCCCTTTTCCCGACTTATAAGAACTATTCCAGCCAAAACCTTGCAATTCAATCCCCTCACCTTCAGGCTCTTTTCCTACGTGATCTGCAGGACCTGCGCCGTGGGTTTTCCCAAATGTATGTCCTCCCGCAATCAAAGCAACGGTTTCCTCATCATCCATCGCCATTCTTCCGAATGTATCACGAATATCCTTTGCTGCCGCAATGGGATCAGGATTTCCGTCCGGCCCTTCCGGGTTTACGTAAATCAAGCCCATTTGTACGGCTGCCAATGGCTTTTCCAAATCTCTTGTATGAATATCACCATCTGCATCGTCATCACTTGGAAGTACACCATGACTTTCTATAACACCGGGAGAACCTTGTGAATAACGGAGATCTCCCCCCAGCCATATCTTTTCCGAGCCCCAATACACATCCATATCAGGTTCCCAGACGTCTTCACGGCCTCCCGCAAAACCAAATGTCTTGAATCCCATAGATTCCAGGGCTACATTTCCAGTAAGAATCAACAGGTCGGCCCATGAAATTTTATTGCCATATTTTTGCTTGATCGGCCATAGTAATCTTCTTGCTTTATCCAGATTCACGTTATCAGGCCAGCTGTTCAGCGGGGCAAAACGCTGCTGTCCCGCTCCGGCTCCACCTCTTCCGTCACCTACCCGGTAGGTTCCTGCACTGTGCCATGCCATACGGATAAATAAAGGCCCGTAATGCCCAAAATCTGCAGGCCACCAATCCTGGGAGTCTATCATTAAAGCGTGAAGGTCTTTTTTCACAGCATCAAGGTCAAGGCTTTTAAAAGCTTCAGAATAGTTGAAGTCTTTGTCCATCGGGTTTGAAAGCCCGGAATGCTGACGGAGAATATCCACCCTGAGCTGATCCGGCCACCAATCCAAATTTTTGGTTCCGCCGCCTGCAACGCTTTGTTTTTTCATACTTCCGTTGTGAAACGGGCATTTACTGATGTCATTCAAATCTTTTTCCATTTGTTCAATTTTTTATGTTGACTACGTTAATATTTTTCTATAAAGCTTAAAGCTAAGTTACAATTGTTTAAATAATAAATACAATCTATTAAAAATATATTTACAATAGTTAAAAACAATAACTTTACTCAAATAAATTCAATTAAATAAAGAATTTTTGATAAGGTGTAAAAAATACCATATTTTAAAATTTAAGGTAATGAAATTTTACATGTATTCGATTAAATTAAAAGATATTAACAAACATTTAGAATAATTCAAATTACAGTTAATAATTTACCAAATTGAAAATTTTTATTTTATTAAAAATTAATTATCTTTATCTATTCGAAACATGAATTCAGGCATGAAAAAAATAATAACAGTTTTACTCGTAGCATTTATTATCATCCAGTTTTTCCCGATTGATAAGACGAATCCCGTTCCCACACCGGGAATGGATTTTTTGAGAATAAAAAACACTCCTCCGGAAGTGGCAGCCGTCATCACCAGCTCGTGCTACGACTGTCATTCCAACGAAACAAAATATCCCTGGTATTCTAATTTTGCCCCTGCTTCCTGGGTGTTGAAAAATCACATTAATGAAGGAAGGAAACATCTGAACTTTTCTACTTTTGCCGTTTACGAGCCAAAAAAGCAGGCACACAAATTGCAGGAATGTATAGAGATGATTGAAAAAAAAGAAATGCCTCTCGAATCTTACTTCGTTGGCCACCAGGATGCTAAGCTGACAGATGAACAAAGAAAAATTTTAATTAATTATTTCAAAAAAGAGAAATCTGAGACAGAGCGAAAAATGAATCTTTAAAACAAAATCATGGAAGAAAGTCTAGAAAACAAATATGTTGTATTTTTTGACGGGGATTGTGGAGTCTGCAATTTTTGGGTACAATGGATTTTGGGGAGAGATAAGAAAGATCAGTTCATGTTTGCTTCGCTACAATCTGATTTTGGACAAAAATTTTTATTTGAAAGGGGATTAAATACGAAAGTTTTCAATACAATGTATCTTTGGAAGCCGAATAAATATTACCTGCAAAAATCAGAAGCGGCTCTACAGATTGCCAATCTTATTGGAGGAATTTACAAGCTTTCATGGCTAGGAAAAATCATACCAAGCTTTTTAAGTGATAAAGTTTATGATGTTATTTCAAAAAACAGGATGAAGCTGGCCAATCAGAAATGTTACCTCCCGACACCGCACCAAAGGGCGAAGTTTATTTAGATAAAAAAAGACTACTCAATGATTAAGCAGCCTTTTTTATTTAAATTATTGATTCAAAGACCAAACAGAATAAGAATTCGGCGGACATTGGATTTTCACCCACTTATCGCCCTGCGTGGTAGGATACCAGCTGGAATGCCCTGTAAAATCTTTGATCTGCTGACTGCTCCAATTTGTCTCAATCCATCTTTCCTGCCAGCTTGAAGAATTATTAATGTAAACAACCAGCCCGGGGTTTCCGTTGTAGCCATTTCTTCTTGCGATATATTCGTCATTATCCGTATAAAGAATTGAGGTTGTACCGGTTGCCTTATTGTTGTGAATCCAGATCAGATTATTCAATCTTTCCTTACTTAGCCACTCTTCATAATCTCTGTAAAAAATCGTAGGATAACCTTCATGCGTTAAGATATAGGCATAGGCCAGCATTTTATTGTAAATGATATCGGTATCATGGTTTGTAACAAAAGTTACAGCTTTGAAAGGATTCCTTTTCCACATCATATCATCATTGAGCGCATTTAAATTCCCATTATCAAAGGCTTCATCCATCTTATAATATGCCGCAAAATCGAAGACGGAACTGTTGGCATTATTCGCCCACCATTCCAGCGTGTTGACATTAGAATCCCATAATTCTCCGACGGAAAATCCGCCCACATTTGAGTTCCAGTTATTCACAACCCACGGTCCGAAACCTTTTACATAATCGAATCTCCAACCGTCGAATTTCATGACATTTTTATAGTACTTTCCGACAGAATCATCCCTTCCCCAAAGCCAGTCCTGAACATAAGGATTCGCATGACACAGATCCGGAAAACCGCCGAAAGCGCCTTCATCATTATTTCCATAGGCATTTTTATAAAAATCATTGTAGCTTCTGGGGAATTTTCCAGAGGCTACTCCGGAAAAATCTGTCCATGTATTGGTTCCCGTGTACGGATTGGCCTGAGACTGCCCGCCGCTGTTATGATTGATAACAATATCTGCATAGACCTGCATATTTTCAGCATGAGCCTGTGTAATTAAAGCTTCCAGCTCTGTTCTTGATCCAAAACGTGTTTCCACACTTCCATTTTGATTAAAATTTCCAAAATCATAATAATCCGTAGGATCATACCCCATAGAATACGCTCCGTTTTGTGCTTTTGAAGCAGGAGGAAGCCAGATTGCACCGATTCCTGCATTCGACCAATCCGTAACTTTTCCTTTTACGGTATTCCACCAATTTCCGCCATCGGGAACATCCCAGTAAAAACCTTGCATCAAAACGCTACCTCCAGGTCCCGCAACGAATTTAGCATTAATGTTGGAGGAAGTTCCTGTGCTGAAAGGTCGACCATCATGGTTGGTAACATTCACCGTTTTGTTATGAACTTCCTGTTGTTTCGGATTTTCAACTGACATTTCATCATTATTCTGACAGGAATTAATAAGCCCTAAGCCTAGTAAAGAGAGTAAAAAGTGTGTTTTTTTCATATCGAAATTTTAATTATTAAACTATTAACGAAAATACAATTTTATTAAAATAAATTCTAATCGAAGTGAAATAATTTTCATTTTTACCAATAAACGTTACGAAAAGATTATTTAAATTTTTATAAAAAAACAATAAACTTTTAAGATTTTCGGTACAATTTTTCCATTAATCCATATATTTGCATACTATGGAATACAATACCCAAAAAACTCAGCTTCATTTGCCTGAATATGGCAGAATTATACAACAGTTGGTTGAACATTGCAAAGAACTTTCTACAAAAGAAGAAAGAAGCGAAATGGCAATGGCAATCATTGATTTTATGGGTCAGAGAAACCCCCAGCTCCGAGACGAAGAAAATTATAAACATAAGCTTTGGGATCATCTTTTTATTTTGGCTAATTATGATCTGGATGTAGACTCACCTTACCCCTTCCCGACCAGAGAACAACTTGCCGAAAGGCCCAAAAAGATGGAATACCCGAAACTTCAGGGCGATTTTAAATTCTACGGAAAAAGTATTCTTCAATTAATAGAAAAAGCAATCGAGCTAGAACAAGGTGACGAAAAAGAAGCCCTGATCGAAGTGATTGCCAACAATATGAAAAAGTCCTATAACGTATATAATAAAGAACACGTAACGGATGATGTCATCTTCCGCCACTTGAAAGAACTCTCCGAAAACAGACTGGATCTCACGGGAATCGAAACGCTGGAGAAGAGTAAAATCTATTACACAAACAGTAACAACAGAAATAATAACAATAACCGAAATAATAGTAAAAACCAGTCTAATAAAAAGAGACACAACAACAATAATCATAAAAACAGAAAGTAAATGAGTGGTACATTTCAAATAAGAGGGGGAAAAAGACTGCATGGTGAAATCACTCCACAAGGAGCAAAAAATGAAGCTCTACAGATTCTTTGTGCCGTTCTACTGACGAATGATGAAGTAAGAATTAAAAACATTCCGGATATCCATGATGTAAACAGACTGATTGAGATTTTGGGTGATTTTGGAGTAAAAGTGACTAAAAATGGACAAGGAGATTTTACCTTCAAGGCAGATAAGGTTAATTTTGACTATATAAAATCCAACGAATTTAAAAAAGATGGAGCCAAGCTGAGAGGTTCTATCATGCTGATGGGCCCAATGCTAGCAAGATACGGAGAAGCTTACATGCCGACTCCCGGAGGTGACAAGATCGGAAGAAGAAGATTAGACACTCACTTTCAAGGACTTGTAGAGCTTGGTGCAGAGTTTAATTATGACGAAGAGGAATATTTTTATTCATTAAAAGCCAAAGAGCTCAGAGGAAAATTCATCCTGCTCGAAGAAGCTTCTGTCACAGGAACAGCCAATATTGTAATGGCTGCAGCTTTGGCAAAAGGAAAAACCAGAATTTACAACGCTGCCTGTGAGCCTTACCTTCAGCAGCTTTGCAAAATGCTGAACAGAATGGGAGCGAATATCTCAGGAATCGGTTCTAATTTATTGACCATCGAAGGAGTGGAATATCTCCACGGAACTGAACACACTATGCTTCCGGATATGGTAGAAATCGGGTCTTGGATAGGCCTTGCCGCCATGACGAAATCTGAAATTACCATTAAAAATGTCAACTGGAACCAACTAGGTGTTATTCCCAATACTTTCAGAAAATTAGGAATCCAGCTTGAGCAAAGTAATGATGACATTTTCATCCCGGCTCAGGAAAATTATAAAATCCAGAAGTTTATTGATGGATCCATTTTAACAATTTCTGATGCACCCTGGCCAGGGTTTACCCCAGATTTGCTATCTATTATTTTAGTAGTAGCAACCCAGGCAAAAGGAAGCATCTTGGTACATCAGAAAATGTTTGAATCAAGATTATTCTTCGTTGATAAACTAATTGATATGGGAGCTCAGATTATTCTTTGTGATCCGCACAGAGCAACGGTAATTGGGCTGAATCAGGAAACTCCGCTGCGTGGGACAACCATGGTTTCACCGGACATCAGAGCCGGAAATGCCCTTTTGATTGCCGCACTTTCCGCAGAAGGAAAATCAATCATTCACAATATTGAGCAAATCGACAGAGGATATGAAAATATTGACGGAAGACTGCGAGCAATTGGAGCCGATATCGAGAGAATTTGATAAGTTTCAGGCTAAAAGCTTTAAACTAAACAAATTATAAAATAAAAGCGTTCGGTTTTCACTGAACGCTTTTTTTTGTAATTAAAACTATATGAATGGTTTATGAATACTTTCTGCATATGTATTCTACATTAGTATTCAAAAGTTTATTTTTATTAAGATAAAACTCCAGCTGCTCATAATCATCAGAATTGACATTGATATAAAGCTGGACAGAACCAAAGCTGTTTCCTTTAGAATCATATTCCACATTAGCCGATAGCACCCTGTGACAAATTCCGAATTTATTATAAATAGTATTCATCAAATGCTCAAATTTCATTTTACCATTCAATTCTATTTCCAGTACAAACTCATTTTTTGGCAGGTTTAGTTTGTTTTGTAAAACCTGCAGATTAGGATTAGGTGTAATCATAACTAAACATTTTGGCTCATATTAAGATCTCCTCACGATGAGTAAATCTTTAGCAAAAATATAAAAATTTATTAGTCTACCAAATTAGTAGGATAATATTTTTAATTAAATATATTTCTTTAAAGTTTAATTTTGTCTAAAATTAATGTGGATTCTAAATATTGTATGAATGAATAGCGGAAAAAGCTTAAAATAAAAATTTAAACAAATCTTTTATTTCAATTCCTTAATTCTTTCCAGCTTATCGGAAGCCGCCAAACCATTTGGATTGCATCCTAACTCACCTTCAGGAACTGCTAAATTTTTCCCATGATAAAATTCTTTCCAAAAAGTATTTGTATTTCCAGTTTTGGGGTCAATGAAAGTCATGGGTTCGAGTTTGAAAATATGGTCATTTCTGAAAGCTCTTTCTACAAAATCTGAACAGTAATACGAATTTTCATCCAAAATATAATTAAAATTGTAGGGCTTGCCCAACATAGACTCTGCCTTTTCTATAGCTTCCGGAATTGCATTCTGATATTGCTCCCTTAAGCGATAAACAATCACTTTCTGACCTTCCTCAGACTGATCTTTCAGAAAATCTTTTAAAGCCTGCTTCTGAGCACCGCCCTTTGGAGCAGCATGAAGAACGAAAATTCCATTATCTGCTTTTTCTAAAATACCTATATGATCAAATGGAGCATTTTCTTCTTTTTGAGTAACATTATTGATAGCACCGGATAAGCCAGTCTGCTTAGCGGTGACGAAAAGTAAATCCCCATTTCGAAGGTCTGAAGCAACAGAATTTTTACAGCTTAAAAATAAATTTATAAGAAAAAAAACCGCAAATAATTTCAGGAATATTTTATTTTTTAAAATTTGATTCATAACAATCTATCCAATCCTGTACTGTCATTTTTTTGCTCACCTCAGCCAATAATTCCAAAGGAATATCATCCATTTTTTTGAAGCGGACACAGGATTTTCCCATATCCAGTTTTCTTTTGGAGTGTTTTGGAAACTCTTCAACAAACCAGCTTAATAATTCCGGTTTTGCATACATTCCCATGTGATAAAATGCGATAAAATTCTTCTGGGAAGCCAGCGCCATAAACGGTAGCGGGGATCCCGGTGTGCAGTGGTATCCGGCAGGATAAATTTCCAGCGGAACGCCCCACCCTACCATTCCGTAGCTGATACTTTCACGAAACCCTTCCGGTAAATTATCATTAATGGTTTCAACTATTCTTTTGAAAATATTCTGTCTTTCTTCGGGAATTTTTGAAATGTAATCTTCTACGGATAAGGCTTGAATCTGCATACTGTAAAGTTTTTAATAATTCTTCAAATTAACAAAATTTAAATGAAAAACTTGTTTAAACCTTTTAGGAGCAATTTCCCTCTTTTCACTATGTCTTTTCTTTTGTTTTACTTCGCTACACAAAAGGATGCCGTTACAATGGGACTATGGTTATCATCCCCTATTTAAGCAAGAGGAAAGATCTTTGAAAATAAAAAGTTTAAACAGATTTGAAATTAGTTTTAAATCAAATAAAAAACAGCTAAACAAATTGTCTAGCTGCTTACGTAAAAATTATTATATCGAACTCACGTTAAAATAATTGAAAAATTACGAATTGCAAAAAATCATTAATAAACAAGCAACATTTTATTATTGAGAAATTAAATCTTATTTTTGCTATACAAATTTTTGAACAATGCCGAATATTTCAAACAGAGCACAACACATGCCGCCGTCGCCGGTAAGAAAACTGGTTCCCTTTGCCCTGAAAGCAAAACAAAAAGGAATAAAAGTATATCACCTCAATATCGGGCAGCCAGATATTGAAACTCCGGAAACAGCTCTTAATGCTTTAAAAAATATAGACTTAAAAGTCTTGGAATATGCTCTTTCTGAAGGCAATATAGAATATAGAAAAGTACTTACGGAATATTATCATTCATTAGGCTTTACAGATCTTACAACTGATAATTTCATTGTGACAAACGGAGGTTCAGAAGCATTAAACTTTGCGGTATCAACTCTGTGTGATGATGGTGATGAGGTAATCATTCCTGAACCTTATTATGCTAATTACAATGGCTTTACAAGCACATTCAATGTACATGTAGTTGCCGTACCTTCTACTATTGATACAGGGTTTGCCCTTCCTCCTATTGAAGAATTTGAAAAAAAAATCACTGATAAAACAAGAGCAATCATCATCTGTAACCCGGGAAACCCTACAGGATACCTATACACCCGTGAAGAACTTCAGAAGCTGGCAGATATTGCTTTAAAACATGACATTGTGGTGATTTCCGACGAAGTATACCGAGAATATGTGTATGACGGAAAGCAGCAGATTTCCATGTTCGCATTCCCGGAGCTAAGCGAAAACTGTATCATTATTGATTCAGAATCTAAACGTTACTCAATGTGCGGCGTAAGAATCGGATGTATGATTACTCGTTCCAAAAAAATCCACGATGCAGCAATGCTTTTTGCCCAGGCAAGATTAAGTCCTGTTTTATTAGGACAAATAGCCGCTACTGCTGCCCACCAGAATGATGGAGCTTACATCAGAGCGGTAAGAGAGGAATATACCCACAGAAGAAACGTTTTAGTGGATTTACTAAATGCCATTCCCGGTGTTATTTGTCCAAAGCCAAAAGGAGCTTTCTACTGTGTGGCAGAATTACCTGTTGATAACACTGAAAAATTCGCTCAATGGTTACTGGAAAGCTATTCCAATCACAATGAAACCATTATGGTGGCGCCTGCAGGAGGATTTTATAGCAACCCAGAATTAGGGAAAAAACAGGTAAGAATTGCTTATGTTTTAAAAGAAGAAGATTTAAAGAGAAGTATGGCGATCCTGAAAGATGCTCTTGAAAAATATAAATCTGAATTTAGTCTTTAATTAAAATTACAAATATCATGTCAGCGATAAAAAATATAGGATTGAAACTCTCCGCACCTGTTCTTTTATTGCTGATATTTTTTTCCTGTGATTATAAAAAAAGTGAAAACATTTTTTCAAAAAAACCAAACGAAATTATTTCTATCAAATATTCGGAAATTGGAGGAGAGCTTGGGAACTACAAAATAGTTGAAGTCACCAAAGACTCCATTCATATGGAAACCGGCAGCACCCATACCAAAGCCCATAAAGAGTGGAAATCCAAAAATACTCCCCAAATCTGGAACCGCCTCACTTCTACCTTGGACGTGAGAACTTTAGATAAAATCAAAAGTTCACCGAGCCAGCAATCCGTAGACGGAATTGATGAAACCTTCCAGATCAGAACTCCGAAAAAATATCATGCTTACGTAAATGCTTATGTTGACACAATTTACTACAAACAGCTTCAGAAGTTAAAAGATCAGATTCTAAATATCCTTCCTTAAGAATATAAATAAACCAATGCACGAAAATTTTTCACTTAAGCCATATAATACTTTTGGTGTTGGTGCCAATGCAGCCTATTTCACTAAAGTAAACACCGTCGAAGAACTAAAGGAAGCTTTACATTTTTCAAATTCCGAAGCTCTTCCTCTTCTTTTTTTAGGCGGCGGAAGCAATATCCTGCTCACAAAAGATTTTGACGGGCTGGCCATTCAATTAAATCTGAAAGGCATTCATGAAGATCTCATCAACGAAGAAGAAGCCTTGGTGACAGCAAAAGCAGGTGAAAACTGGCACGAATTCGTTCTTTTCTGTCTTGAAAAAAACTTGGGCGGCCTTGAAAATTTATCCCTGATCCCGGGGAATGTAGGAACTTCACCCATACAAAATATTGGTGCGTACGGAACAGAAATTAAAGACATCTTCGTAAACTGTACCGTTCTGAACCTTAAAAGCCTTCAGCTGGAGATCTTTAATCTTGAACAATGTAAATTCGGGTACAGAGATTCCATATTCAAGCAGGAAGGAAAGGGAAAGTATGTAATATTGGAAGTCACATTCAAACTTACAAGACGCAACCACATTATACAAAACGAATACGGCGCTATCACATCAGAGCTCGAGAATATGGGCATTAAAAACCCGACAATTCAGGATGTATCAAAAGCTGTTATCAATATCAGACAAAGTAAATTACCTGACCCCAAAGAAATTGGAAATGCGGGAAGTTTCTTTAAAAACCCAACAATTCCTTTAACGCAATTTGAGGAGCTACAACAAAAATTTGAAAATATTCCTGGCTATCCAAACAACGACTTTGTAAAAATTCCGGCTGGCTGGCTGATCGAGCAATGTGGATGGAAAGGAAAGCAAATCGGAAATGTAGCATCCCATAAACTTCAAGCCTTAGTAATTATCAATGCAACCGGAAATGCGACAGGAAAGGAAATTTTTGATTTTTCGACAGAAATTATCAATTCTGTGAAAGAGAAATTTGGAATTGAGCTAGAAAGAGAAGTGAATATTATTTAATAATTTTAATAATTCAGATGCTCCGACTTCGCTCAGTACGACATCCCTAATACTAACACCTAAATTCAACGTTCTAATTGCACTTGCCGTGCTGAGCCTGCCAAAGCATCTCCAAACAAATAAAAACCAGCGCGAATATGAAAATAGCTATTCTTGGAGCCGGAAATATGGGATTATCTTTCTCAAAGTCATTTTTAAAATATGAATTGATAAAGCCGGAAAACTTACATTTAATTACAAGAAACGAATCTAAATTCCCTAAAATATTAGAAGAATTTCCTAAGTCGAAAGTTTCTACTTTTAATAATGTTACAGAATTGGATGCAGATTTAATCATTATCGCTGTAAAACCACAGGATTTTCAATATGTTTCGGAAAATTTTCAATTTGCATTGAAAGAAAACCAGATGGTATTATCTATTATGGCCGGAATTAAAATTGAAAAAATTCAGAAATTATTAAATCACCCGTTAGTTGTAAGAGCCATGCCGAACTCTCCTACTCTCTTAGGAATGGGAATTACAGGATATACTTCTGCAAAAGGAATTTCTTTCAGCCAGTTGATCAATATTGAAAGATTATTGAATTCTACGGGCAGATCGGTTTATCTGGAAAATGAAGAGCTCCTAGACGCTGTTACGGCGCTTTCCGGAAGCGGCCCGGCTTACTTTTATTATATTGTAGATGCCATGATCAAGGCCGGAATTGAAATGGGAATCGAAGAAAACCTTTCGAAACTTTTTGTACAGCAAACCATGTTGGGAGCGTATCATCTGATCAATAATTCTGATAAAAACCTTGAGGAATTAATCCAGGATGTTGCGTCAAAGGGGGGAACAACAGAAGCTGCTTTGAAAACTTTTAAAGAAAATAATTTTAAAGAAATTTTGAAAAATGGAATTCTGAACGCTGAAAAACGCGCAAAAGAATTGAATGGGTAAATTATGATAAATGCTTAGATAGACTCAGCATGACATTGCTACAGATTACCATAAAATAACACGGTTAGTATTAGAAATGTTGTGCCAGGCCTGTCGAAGTATCTCATTTTATTAATAAGTTAAACGACCCAACTTCTCAATCTTTTTTCAATAAATCCCTTCATTAAAAATCCTAAACACACTCCGAAAGTATTCAAAATAATATCATCAATTTCAAAAATTCCCATTCTTGTAAAATATTGAAGTGCCTCCACAATGACAATCGTAGATATAAAAGTAAAAAGCAAATTTTCAAAATTCTTAAGCTCGGGGAAAACCCATCCCAAAAAACCGAAGGGAATAAACATCAATACATTCCCAAGAACAATAGTCACAGTAACCTTCCAGGAAACAGCTCCTTTAATGAAATTAATTGTAGAAATAACCGGTTCCACTGTAATAAGATTATCCTCATACTGAAGTCTGCCCATCCCAAGAAACATGAGATATAGCAAAAATAAAGTATATGGAAGAATAAAAATTTTATAAAATTTCTTTAACATCAATTGCAAATTTATTCATTTCAAAAGCATTAAATTTGTGTATTAAAAAAAATTAATGAAATACGTTTTACTTACGCTCATTTCTGCAATGTTGCTATCCGTTTCATGGCCTACGTACGGAGTTCCGTTTTTTATATTTTTTGCCCTTGTTCCGCTTTTGATGATGGAACACGGAATTTCAAAATTTTCAGACTATAAAAGAAAAAGCTGGATGATTTTCGGCCTTTCCTACCTATGCTTTATCATTTGGAACATCGTAACAACAGGCTGGTTATATGGTGCTAAAAATCCCGACGGAAGCCACTCCATATTTGCTGTTGTTTTTCCCGTTTTGGTTAATTCTCTTTTATATTCTCTGGTTTTTCAATGTTATCACTGGTACAAAAATGCACAGGGAACCTATTGGGGATTGGGTTTTTTCATTGTTATCTGGATGAGTTTTGAAAAATTTCATTTAAACTGGGAATTTACATGGCCATGGCTGAATCTTGGAAATGCGTTTTCAGAATATCCAAAACTCATTCAATGGTACGACACATTGGGAGCGACAGGTGGAAGTTTTTGGATTTTATTGATTAATGTACTGATTTTCTATACTGTAAGAATTTGGCAGGCGGGAAGAAAAAGAAAAGATTTAATTAGAAATTCTTCAATTATTATTGGTTTAATTGCAGTCCCGATGGTCATTTCTTTAATGAAACATAATAGCTTTAATGAAAAACCAATCGGAAGTGTAAATATTCTGATGCTTCAGCCCGATCTTGACCCTTATGCTGAAAAATATTCACAGGATAGCTTAACAATTGAAAATGATCTTTTAAGTCTTGCAGAAAGGAATTCAAAAGGTAAAATCGATTATTATATTGCACCGGAAACGGCACTTCCGGGAAGAGGTTCTATCGCTGAGAGAGCTTTTGAGAAGAGTTTGATGTTAAATAATCTTAAAGAATTTTTATCCAGACATCCCGGATCTGTTTTTGCAACAGGAATTTCTTCACATAAGTTTTACACGAACGATACCGATTTACCCAAAGAAGCTTACCAACTCAATCATGAACTTTGGGTAGAAAATTTCAATTCTGCTGTTCAGGTCATCCCGAATCAGAAAGTGGAAGTTTATCATAAAGGGAAATTAGTTCCCGGCGTTGAAATTTTTCCTTACATGAGCTATTTAAAGCCTCTTTTAGGCGATGCAATGCTCAATTTGGGCGGAACTGTTGCTTCTTTAGGAACTGATAAAGAACGGGTTGCTTTTTCCAATCCTTTCAATAAAGGGAAACTAGCTCCTATCATCTGCTATGAAAGCATTTATGGGGAATTTACCACTGATTACGTAAAAAAAGGCGCCAATTTCCTGGCTATCATGACGAATGATTCCTGGTGGGGTGTAACGGAAGGGCACAAGCAGCTTCTATCTTACGCCAAATTAAGAGCCATCGAAACCAGAAGAGAGATTGCGCGTGCCGCCAATAGCGGGATTTCTGCACATATTAATGCAAAGGGCGAGATCCTTGAAAATACATTTTATGGCGACAAAACGGCTTTATTCGCAAAAGTGAATCTGTATGACGGAATGACTTTCTATACGAGATCAGGGGATTTGCTTTCAAGATTTTCAATCTTTGCACTGGGATTTTTATTGTTTTATTTTTTGATTAAATGGTTTCAGAATAAAATGAAGAAGAAATAATCACAGATATACAGAAGATATAAGTAAACTAATAGATATAAAGCCCTATTCCTTCTCATAATTATAAAAACAAACATCTGTGAAATCTGAAGGTTAAACAAAATAAAATCAAATTACAAATCAATAAGTTATTATAAATAATTTCCAAAAGATTTGTCTATCTAAAAAATTCTTCGTTATTTTGCACTCTCAAATATTATAGTACAAATAAGAACATCGAGATATGTCAAGAATTTGCCAAATAACAGGAAAGCGTGCAATGGTTGGTAACAACGTTTCTCACGCTAATAACAAAACGAAGCGTCGTTTTGAAATTAACTTATTGGAGAAGAAGTTTTACCTTCCGGAGCAAGATAAGCACGTAACACTGAAAGTATCAGCTCATGGATTGAGAGTGATTAACAAGATTGGAATCGAGGAGGCTCTGGAAAGAGCTGTAAGAAACGGATTGATTAAAAAGTAATTGAATCATGGCAAAAAAAGGAAACAGAGTTCAAGTAATCCTTGAATGTACAGAGCACAAAGAAAGCGGTATGCCAGGAATGTCCAGATACATTTCTACAAAAAATAAAAAGAACACAACAGAAAGATTGGAATTAAAAAAATACAATCCTGTTCTTAAAAAGGTAACCGTTCATAAAGAAATCAAGTAATTTATAAAATATAATTTACCATGGCAAAGAAAGTAGTAGCAACCCTACAAAGCGGTCAGTCTAAAAAAATGACTAAAGTAGTGAAAATGGTGAAGTCTTCCAAATCAGGAGCTTACGTTTTCGAAGAAAAAGTAATGAATGCAGACGAAGTAGACGGTTATTTGAAAAAATAATCTACACTTTATTTACAATATAAAAAAACTACTCATATTTTGGGTAGTTTTTTTGTTATCTTTGCTTTTATTCTAGCTGGAAATCAGAAGTTAGATGCTGGAAGTAATAATAAAGACTTAATAAGTCTGTAAACTTCAAGCCTTCATTTACCAGCTTCCATCTTTAATTAATAAATTTCGTAATTCATACAATGAGTTGGTTTAAAAATATCTTTAAAAAAGAAGAAAAAGAAACTCTAGATAAAGGATTAGAAAAATCCAGCCAGGGGTTTTTTGAAAAAATCACAAAAGCCGTAGCCGGTAAAAGCAAGGTAGACGACGAAGTTCTGGATGATCTGGAAGAAGTACTTATTGCATCGGATGTCGGCGCATCTACCACCATTAAGATCATAGAAAGAATTGAAGAGCGGGTTGCCAGAGACAAATATGTCAATATAAGTGAGCTTGATAAAATTTTGCGCGAGGAAATTTCCGGATTACTACTGGAAAATCCTCACCGCGGAACCGGAAATATTGACACTTCCAAAAAGCCATACGTCATTATGGTCGTAGGGGTAAACGGTGTGGGGAAAACCACGACTATTGGAAAACTGGCTCATCAGTTTACATCTGAAGGTAAGAAAGTTGTTTTAGGAGCTGCAGATACTTTTAGAGCTGCGGCTGTTGACCAGCTGGTGATTTGGAGCCAGAGAGTTGGAGTTCCTATCGTAAAACAGGAAATGGGTTCCGATCCTGCTTCAGTCGCTTTTGATACAGTACAGAGTGCGGTTGCTCAAAATGCAGATGTTGTGATCATCGATACTGCGGGAAGGCTTCACAATAAAGTTAATCTGATGAATGAGCTTTCAAAGATTAAAAGGGTAATGCAAAAAGTAATTCCTGATGCGCCTCATGAGATTTTACTGGTTCTGGATGGTTCCACAGGGCAGAATGCTTTTGAGCAGGCTAAACAGTTTACAGCCGCAACGGAAGTCAATGCTTTAGCCGTTACAAAACTTGACGGAACAGCAAAAGGAGGTGTTGTCATAGGCATTTCAGATCAGTTTCAGATTCCGGTGAAATATATTGGTGTCGGAGAAAAGATGCAGGATTTGCAATTATTCAATGGTACGGAATTTGTTGATTCGTTTTTCAAGAAAAGATGATTTTAATCATGTTTTCCATATATTAGCAATGTAATTTCATTTAAATATTAACAATAAAAAAATTTGCAACTATGGGAATTTTAACATGGATTATTTTCGGGCTGCTAGCCGGAGCAATCGCAAAACTTATTATGCCGGGCGCCCAGGGAGGTGGATGGCTGATTACTATTATTTTAGGGATTTTAGGCGCCTTCATTGGCGGAGCAATCGGAGTGTATGTCCTTCATTGGGGCGATGTGGATTCTTTCTGGAATTTTAGAAGCTGGATCCTTGCGATCGGTGGCGCTTTAATAATCCTTTGGATCTACGGTATGGCTACTAAGAAAAGTGCTTAACATTAATTATTTAAGACAATAAAATAAGAGGGCGGATTTGAAATCAAATCCGCCCTTCTTGTGTACAATATATAATTTAGTTAATCTTGATCTGGTAAGGCATTTCCATTTTCACTTCAGACTGCAGCTTTCTTTCTTCCATAATCTGTTGCATGGTCTCATAATTTGCCTTTCCTATCTTATTTTTAATGACTCTTGCTGAAATATCATCTTCTTTCAGCCCCTTAAATACCTGCTCAAAAGGGGTCATCCTTTTTGGGTAAGATGAAACTTCGTAAGATTTTAACCCCACTTTTTGTGCTGCAAATTTTACAGCATCATTTAAAGTTCCCAATTCATCCACAAGACCAATCAGTTTTGCTCTTGTACCGCTCCAAACTCTTCCGCCACCGATGGTATCAATCTGGTCAAAAGTCTTTTTCCTGTTCTGCGTTACGAAATGAACGAATCTTTTGTAAGTTCCCTCAACATTTTTTGTAATTACACTTACTCCGTAAGGACTAATTCCGTTCAGGGAAGAGTAATATTTAGAATTGGCATTAGTAGCAACGATTTCGGAATGGATCCCATTTTTATTGGCAATATCCTTAAAGTAAGGAATCACCCCAAAAACACCGATAGATCCGGTAAGCGTATTCGGTTCCGAATAAATTTTATCAGCCGCCATTGCAATATAATACCCTCCAGATGCAGCGTAGTCTCCAAAAGATACAATAAGCGGTTTTTTCTTTTTTAATTGTTGAAGTTCAAATAGAATTTCATCCGAAGCATTTGCACTACCTCCCGGAGAATTAATTCTCAAGACTACAGCTTTCACTTTATCATTTTCCTGAAGTTCCTTGACATATTTAATGTAATTTTCGGCATGAATCTCATTATAATTTTCACCTCCGCTAATGGATCCTGAAGCATACAGAACAGCCACTTTATCTCCTGATTTTTGATCTTCGGAATAGGATGCGATGTATTTTCCTAAAGAAATTTTATTTAGATTTTCTTTTTCTTTTAAGTTTAATTTAGATTTAATTAATTCATCATATTCTGTTTTTTGAATTAATTTATCGGCCAATTTATTCTTTAATCCCAACTCAGGAATCATCCCGTACAAACTATCAACCACGATTCTAAACTGAGCCGTATCAATCTTTCTGGAAGCGGCCATTTTTGATGAAGTATTTTTCCAGATGTCTTTTAGCAGAGTGCTTAATTGTTCTTTATTTTCAGGAGAAATATCATTTCTTAAGAAAGGCTCCACCGCAGATTTGAATTTTCCGTGACGGATAACCTCAATACCGATTCCGTATTTATCTGCAAAATCTTTTAAAAATGTCACTTCCGTTGCAAGACCTTTAAGCTCAATCATCCCCGATGGATTGAGATAATACTGATCCGCAACAGATCCCAGGTAATAAGATGCCTGAGAAACCGTATTTCCGTAAGCATAAACAAATTTTCCGCTCTTTTTAAAATCTGAAATTGCATTTCTAAGATCATCAATCTGGGTAATCCCTGCATTCAGATTATCCGCTTCGATACTTATCCCTTTAATATTATTATCATTTTTCGCCTTGTGAATAGCATCAATAGCATCATAAATCAATATGCTTTTATTCTGCTCGTTAATGGCAAATAGATTTCCCTGCTCTTCCGTAGGGCTGTCTATAATATTTGTTTTTAAATTAATCGTTAATACTGAATTCTTTTTTACTACCACGGATTTATCACTTCCCATCGTACTAAATACAAGCATCATAATAAAAAAGAAGAAAAACACGACACATAATAGGACAATCGCCACTATATTTGCCAGTACATTTTTAAAAAAACTTTTCATAAATCAATCATTTTGTAATATGTCGCAGCATAAGGTAGTTTTGTTACTCGGAAGTAATTTAGGAAATCAAAAAAAAAATCTGGAAACCGCCCTGCAAAAGATCAAAGAGGAGGGAATTGAAATATTACAAATAAGTGAATTTTTGACATCTAAGCCTGTAGAATTTGTCAGTTCCAATATTTTTTGTAATATTGCATCAATAATATCAACAAGTCTTTCACCAATTCAACTACTTGATTTTGTTAAAAGTATTGAATTTGAGATGGGCAGAAATAACGATTCTAAGGTCACTGGCGGATATGCAGACAGGGTTATAGATATAGATATTGTTAAATATAATGAATTAAAGTTTATCTCAGGAAGATTAGAAATCCCTCATAAAAAACATCTTTTTGAAAGGGAGTTCTCAAAAATATTATTAAAAGATTTAATCTGAATAAAACATAAAACATATTGTATGAAATTAGGTTTATTATTATTGGCCACCTTGCCTATTGCAGCTTATGCTCAGGACAGTATCGCTGTTAGTTCTACGAACGAATATCCGAATACTTTCTCATCAGGTTCGGCCAATGTCCAACCTTTCGACAACAAGGCTAGAAGATTTAGAGACTGGTCAATCTCAGTAGGTGGTGGTACCGCTTTAATGGTACACTCGGATCTTACATCGATCTATGATAAAAAGATCAATTGGGGATACAACGCCTATGTGAGTATTGATAAGCAAATCAGTCATGCTTTCGGACTTAGCCTTATTTACCAGAGAGGAGAAACGACACAAAAAGCTCAATTGGATGGAGCTGCAGGTATTGCTGCCGGAGTGGCAGAAGCAAATACAAAGTATAACCAGATTGCTTTAATGGGGGATATCAACTTCTCAAATCTTATGAGAAGAGTAGATAATCATTCTCCATACAGGTGGGCGTTACATGGTTATGCAGGTATTGGTCTAATGAACTTCAACACTTCTTTGCATGATAATAATGAATTCAGATGGAGTACTTCTCCTGCAAGAATTCCGTTATTTATCAATCAGAAGTTGGATATCAGCTCTTTCTATTATCAGATCGGTACTGGTTTGAAGTATAATGTATCCAAGCTTATTGATATTGAAGCAAGAGCAATGTATGTTATCAGTGGTGATGATGAGTTTGATGGTGGAGGAAATGCAGGTCCTGCTGATTACGATCTAAATTCTTCGGTTTCTAAGTATAACATGATCAATAAAAGAAGATCTGATAATATGTTAACGGTAAACTTAGGACTTACATTTAAGTTAGGTAATAAATTATCTCACCTTACATGGCATGATCCTTTACAAGAAGCATATTACAGAACTAATGTTTTGGAAAACAAGGAAACAGATTTTGTAGTTTGCGAAAAAGGTGATAAAGATAATGACGGGGTTTGCGACGATTGGGACAGACAGCTAGATACTCCTGCAGGAGCAAGAGTTGACGGTGCCGGTGTAGCATTAGATATGGATCTTGATGGTGTTATCGACCTTTATGATAAATGTGTAACGGTTCCAGGTCCTGTAGACAATAATGGATGTCCACCAGCTCCAGCTACTGTTTCTACACCTGCAACTGCAGTAGAAGAAGTAAATAAAAATTTTGAAGGTATTGAATTTGAACTGAATAGTGATAAGATTAGATCTCAATCTTTTGGGAAACTTGATCGTGCAGCAGAGGTTATTAAAGGACTAAACTCTAGTGATAAATTCTTAGTAATTGGTGCTACTGATGCAAGAGGTTCAGCTGCTTATAACTTAAAGTTGTCTCAAAGAAGAGCTGATGCTGTTGTAAAATATTTAAATAGCAAAGGAGTTTCTTCTGGTATGCTTATCGCAGAGGGAAGAGGGAAAAATGACCTTAAATACCCTGAGTGTGATCCAGCTTCCAAATGCTCTGAAGAAAAAAATGAAGCAAACAGAAGAGTTTACTTCCAAGCAAAATAAAATCATTTAATTAACTAAATAAAAATACACTATGAAATTAAGTTTAGCAATTGTTGCATTAGCATTAGCTGTTCCTACAGTAGGCTTTGCACAAGACTCAACTGCAGTAGCTTCAAACGGAGAATATCCAAATACATTCTCTTCGGGCTCTGCTAATGTTTCCCCCTTTACAAATAAATCTAAAAGATTCAATGATTGGTCTATTTCAGCTGGTGCCGGTGTACCATTAGTTCAATCTGCAGACTTAACATCTATAAAAAACGGTAATGGTAAAAACCTTTTTGGATATTCTGCTTACGTAAGTATTGATAAGGCCATTACTCATGCTTTTGGTATTAATTTACAATATGACAGAGGGGAAACAAGACAGGGATGGTTCAACACCAAAAATGCCGCACCTACAGATGCTTCAAAATATCAGCAAATAGGGGCTAGAACTCAATATGATGCGATCTCAATTTTAGGGGACATCAACTTCTCAAATTTATTAAGAAGAGTTGACAACCATTCTCCATACAGATGGGCATTACACGGATATGCCGGTGTTGGGACTCTCGCATATAGAGCATATCAAAAAGATGAAACAGGTGAAAGAATGGTAACTGAAGTTAAGCCTTTCAAGCTTGTATCTTTGTTTGCTCAGGCTGGTGCAGGTCTTAAATTTAAAGTTAATAGAAGACTTGACATTGAAGGTAGAGTAATGTATGTAATGACTGGTGACGATGAATTCGATGGTGGAGGTTCTCAATACAGCGATATCAACCAACGTGAAGAGCAGGTTTCTGACAACTTCTTCAATGCAACTTTAGGGGTTTCTCTAAAATTAGGAAAACACGAGTCTCACTTAATGTGGCATGATCCACTTCAGGAAATCTATTACAAGCTAGATGTATTGGCTACTAAAAACCAGGATATCGAAGTTTGTAAAAAAGGAGATCTTGATAATGATGGTGTTTGTGATGATTGGGACAGACAGCTTGATACTCCTGCAGGTGCAAGAGTTGATGGTGCTGGTGTTGCTCTTGATACTGACCTTGATGGCGTAATTGACCTTAATGATAAGTGTGTAACTGTTCCTGGCCCTGTAGAAAACCAAGGTTGCCCTACTACAACTACTCCTATAAGCGGACCTGTTGTAGAAACAGAAACTAAGCTAGACGGAATTGAATTTGATCTGAACTCGGACAGAATTTTACCTTCTAACACACCTATCCTTAACAACGCTGTTAATTATATTAACTCTTCAAGCGGTTCTTATAACGTAATCGGAGCTACAGATACAAGAGCTTCTGATGCTTATAATCAAAAATTATCTGAAAGAAGAGCTAACAACGTTAAGAGCTATTTAATCCAAAACGGTGTTCAGTCTGGCAAATTAAATGCAATCGGTAGAGGTGAAAAAGACCTTAAATACCCTGAGTGTGATCCTGCTACTAAATGTCCTGAATGGAAAAACAGAGCAAACAGAAGAGTTTACTTTGAAGCTAAATAATAAACTTATTAGTAAATTATATCAAAGCCATGCTAAGCGTGGCTTTTTTTATTATATTACATTCATTATATTTATCCTATGATTTCGCAGCAGGACTTCCAAGAATTAAAATTTAAAACCTTAAAATTTTTTTGGGGTTATCATACCTTTCGTGATTCTCAGGAAGCAATTATAGATTCCGTGATCAATGAGAAAGACACCCTTGTACTATTGCCCACGGGTGCTGGAAAATCACTTTGCTATCAGCTCCCTGCTTTATTGAAAGAGGGAACCTGCCTTGTTATCTCTCCACTTTTAGCATTAATGAAAGATCAGGTAAACCAGCTGAAGTCAAGAGGTATAGAAGCTGAATATTTATCTTCCGAATTAGATGAATATGACGCTGAAACAATATATGACCGTTGTAAGGAAGGCTTAATAAAAATACTATATATTTCCCCTGAAAGGCTTACTAATAAACAATTTCTGCAAAATATTGAAGAAATCCAGCTTTCGTTTATAGCGGTGGATGAAGCACATTGCATATCAGAATGGGGCCAGGACTTCAGGCCAAGCTATCAAAATATAAAAGAATTTAGAAGAAATAATCCTAAAATTTCCTGCCTGGCATTAACAGCTACGGCAACTCCAAAAGTTTTAGAAGAAATAAAACTTAAACTCGAGCTCAAAAACCCGAACATTTTTCAAAAAAGCTTCAAAAGAAATAATATTAAAATTTTTACAGAAGAGGTTTCGGACAAGTTTCAAAAGATTTTTGATATTTTAAAATATACTAATGAAGCCGGGATTGTCTATGTAAGGACAAGAAAGGAAGCCGAACAGCTAACTGAGTTTTTACAAAAGAATCAATTGAATAATGTGGATTTTTTTCATGCGGGATTAACTCCAAAAGAAAAAAACGCTAAACAATCTATTTGGAATAATGGTGATAAAAATGTTCTGATCTCAACAAACGCTTTTGGGATGGGGATTGACAAAGATAATGTACGCTTTGTAATTCATTATTCTCCTTCTCCTTCAATTGAAAATTATTATCAAGAAATCGGGCGATCCGGTAGAGATGGAAAAGACAGTTTTGCATTTATGTTGTGGAATAAGCAGGAAATTTCGAATTTTGATCAGATCCTAAAAAATCAAATTCCAAATAAGGCAGAATTTTTAAAAATTATTACCCATCTTTACTCTATCTTCCAGGTTGCAGAATTTGAATTGCCGGAAAAGGTCTTTCAGATCAATCTCAATGGCATCCAAAGTTTCACAAAATTATCTATTGCTAAGATTAAAAACGTCCTAAATTTTCTTCATAATCAGGAAATCATTTATTATAATGATAACAAGAGTCTGTCTTCTTTACAGCTTTTGATGCAGTCAGACGAAATTGATCAATTACCTCAGAAAGATGCCTATTTTATTGAGCTTATGCTTCGTACAATTTCGGGAATTACTACGCATAAAGTAATGTTTAATGAGCAGCAGGTCAGTAATAAAATTGGTGTAAGCATACATCTGATCAAAGAAAGACTGAAGGAACTTCAGCAGAAAAATTATCTTGAATATGTTGACGGAGCTTTGTCAAGCGTAAAGTTTTTAAAACCCAGAGATGAAAGAGTCAGCAGCACCATTTACTGGAAGCTATTTGAACATATTCAAAAGAATAAAATTCAGAAATGGGAAGAAATGAAGTTTTATATTGAAGATAATCAATATTGTAAAATGAAGCTGATTCTTGCCTATTTTGGAGAAAAAAATTCTAAAAATTGCGGCCAATGCTCGGTCTGTGAAAAAAATAAGCAATCAATTTTTGGCAAAAATATTTCCGGGCAGATCATTAATCTATTAGCACAAAAACCGGCTACGATCGAGGAGCTTTCTATACAGCTCAGCTATCATTCGAAGGAAAACATCCTTGAAAACTTGATTTTTTTATTAGATTCAGGAAAAGTAAAAATGATGAATTTTAGAACTTATATGCTGGCATGAGTAGAATGAGTAATAAGTGATAATAATTTTTAATTTTTAAATCTTAAATCCTTTACCAAACCCCTTATCTTTGTAAAATGAAATCATTGAAAGTAGTTTTTTTAGGAACTCCAGAGTTTGCGAAAACTTCATTAGAGACCATTCATAAGTCTCATCATCAGGTAGTGGGCGTTGTAACGGTTGCCGACAAAGCGAGCGGACGCGGACAAAAAATCAGTCAGTCTCCCGTAAAGATATTTGCTGCAGAAAATAACATCCCAGTTTTTCAGCCTGAAAAATTAAGAAATCCAGAATTTTTAGAAGATTTAAGAAAGCTGGATGCCGATGTATTTGTAGTGGTAGCATTCAGAATGATGCCTAAAATTCTTTTTGAAATGCCTAAAATAGGTACTTTCAACCTTCATGCTTCATTACTTCCGGATTACAGGGGAGCAGCTCCGATCAATTATGCCATTATTAACGGTGAAGAAAAATCCGGGGCAACAACATTCTTTATCAATGAAAAAATTGATGAAGGAAATATTTTATTACAGGAAGAAATTCCGGTTCTGAAAAATGAAAATGCGGGAAGCCTCCATGATCGACTGATGGAAATGGGAGCAAAATTAGTGGTAAAAACTTTGGATGGACTTGCAGAAAATTCAATTACAGAAAAGCCTCAGCCACAGGTGGAGCATCCTAAAAATGCTTATAAAATCTTTAAAGAAGATACAAAAATCGACTGGTCAAAAACTTCAAAGGAAATTCATCAGTTTATTTTGGGAATGTCACCTTATCCTGCAGCTTTTACTACTTTAAAAATTGGGGAAGAAGAAAAAGGATTAAAAATATTTGGCGGAAAGTTTGAGCTTTCAAATCATGGAAAACGAGCCGGAACATTGGATATTTCCAAAAATGATTTTAAAATTTATACAAAAGACGGTATATATTTTCCTTTAGAACTGCAATTGGAAGGAAAGAAAAGAATGAATATCAAAGATTTCTTGAACGGCTTCAGAAATTTTGATGAAATAAAAATGGCTTAAAAAAACCTTCAAAGTTTTTGAAACTTTGAAGGTTTCCTTATAATTAAAGCTGAACCATTTCCGTCACCTCAACATCGTATCCTCCAACCTGAGGCTTGATATTCGGGTTTTGAGTGATTACTTTAAATTTATTAATTCCAAGATTTTTCAGAATCTGTGTTCCGATTCCGTAATCCCTGTAGTTATAAGCCAATGTAGGATGCTGCTCCTGACCGTCCTGATAATTGATGAACTGCTGTAATTTTCTTAAGGTATTTTCAGAATTTGAAACGTTATTAATAAAAATAATGGCTCCTTTTCCTGCCTCATTTACCATATTAGTTACTTTTTCCAATAAAGGTTTCTCACCATTGTTCAGCCTTGTTAATACATCAAAATAAGAATCTGAAGACTGTACCCTTACCAAAACCGGCTCATCGACAGTCCAGCTTCCTTTCGTTAAAGCAAAATGGATCTGTTCATTAGAAGTTTCTCTGAAAGCATAGAAATCATAATCTCCGTAAGCGGTTTTTACCTTTCTTTCTTCAATTCTTTCAATAAGATTTCCTTTTTTAAGCTGGTAGTGGATCAGATCTTCGATTGAAACGATCTTCATATTGTGCTTCTGAGCGAAAGCATATAATTCCGGAAGCCTTGACATGGTACCGTCCTCATTCATAATTTCACAGATTACTCCGCCTTCTTTTAATCCTGCCAGGCAAGTAAGATCAATTGCTGCTTCCGTATGCCCTGCTCTTTTTAAAACACCTCCTTTTTTGGCACGAAGCGGGAAAATGTGTCCTGGTCTCATGAAATCAGTCGGTTTTGACTTTTCATCCATTAAAGCTAAAATTGTTTTTGCTCTATCTGCCGCAGAAATCCCTGTAGAGGTTCCGTTTCCAAGAAGATCAACTGACACTGTAAAAGCAGTTTCTTTCGGATCACTGCTTCTGCTTACCATAACTTCCAGCCCAAGCTCGTCGCATCTTTTTTCAGGAAGCGGCATACAGATCAACCCTCTTCCGTGAAGCGCCATAAAGTTGATGATTTCTGGTGTTGTAAGCTCAGCAGCACAAAGAAAATCGCCTTCATTTTCTCTGTCTTCATCATCCACTACTATTATTATTTTACCATTTTTAAGGTCTTCAATTGCCTCTGGAATAGTATTTAATTTAATATCTGACATTTTTACTTTTTAATTTTGTGCAAAGATACTTATAAAATAAGCATCTCCCAATAATATGATTGTTTGTTAGACTTTGAATATGGAGTCTTTGGCATTTTTAAAAATCTCATAAGACTTTAATCTTTTTTGATGATCGTAAATATGAGAATTAATAATAAATTCATCAACATTGAATGCTGACTGAAAATTTTTCAGTTTTTCTTCAATTTCTGCCTGATCACCAATCAATGTATATTTTAACTTCTGCAAAACCATTGTTTTCTCCATCGGAGACCAAATGTCGTCCATATCATCCACCGGCGGTGCAAAAGGTTTCCTGTCATTTCTTACAATATTAATGAAAGCTTGGAACAAAGTCGTAGAAATTCTGTGAGCTTCTTCCGAAGTTATCGCTGCAATTCCGTTGATACAGACAATAATATAAGGCTTATCCAAATATTTCGAAGGCTCAAAATTCTGCCTATAGATATTGAATGCCATTTCCATCTGCTCAGGAGCAAAATGTGCCGCAAAAGCGTACGGAAGGCCTAGCTCAGCAGCCAAAAATGCACTGTCTGTACTGGAACCTAAAATATATAACGGAATATCTAATCCTTCTCCAGGAATTGCACGTACTAACGCGTTTGAATTTTCTTTGGAGAAATATTTTTGTAATTCTAAGATTTGTCTAGGAAATTGTTCGTTAATAATCGCAGGATTTCTACCCAAAGCCTGAGCCGTCAAACCATCTGTTCCGGGTGCCCTTCCCAGTCCAAGATCTATTCTTCCGGGAAAAAGTGACTCCAAAGTCCCGAATTGTTCGGCAATGACTAACGAACTGTGGTTCGGAAGCATGATTCCCCCGGAACCTACTCTTATTTTTTTTGTTCCGTTAGCGATAAAGCCAATCAGAACCGAAGTTGCAGAACTGGCAATGCTTTCCATATTGTGATGCTCGGCTAGCCAGAATCTTTTATAATCTAAACTTTCAGTGTGGTTTGCTAAAGATAAACTGTCCTGAAATGTATCGTAAATGCTTTTCTCCTGCTTTACGGGCGCAAGATCAAGCACCGATATTTCAAAATTTTTCATATTTTAAATTTTAAGTTTAAAAACCATGACAAATTTAAAACATATAAACCGCATTAGTTACTTTTTGTAATTGATAAGATGGATCGATTAATTCAGAGAAAAACTATTAGAGTTTTGATTTTAAATTTTTATTTTCTTCTTGTAGTTTTTCTATTTTTTTTTTCAGTAATGTGATATAATCCTGTAGATTATCAAGAATTGAGTTTGGAATGCTGAAATATTGATTATAATTTCCAGAATTATCATTAAAGATAGAACTAACGACATTAACGATTGGAAAAAATAATACGTGAAAAAAACTGGCATGACCGCAATTCTTAGATGAAAATGCGACCGAACCAAACAATCACAATATCAACGTTTTTCTCACAACTTTTCTTTTGGATTCAAAAGGGATGATTATTAAGAAAAAAATCTCACAAGAAGAATTAGAAAAATTATTTCCACAAAATTTACACTAAAATTATTTCCCTTTTTCCTTCAAATAATTAAAATGGTTAATCAAAATTCTTATTTCATTGAACTCAAAGTCACTCGGCAGGATATTTTTCCATTCCGTTAAAGTTTCTTTAGGATCTTTGTAGAAAACTTCTTCAAAAATCTTGATTTTATCGGAAGTGATCACTCTTGAAATATCCAGCAGGCCCTGCTCGGCAAATTTTGCCAGGTGGCCAATCACCGTTTCCTTAACCAGGCCTCTTTCCAATGCAATTTCCGCAATCGTTTTTCCTTGTTCAAATAATTGAAAGGTCAACACCTGGGACGGAACTTTTGCAATTTTCATGCTAATTTCCTTATCATTTTTTTCGTCTAAAAGCTTCGTTTCTAATAAATGAATCTCTTTCAGGCTATTTAAATACTCTTCAATATCTTCAAGCCACACCCGGAATTCTTCATTATACTGCTTTAAACCTTTTGTACCTTTAATTTCAGCATAAAATTCTTTCAAAGGGTTAAAAACTTTATCCCGGATTTCAGTAAAAAAGAAATTAACCGCACCTTTCGTTTTGCTTTCAATTTCAGACCACTCTTCTTTTTGATCAATAAAATTATTAACCTTTTGAGAAATTACCCTTTCTAATTTTTCAAAGATTTTCCCAAGATTGACAATTTCTGGTTTCAGCTGGTGATAAAGCTGATTGGTTTTTAAATGATCAATGCTTTTCGTGATTACAGATAACTTATTCCACTCCTCCACTTCATTCAGAAGCCACTGACAATCAATGTTACGAAGGACTTTCTTGATGCTGTAATCGTATTTTTCTTTGTTTAAAATATTTTCAATGTGGTCATTTGCATTGGTATCCGTATGAAAATGAAGAATCCTGTTATCTTTAAAAATAACTTCAGGCGTAATTTTGGATTTTAAAACAATGCCTTCCAACGTTCTGCAACGCGACAAAGCAACATAAACCTGCCCCGCCGTGAAACTTTTCCCTGCATCGATGATTACTTTATCAAACGTAAGCCCCTGGCTTTTATGAATGGTAACCGCCCAAGCAAGCTTTATCGGGAACTGCTCAAAACTTCCCAGAACTTCCTCCTTAATATTTTTTTCATGATCCAGGAAATATTTTTTTTGTTCCCAGACTTCACGTTTTACAGTAATTTCACGATGACTTCCGTCTAGAATGACTTTGATTTCATTTTCATCCAGCGTTGAAATTTCGCCTAATTTTCCGTTAAAATATTTCTTTTCCCCGGAAATATCATTTCGGATAAACATGATCTGGGCCCCGATTTTCAGTTCTAAAAACTGCTCGTTCGGGAACTGATTTTCTTTGAATTCGCCGAAAAGCTTAGCTTCATAGCTTCTGGCCTCCGTTTTTATTTCGGCTAATTTTTCCTGATTGATATCGTCCGCCATTTTGTTGTGCGAGCATAGATAAACATAGGGTTCATCACCCATTTCAAAATCCGGATCATATCTTTCATTGAGATGGTTAAAATCAATATTGGCAACATCACCGTCACGGATGGCATTTAAAATCTCTAAGAATTCCTGATCGGTCTGGCGGTAGACTTTCGTCAGTTCAATCGTAATTAAAGGAATTTCTTTGATGGCTAAGCTGTCGAAAAAGAAAGGTGAATTATAATACATTTTAAGAATATGCTCATCCCTTACCACCGGCGGAAGCTGGTACAGATCACCGATGAAAAGCATCTGAACCCCACCAAAACGCTGATTATTCCTTCGGATAAACCGCAACGAAAAATCCATCATATCCAGAACATCCGCACGCAGCATGGAAACCTCATCAATGATGATAATTTCGACTTCCCTTAAAAGCTTAAGCTTATCTTTTCGGTATTTGAAATGAGGCATCAGATCGGCAATATTATTGGCCAGGCTGGTATCTATCCTTTCAGTAGTCGGCAAAAAGGTCCTCAGGGGAAGCCCAAACATTGAGTGAATGGTTACACCCCCTGCATTAATTGCAGCAATCCCCGTCGGCGCCACTACAATATGCTTTTTGTGTGTCCGTTTTACAAAATCATTGAGGAAAGTAGTTTTTCCCGTTCCTGCTTTACCCGTTAAAAATACGCTTCTGCTGGTATGTTCTATTAAGTCAAAAAAATGATTGTTCATCGCCGTCAAAATTACGGAAAATGAATTTGATTTCTTTATCTTGGCATAACTTTTGAAAATTCTTGCACAGAAAAAAAGCTATATGAAAAATATATTCTTTCAGATACCTTCTTTAGCATTATTTGCTTCATTAACGATAATTTCATGTAATACAACTCAAAAAGCGGATGCCAATTTACCAAAAGACATTTCGGAAAGGCCTGCCGATGAAAACAGCCAGAAATATGACCAGGCACAATTAGACAAAATAAAAGCCTCCATTGAATCTGAAATTGCTAAAGAAAAATGTACCGATGCCAATGAATGGACCTTTGCTCCAATGGGTGCAAAAGCATGTGGTGGACCTCAGTTATATATTGCTTACCCTAAAAAAATGGAAGCGGCTCTTTTACCAAAAATTAATGATTATACAGAAAAAGTAAAAGCATTTAACCAAAAATACAATATCGTATCCGATTGTATGATGATTATGCCACCTACTTCTATAAAGTGTAAAGACGGAAAAGCAGAACTGGTGAACGGGTAATAATGAATGGTGAATTTTGCTGAGCAAGTGAATTTTTACAGTTAAAAAATTGACAATAAAATTAATTGACTTGCGCAGCAAAATTCACCATTGACATTAAATATGCTTCACATTCTCCTTATACCAGGAAGAATATTTTACATAATTATCAGCAATCCTGTTCACCTCGCCTTCTAAAAGCTGAGCATTAATATCTTTAATTTTTCTTGCCGGCACACCACCCCAGACTTCCCCGGATTTTATGTGAGTCCCTTGCGTTACCACAGAACCGGCACCTACAATAGAATTTTCTTCCACAAGGCAAGCATCCATCACAATAGCTCCCATCCCGATCAGAACATTATCCTGAATCGTGCAGCCGTGAACAATAGCATTATGGCCAATAGAAACATTATTCCCTATATTCAAAGGGTGTTTCTGATAGGTACAGTGCAGCATCGCATTATCCTGAACATTAACCTTATCTCCCATTTTGATGTAATGAACATCCCCCCTGATCACCGCATTATACCAGATGCTGCAGTCTTTTCCCATGGTAACATCACCAATAATGACAGCTGTTTCAGCTAAAAATATATTTTCTCCTATTTGTGGTGTCTTTCCTAAAAGTTCTTTTACTAATGCCATATTTTTAGTTTGATAAATTTGATAATTAGCTAATTTGAAAATTAAATTTTATATCATATAATTTAAAATGATACTGATAGCAAAAATCTAACTTCTAATCTCCAGCTTCTAACTTCTAATTCCGTATTTTTGTATCTCAAATTTAACGAAAAAATGCGTACAATACTTATAGAACCAACCGAAAACCCGAAAGTGATGAAATTTGTTGCGGATTACAACCTGATCCCGGGATCTTTGGAGTTGGACAGAGATTCAGATATTTCAGAAATCCCTTTGGCTCAGGAGCTGTTTAATTATCCGTTTGTAGAAAGAGTTTTCATTACGGCTAATTTTGTAGCAGTTGCCAAGCAGGACACCGTAGAATGGGAACATGTAGCGGAAAGCCTGAAAAATGTGATCGAGGACGAGCTATTGGCCAACCCAAGAATTTATCTTCAGAAGAAAAAGGAAATGTACCAGATCTATGCTGAAATGACTCCCAACCCTAATGTGATGAAGTTCGTTTCAAACAAATTGCTGCTCGAAGGTTTTGTAGAAGTAAAATCCAGAGATAAAGCAGATGGTGTTCCTTTGGCTCAGGCTATTTTCAAGGAGTTCGATTTTGCGAATGAAGTTTTTATTTCTGATAATTTTGTGGCAGTGACAAGAGACAATTCTGTAGAATGGCATCAGGTAATGATGGCTGTTCGTGCTTTAATTGCCGATTACCTTCAGAATGGAGGAGAAATTTCAAATCTTGAGCCTCAGAAGCACGAAAATCCTGTAGAGAAGATCATTAACAGAGATTATACAGACGATGAACAAAAAATTTCTGACATATTAAATGAATACGTTGCTCCAGCTGTAGAAAATGATGGAGGAAAAATCTCTTTAATGGAATATGTCCAGGAAAGCAAAACTGCAAGAATGCTGTTACAAGGTGCATGTTCAGGATGCCCAAGCTCTACAGCCACGCTGAAAAACGGAATTGAAAATATTTTAAAGCAATTCGTTCCGGATCTTGTGGAACGTGTGGAAGCTGTCAACGGATAAACATGAACAATGAGTAATGGGCAATCAGCAATAATTACTCATTATTAACTTACTCATTACTTATATTTATGAAAGGAATTTTATTAGTAAACTTAGGTTCACCAAAATCTACGGCTGTAGAAGATGTAAAGGAATATCTTGATGAATTTTTGATGGACGAAAGAGTGATCGATTACCGCTGGATCTTCCGTGCACTTCTCGTTCGCGGTATTATTTTAAAAACAAGACCCGCGAAATCTGCTGAAGCATACAAAACTGTTTGGACGGATGAAGGCTCACCACTCATTGTCATTACTGAAAAAATTCAGAAAAAGCTACAGAAGCTGGTGGATGTTCCGGTGGAAATCGGGATGAGATATGCCGAACCAAGCATAGAAACAGGAATCCGCAAGCTGGTGGAAAAAGGCGTAACCGAAATCGTACTTTTCCCCCTGTACCCGCAATATGCGATGAGTACAACGGAAACCGTAATAGAAAAAGCAGAAGAAGTAAGAAAGCAGAAATTCCCTAATGTAAGGATCAATTATATCCAGCCTTTTTACAATAGGGATATTTATATTAATTGTTTAGCTGAAAGTATTAAGGAAAAGCTTCCTGAGAATTTTGATGCGCTTCAATTCTCTTATCATGGGGTTCCGGAAAGGCATATTTATAAAACAGACCCTACAAAAACATGTAATCTGAACGACTGCTGCTCAAGAGAAAACAATCCTAGCCATCAGTTTTGCTATCGTCACCAGTGTTTTGATACCACAAACAGGGTGATTGAAAAACTTAATCTTCCGAAAGAGAAAACAATTGTCTCATTCCAGTCAAGATTAGGAAAAGATAAATGGATTGAGCCTTACACGGATGAAACGTTGGAAACCATCCCTGCTAAAGGCATTAAAAACCTGGCAATTGTGTGTCCGGCTTTTGTTTCGGACTGTTTGGAAACACTGGAAGAAATTTCAGTGGAGGGAAAAGAGCAGTTTCTGCATGGCGGCGGCGAAAACTTCCATTATATTCCTTGCCTGAACGATGAAGACCGCTGGATAGATGTGGTAAAAACGTTATGTGAAGAAAAACTTAATGAATTTTATTTTGTCTAAAATATAAACCTTCGGAAACGGAGGTTATTTTTTTGTTCAATATCAAAATATTTTGCCAATACCCCTCCGTTTTTCATCTATTATTTCAATATAATTACATAATAATCAATTACACCCCTAAATTTTTAATATAAATTTATAAAAATTAAACATTTTTTCATACCTTTACCCTGTCAAAAAGAACATCATTAATCTTAAAAAATAAAAATGATGAATGCAACTGCCGAAATTTTAAAGAGTAAAATTGAAAACTTCAGTCCGGAAATACTGGAAGCTTTTGCAAAAATGATGGAAAGTTTTGAAAAGAAGAGCCAATCTGCTATTCCTAAAATTCATTTAGATGAAATTTTATACAGAATCCAGTTTCATAATGAAAATCCTAACACAAAATTAGATTTCTACGAAAATATTTCGGAGCTGAAAAAGTATTACGCTTAAAATGAAGGTACTGCTCTCTTCCATCGCAAAAACGACATAAGGCTTCTTATGCGGGTATTTAACACGGAAAAAGAAAGTATGGGAGCTTATTTCCTTGAAGATCTAAAGGACACAATTGAAGAAATCCTGTAGCAGATGGAAAGGCCGGAAGATGTCAGCATATACGCAATGAGCAATTTTCCTGTTACTATTCATTACCTTTTTGAAAATGAAGAAGTTTTGTTTGTAACAGCAATTTTTAAAAAATAGAAGATTTTTCCAGAACTATTATTATATTGAATCTCACAGGAGTTTTCTGTGAGGTTTTTGTTTTCCCGCATCAGATATTTCCGCGGCTTCAGCATGATATCACTACAAATTACCCGTTTAATAAAAGCCTTTAGCATTAGGTTTGTCATGCTGAGACCGCCGAAGCATCTCAACAATTATTAAAAATTCAAAACACTCAGACACTATAGCCGGCCGTAATAAAACACTATCTCACCGGCGTTCTGAATTCACCATATCCCATCAAACCGTCATAATTTCTCCCGAAAGGCGCATAATATAAAAATGCCTGATACAAGTTGTCGGTCTGCCAGAAGTTCCCATTCACGTCACCGAAATTCAGTGGACCATTTCCTGTTCTTGTTGCCAGAATATAATTGTAAAAACCTTGCTTTAAGTATAATTTGGCCACATATTTTTTTGTTGCGGCATCATACTGCATCTGGTTTTCTTTGTTTGGTTTAAAATCGTTAAACCCTCCCAGTACATAAATATCCTTATCCACCGGATCAGAATCTAAAGAAAAATATACCCACGAATAATCTGCTTCCCGGGTTGCATCCCTTTCCCTTCCGAGATCATTTCTTCTGTAATACCATGCTCCGTTTACGTCAGGCTGGTATTGATAATTCAGGGGAAATGCCCAAACCGGATGAAGGTAAGTCTGGTTCACTCCGTCAAGGACTTCTGTTGCGCGCACCATGTCTGCAGCCATATTCATATTTTTGTTATCGAAATAATAGAATTCGTTATTTCCCGGAAAAACAAGGCTCATCTGCTGAAAAAGCAGTTGGTTTCCTAATGTTGCGCTTGGTTTTAAGTTCTTAATTGTCACATTTGGATTGTTGTTCTGCATTACATTCAGGCTCATGGAATTGACGTTGGACGACAAGTTCCCGCCCTTTGAAACAGCTTTCACCTCTACCCTTTGATTGGCATCCGGATTTCTTGCATCAGAAAATCTTGAAACGTTTAAAGCTACTGCAGCTACATCTTCCACAAGGTAAAATCTTCTTTTGAAAAGTGGCTTATCCGCTGAATCCTTATACACTATAATTTCAAAATTCCCTGAAATTTTCGGCTGTATTTTATCGTTAGGAAACGTCAGCGTATAATGAGTATACGCCTGCAACGTATTGAATGAATACTGGAATTTGTCAAGCAGCGCATTCAGGCTTCCATTGGCATATTCGGTGAAGAAAAGGTTGTCATCTTCCCAGTTTCTGTTGTAGTGCTTGATGGTATACCGGTAGATTTCGCTGGCATTGGTAAGATCATCAAAGCTTAAAACAAGCTGCTGACCAACATTAATAACCGGTGTCTCGTCATTTGTCTGGGGATTGAACAGCTGTATGCTTTGGATATTCTGCCCAAAAACCAATCCGCTCAAAGAAAGTAATACTATTTGCAAAGTTTTCATTATGACGAAGATAAAGAAAAATCGGGATTTCTGATGTGATAAGTATGTTTTTAATTATTTTCTAATCATAAAAATTACTGAGGTCGAAGCATCTTTTAATGAATATTTTAATGAAGAAATCATTTTTACTCATTAATATTTAAATTAAAAATTTTAAATCAAAACTTTTGTTCTTACATTTGTTCACAAAAAAACATTCACAATATGCTTCAAATCCAAGGTTTTGTATTCAATTTTGCAAGCGAAAACACATACATCATTTACAACGAAAATAAAAAGGCCTGGCTGATCGACCCTGGAAATATGAATGGCCAGGAAACCAAAGCTATTGAAAGTTTTATTACGGAAAATGAATTAAAAATCGAAAAAATCCTTTTAACTCATGCTCATATTGACCATGTTTTAGGCTTGCAGTGGGCTTTTGACACTTATAAAGTTCCTGTAACGATGCATCAGGATGATAAAGAAGTGCTGGATATGCTTCAGGCCAGCGGAATGAGATTCGGGTTTCAGATTAATCCTGTAAATGTTGATATTGAATATATTAATGAAGGAGATGAACTGGATCTTGGCGAGGAAAAATTTAAAGTCTACCACGTTCCGGGACATTCTCCGGGAAGCTTGGTTTATCATAACGAAAATCAGAAATTCATGATTTCCGGTGATGTACTGTTTGAAGGAAGCATTGGAAGAACAGACCTTTACAAAGGAAATTACGAGCAGTTAATTGAAGGAATAAAAACAAAGCTGTTCATCTTTGATAACAAAACACAGGTTTTCTCCGGACATGGAAACCCAACGACAATCGGTTTTGAAAAGGAGTATAATCCATTTTTAAAGTAATTATTGATATTAAACCTTGAAGGTTTAATATCTGTCAATTTATTATAACAAAACCGCCAGAGATTTCTGGCGGTTTTTATCAATTATGAAGAAACTAATGTGTTAGAAATCCAATGTAATAGATGCCCTTACAGCTGCTCCCATGATTGGTCTGGCCATAATGATCCCGTCACCTGTAGGAGATCCTGCTCTTGGGTCACCTTCTGTAATACCGATGGTGTTAAAGATATTCGTTCCGTCAACTGCAAAACGGATTTTCCCCAACTGGTAAGAAGTTCCCGCCCCGAATTCGGAGAATGAAGGTAATGTCTGGGCATTTTTTTCATCCTGGAAACGTTTTCCGTAATAATTCATGCTTACATAGGCTCTCCATTGTTTTGTGATATTCACAGCAGGAGAAATATTGAAGTAGAATTTCGGCATTCTTCTCACAGTATTTCCATCGTAATCGAATGTTGTTCCGTCTGCATTTCTTCCGGTGAAATCTTTGTATTTAGGATTCTGAATTGTTCCGTTAAAGGTTACTTCCAGCAAATTATTGAATAATCTTGCATATCCTTCTAGTTCCACTCCCATGTTGGTTGTATTGGCAAATTTATTTTCTGAAGCACCATCAGAGAAAACATCTGTAAATGAAAGGTTTTTTAATGTAGAATAGAATGGTATCACCGCTACATCAAATGTTCTTGAATAATATTTATACCCAATTTCCAATTGATTGGTTGTTACCGGTTTTATTGCTGACAGATTATTCATATTATTATAATATGCTTCTTCGTTCGGAGATCTGAAGCCGTTGGAAAAACGAGCATACACAGCATTTTCTCTATTAATTTTATAATTTAGAGCGGTTGTGAAAGAAACCCTGCTTACATCATAATTCCAATAGGTATATTTATTTCCTAATACAGCCATATTATCGTCTGCTGTCGTAGTGTAGAAGCTGTGAGTTCCGTCTGTTGTTAAATTAGAATCATTCAGATTAGAAGTGGTTGTATTCACTCCATAACCTTTGTAAAAATCTCTGCTGTAGCGGATTCCTCCATTAAAACTTAAGTTATCAGTAATGTTATAATCTAAATTTAAATATAAATCATTTAGGCTTCCCTGAATCTGAGAATCCCTGATCAGGAAAGACATATTCGTAACTCCATTGTAAGTTTTAGAATATCCCATATCAGTTGGAAGCAGCGAAGTGTCTATCAGGTTAAGAAGCTCAGGCCTGTCTGTTGCCGTTGTTAAAATATTGCTCCAATTCCAGTATTGATGGGATTTCCAGTTGGATTTATAGAATCCGGCCGTTACATTTCCTTTGTTGAATTTATAATTGAATTGTAAATCGTTTACAAAATTATTCATTTGTTTATCGATGGCCCAGAAACCTAATTTCTGAACAAATTGTGGATTGACCACTGCTCCATTGCTGACTAAAGAATATTGATAATTAGTCATCCCATAATCTCCACCTTGAGAAATGGGTTTAGTTGCAAACTCAACAGCATTTTGAGGTCCACCTGCAGGGAAAATCCCTGTATAATTCATATTGATATTGGTATATCTGGTTTTGTTTAAAACAGAGAAGTTATTTCCTAAATCATATTTAAATTCTGCTCCCAGAACATCTACTTTCGGATGAATTCCGTCTTCTAAATTTCTGTTGAAAAACCCTCCGCCTGCTTGCGGAATATTCAGCTGACTAATGGTTCTGTAGCTGTAGGTTCCGTAATTAGCATCGAAACCCGAAAACTCTTTAAGATCATTTCCGTTCTGAACCAAAGGAATCGGAAGGAAGAAAGTGTTTCTGTCATCCAGCTTTTTGTAATATATTTTAGCATAGCCTTTATCAAAGACGTATTTCAGATTCATTCTGATCTGCCCGCCGTTATTGGCTTTAAATCCTGTTTTTCTAATCCCGTTGTCTGCTCTGTAGAAACCTCCGACATTAAAGAATAATTTATCTTCTACCAGCGCTCCTCCCAGGTTGACATCGGTACGCATAAGACCATAAGTACTGGTCTCTAGTTTTGCGGTACCCTTAAAGTCATTGCTTCCTTCTTTGGTAATAAAGTTGATCAGACCACCAGGAGAATTATTGGCATAAATAGATCCCGAACCTCCTCTCAAAGCTTCCAGCCTGCTCACAGAATTGTCTACACGGAAGAAATTATCTGCATTGGCAAACTGTAAAGCCCCGTCCTCAAAAACCGGAAGACCATCTTCCTGAACCTGTACAAATTCGTAAGCTCCCGCAGAAGGAATACCTCTTGCAAAAAGGTTGTTCCCAACCTCTCCTCCTGAAGTTTCTACCGCAAATCCCGGAACTCTTTGTAATAATGCTGCCGCACTAATTGGGTTTTGCTTCTGAATTTCTTTTGCTGTAAATGTAGAAATTGCCGTACTGGATTCTATTTTCTTTTTCGGGTTTGAGTTCCCGGTGATAACCACCTGGTCAATAGAAGTTGATAATCTTGTCGAGTCCTGTGCAGGCGTTTCCTGAGCATATGTATTATTGAAATACAAAGTTGCGATACCTGCGAGTAAGAATATCGATCTTTTTTTCATAGTCATATAATTTTTTATAATTAATTTTAATATTATTTTAAATAATAAAAAGGGTTGAGATTCTAATTCCTTACTATTTAGTTTTGTTTTAGTTTAAGATATACCCCATTCGTCCATCCGAAACCGTCCTGATTAGGATATTCTCCACCACCTGCAACAGTTTCTATGTCTAATGCATTATATTTCTCCATCAGTTTTCCGGTGTTGTTGTAGACTCTTTCTACATTTTCACACCAGTTATTTTTAATTTTTTCCGCCAAATCATCAAAGCCGTAGTTTTTCATAGCTTTAAAACCCAGCCATTGATATGGAGCCCAGGCGTTGGGAAGATCCCATTGCTGGCCTGTTTTTTTTGTGGTAGTGACCAATCCGCCCTGATACAAAAACTTTTTTTCAATAATTTCTGCAACAGATTTTGCCTGTTGAGCACTTGCTAACCCCAGGAATAAAGGATAAAGAGCAGCAATATGTTCAGACGTTGTGGTTGTGTTTTTTTTCGTATGATAATCTTTATAAGTTCCAGAATTTTCGTCCCAGAAATATTTGTGGATTATCTGTCTTCTGCCTACTGCCCTTTCTTTAAAATAATTTTCTTTTTCCGATAAATTTTGAAGCGATGAAGATTTTGCCAGTGTTTTTTCCAAATGCCACAGAAGGCAGTTCAGATCTACTTCGGCAAGGTTCAATGTTTCAATCGTCTGTATATTTTCTCCATCTGCAAACCATCTGCTGGAAAAATCCCAGCCTGATTCGCAGGCACTTCTTATATTTCTGTAAAATTCTTCACCTGCATTTTCTGCATCCTCAATATCAATCAAATAGCTCTCCGGACGGGGCTCATTTTCAGCATCGTAATATCTGTTTAAAGTATCTCCATCCTTAGTCTTAAGCACCCTTTTTATGCTTGATTTTTTTTCTAATCTTTCAATTCCGTTCATCCAAAAAGCGTATTCTTTTTTTAACGTATTGTGATATTTAATATAAACACTCTCGTCTTTTGTCGTTTCAAAAAGAAGATCCAGCATCAATGAAAAATACGGAGGCTGCGAGCGGCTTAAGAAATGAGTACGACTTGCATTAGGAACAAATCCCACAGTCTGAATTAGATAAGAGCAGTTTTCCACAATATTTTCCATCATTTCCACTCTACCGGAAACCTGCAGACCAAGCATAATATAATAGCTGTCCCAATAAAAAAATTCATTAAAACGGCCTCCGGGAACTACATATGGCTTTGGAAGCTTTAATAATGTGCCTTTTTCTTCATAAGCCGTTCTTGTAAGCTCGTCCCAAAGCTTTTCAATATGGTCTTCAATCGGCAATTGTTCTTCTCGGTGAATAGAAACTTTTGCTCCTAAAAAATCAAAATTCGACAGCACAAAATCTTTCAGATCAAAATCCGGAGACTTTTTTTCGGCTTCGTACTTTGCGTTGATTTCAGCAATCGGAAGCAGAGGAACGGCATCGGTCATCATTTTCTGATCTTCAAAAACCTTTGACCTTTGAACATCATCAAAAAGTGCCTGAATTTCTTTTATATAAAGTTGTGTATTCATTTTATTTTTTAGGATTTATTTTTAATTTATTCATGAAAACTGCCGAAATAATCAACAGGGAAAGCGGAATTAACGAAAGGTAAAACGCCTGCTGTCCACTGAATTCCTGAAACACAAAACCAGTAATTATTGATCCGATTGTTCCTCCAATTGCAGAGAAAACCACGATCAAACCAGACATGGCGCTATGTAAATATTTCGGGATAGAGGCCAGAATTACAGAATTTATGCTTGGATAAATCGGTGCCAGCAGCCCCCCCATCAATGGAAATAGATACACCACCAAAGGGGCATTGAACCAGGTTGTTCCGGCATTAATTTTAATATTATGAGTTAAAGGAAGTACCAGCAGAATACTCATCGCAAAACCAACCACACAAAAAGAAACCACATAAATCCAGCTGAATTTTTTCGAGAAAAAGCCCGATAAAAACCTTCCCAGCGCAAAAGCACCTGCCAATACTGCTCCTGCCTGAATGCTCATGGAAGTCGGGACTTTTAAAATTTCTTTATAGAAAGTCGGTGTCCAAGTCTGGAAGCTTTGTTCAACCAAAACGAAAAGAAATGCACACAATAAAAAGAATAATACTTTTCTGTAGCCGAACAAACTTGCACTGTTTCTTAAATCACCCAGCAAATCTGTTTTTTCACTTTTCGCTTCGTGCTCATCCAATTTTGTGAAGAATAAAAACAAAAATGACAAGGTTGAAATCCCTCCCAACACCCAATATACATTCAGCCAATGGGTTGATCTTGGGTTATGGTCATCAATAAATAAGCTAAATAAAACATTTCCCATTAATACGCCGATCATGAAAAACCCTTCCAGATAACCCATAAAGCTTGAATGTTCTTTATCCGTATTCGTCACCAGTCCGATGGAAGTGAAAACCGAAATTTTAATTAAAGCAAAAGAAACTCCGACTACCGTAAACAGCAGCTTGAAAAACCAAAAATCATTGGAAAAAGGCATTACAAAGCACATGCAGCTAACGAGAAGCAATGCCGTCAGCATCGAATTTTTGATCCCGATTTTTGGCAAAAATGATGCTAAAATGAATGAACAAATGGCAATCGGCAGGTCTTTAAAACCTTCCAGAACGCTTGCATGAGATTTTGAGATCCCAAAATTCTGCTGTACCTGTAAAATTACCGTTCCTACAGAATTCAAAAGAATGGCAAAAACGAAATAATTTAAAAATAAAACCGCCTTAATGTTGAAATTTTTCATTCAATTATTTTTCTTGTCGGCTAAGATAGAGGCATTTAGGTTAACATTAATTTAACATAGTAAATGAATATTTGAACTATATTAATATAATTATTATTTTAGGAAACAAAATATGATTAACTAAATGAAAGTTACATTTGAAAGAGTAATCCCCGATGAAAAGAGCTCATTCCGTACAATTCACAACAATTCGCCTATTTCGGAATTTAAATGGGAATATCATTATCATCCCGAAATTGAGCTTGTCTGCGTGATTTCCGGGAGCGGAACTCGACATGTCGGTTATCATAAAAGTAATTATACGAATGGTGATCTGGTATTGATCGGTTCAAACATTCCACATTCGGGATTTGGGTTGAATTCTATTGATCCGCATGAAGAAATTGTCCTTCAGTTTAAAGAAGAAATTTTGCAGTTTCCTCAACAGGAAGTGGAAGCCAGATCGATTAAAAATCTTTTAGAATTGTCAAAATATGGAATTCACTTTCATGATGAGGTTCATAAAAAGATGCTTCCAAAATTGAAATTAATGCTGGAATTTGAAGGCTATAAAAGGTATTTATTGTTGTTGGAAATTTTATTTGAACTTTCAAAATGTGAAGATTATGAGCTCCTGAATAAGGAAATCATGCCTTACACCATTATTTCAAAAAATAAAACCCGTCTGGAAAACATTTTCACGTATGTTGAGCACAATTATGATAAAGAAATTAACATCGAAAATGTCGCAAAACTGGCAAATTTAACCCTGCCTGCTTTCTGTAATTTTTTCAAAAAAGCAACGCAAATTACATTTACAGAATTTGTGAATCGATACCGAATTAATAAAGCTTGTTTGCTAATGGCGCAGGATAAAAGTATCTCGGAATGCAGTTATAGCTGTGGTTTTAATAATGTGACTTATTTTAATAGAATGTTTAAAAAATATACGGAGAAAACACCTTCGGAGTTTATGAAAAATTTCGCACATAATAAGGTAAATGTAGATTTAAAGGTGGAGAATGAGGTGAAGATTAAGGCTAGTTTTTAAATTACTTTAAAATGTTTCGACAAGCTCAACATGACATTTCTCTAATACTAGCCGTTTTATTAATGCCCAATTGTAGCAATGTCATCCTAAAACGAAGCTGTCAAAGGATCTCACATAAACAAAAAAAGCCGTCCCCCAAGAACAGCTTTATATATTATATAGTTAAGTTGCAGAACCATTAACCGACAACCCGCAACAATCAACGAAAAATTATTTCCATTTGATATTGCAGCCCATGCTTGGTCTTTGAATTTCCTCTTGTGGCTCGCCCAACAAAAGATTTTCAAAAGCAATAATCAAGTCTTCTCCCGTTACATCCTTATGATTTCCCGGTCTTGAATCATCCATTTGGCCTCTGTAAATAAGGTCTAATTTCTCATCAAAGAAGAAGAAGTCCGGTGTGCAAGCTGCATCGTAAGCTTTAGCGATTGCCTGACTTTCATCGTATAAATAAGGAAAATCGAATTTTCTTTCAATTTGAAATTCGATCATTTTTTCCGGAGAATCTGCAGGATATTTTTCTACGTCATTCGAGTTTATTGCGATAAATTCAATCCCTCTTTCATTATAGTCTTCATATAATTCGTTTAATTTATCTATTACATGAAGAACAAACGGACAATGGTTGCACATAAAGATAACCAACGTTCCTTTTTCTCCTTTCAGATCATCCAATGACTGAATTTCATTGCTTTTTGATGGGTTTGGAAGCTCAAAAAAAGGAGCTTTGGTACCCAAATCAATCATATTTGAGGGAGTATTCATATCTTTTTTATTTTAGCCACAAAGATAAAGATTTTCTTGGTTATTCTAGCCAGGAAGATAGATGCGGGAGAATTGAAGTTATTAATTGAACTTGACTATAAACTTCATTAATTTTTACAATAATTAAAAAAAACAATAACATGAAACGTCTTCAATCCCCGATTCTTTCAGCATCCAGCAAATTTTAAAAGTCTTCAAAAAATCTTTCGCCAAAAGTTAAACTCTGAAATTTGTTTGGAAGTTATATTAAAAAGTTTGTAGTTTTGCTAACACTGTTAGTAATTAAAAATCATGGGTCTACATGAACGTCGACAAAGAGAAAAAGAAAACATACGCACCAGCATTCTGGACGCGGCTTTCTCTTTGGCAAAAACCGAAGGGTGGGCTTCACTTTCCATGAGAAAAATTGCCGATGCTATTGAGTACAGTGCACCGGTAGTTTACGATCACTTTGAAAACAAAGAAGCTATTTTATACGAAATCTCGTTGAATGGTTTCCATTGTTTACATATCGAATTGTTGAAAGCTCAGAGAGAACACGACAATCCGGAAGACCAGTTGAAAGCTATTGTGGATGCTTACTGGAAGTTTGCATTCAAAAACAAAGAGTATTATCAATTGATGTTCGGATTGGGAATGCAATGTAGCGGAAAAGGAATGATGAAAGAAGAATTTTCGTCGTTTCAGGACATGCTTTACGATTGCACGTATGAAATTATTAAGAAAAACGGATCAAAACCGGAAAATGCCTGTCACATGTCTCACGCCTTATTTTCGGCGGTACATGGCTTGATTTCGATCATGATGATGCGTAATGATGATATTCCTTCTACAATGAATAAGACGACTTTGGACGAAACTGTTTCAGCTTTCATTAAGTCTTTGTAGGATTTTTTTTGAACTAAAAATTAACATCGTTAGGAATATTAACACTGAATTAATGTAAATAAATTATTCATTTAAAACTAAATTTAAATTAAAAACCATCTCATGTAAGATTAGAAAGCTAATAGTAAAAATTATTTTTTTTACAGAAACAATTAACACTGTTAATAAAAATAACACACTTTACACCTCATCTTAATTATACTTAAAACCAACATTAAAACAAGTTTCAATTATGAAAACACCGATCTAAAATCGAATATTAAGAATTCTGGAATTTTTTTTTGAACAAATCATTAACACCGTTAGGAAATATAACGGAATTCAAATTTAAAAACAACATTATTTAATTTAACACTTCATTAAAAATTTAAACTCAAAATGAAAATATTGGGAAAAACGAGGATCATCGTACTTATATCAAGTATTATCCTTTTACAAAATTGCACAAAGGCTGCAGAAGGATCAAACGCTGCTCCACCTGCTCCAGAGTTGCCTGTTTATACCGTAATTACCTCTCCTGCTACTGTTTATCAAGAATTTCCGACAGCTTTGGAAGGGAAAAACAATGTAGAAATCAGATCTCAGGTTGATGGCTATTTAGATAAAATTTATGTAGAAGAAGGAGCTTATGTAAGAGCGGGACAACCTTTATTTAAAATAGATTCAAGAAGCTACGGCGAACAAATGAATATGGCAAGTGCCAATTTACAAGTTGCCAACGCTAATATTCAAAAAGCAAAAGTTGAGGTAGACAGATTAGAGCCTCTTGTTGCTGCAAAAGTAGTTTCAGACGTACAATTGAGAACTGCAAAAGCAAATTACGCAGCCGCAGTGGCATCCGCTTCACAGGCAAAAGCATCAGTAGGAAGCGCTAAAATCAATGTAGGATTTACAACGATTACAGCACCAGTAAGCGGATACATCGGAAGAATTCCTTACAAAAAAGGAAGCTTGATTTCAAGAACAGATGCAAGTCCATTGACTTTATTATCAGATATCAGCGAAATTTACGCTTACTTTTCTTTAAGTGAATTGGATTTCATTGCTTTCCAAAATAAATATCCGGGAGCAACTTTAAATGAAAAACTGAAAAATATGCCAATGGTAGACTTGGTAATTGCCGACAACAGCACATATCCTGAAAAAGGAAAAATGAGTATTGTTGACGGGCAATTCGACAAAACTACGGGAGCAATCAGTGTTCGCGCGGTATTTCCAAATGCAAACGGAGTTCTGAGAACAGGAAATACGGGTAGAGTTCGTATGCCACAGCTATTCGATAAAACAATGGTAATTCCACAGGAATCTACTTTCGAAATTCAGGATAAAACGTACGTTTATGTTGTAGGAAAGGACAAAAAAGTAACCGGAAAACCTGTAAAAATCTCAGGAAAAACAGATAGCTATTACTTCATTTCTGAAGGACTTTCTGTAGGAGATAAAATCGTATTCACAGGAATCGGTGCATTGAAAGACGGGGTTGCTATTCAGCCAAAAGCTATTTCTTCTGATAGTTTGTTGAAAGCAAAACCTTTATAAGCTCCTTTCAGGACTATTTATAAGAACTGTTTAAACTTTTTTTAAATATGATTTAAAATCGCAATTATTTTAAACATTAAGATTTTATAAGATGCAACGCTTAGTTATTTGATTTGTCAAATCTTAATGCATCTTTCTTTTAAAATTTAATTTCTTAAATCCTTAATCTTTAAAATTAGTTTAAACAACATTAAAAAAATAAACTTCTTATGTTAAAACAATTTATAGAAAGACCGGTACTTTCAACGGTCATTTCCATCATACTTTTATTATTGGGGGCATTGTCCCTCTTTAATTTACCCATCGCCCTCTTTCCGGATATTGCGCCACCGAGCGTTCAGGTGACGGCTTTCTATCCGGGTGCGAATGCGGAAGTTGTAGCCCGTTCGGTTGCAACCCCAATCGAAGAAGCGGTGAATGGTGTGGAAAACATGACGTACATGACCTCCAACTCGAGTAATGACGGTACCATGACACTGAGCGTATTTTTCAAGCAAGGATCTGATCCTGACAATGCTGCCGTAAACGTTCAGAACCGTGTATCGAAAGCGATGAGCCAGCTTCCGCAGGAGGTTGTACAAGCGGGAATTTCGACGCAGAAAGTTCAGAACAGTATGATTATGTTCATGGGATTAACAAGTGATGATCCTAAGCAATACGACGAACTTTTCTTGCAAAACTATTTGAAGATCAACATCATTCCACAAATTCAGCGTATTCCTGGGGTTGCTCAGGCGCAGGTTTTCGGAACAAGAGATTATTCAATGAGACTTTGGTTGAAGCCAGACAGATTAGCAGCCAACAACCTTTCTCCACAGGAAGTTTTGGCAGCAGTAAAAGATCACAACTTGGAAGCTGCTCCGGGACGTTTGGGACAAGGTAGTAAGGAAACTTACGAATATATTTTAAAGTATAAAGGTAAATTAAACAAGAACGAAGACTACGAAAATATTGCTATTAAAGCTAATAGCGACGGTTCTTTCCTAAGACTGAAAGACGTTGCAAGAGTAGAATTTGGTTCATATACTTATACAGCAGCTAACAGAGTGGATGGCAAACCTGTTGCAGGTTTTGCAATTATGCAGACAGCGGGATCTAATGCTAACGAAATTTTAACTGAAATTGAAAAACAGGTAGATCAGTTTAAAACTACCCTTCCAAAAGGTGTTGAGCCGATCATCATGTATAATTCCAAAGACTTTTTGGATGCTTCAATTCATCAGGTTGTTGAGACATTAGTCATTGCATTTATCCTGGTATTTATTGTTGTATATATTTTCCTTCAGGATTTCAGATCTACATTAATTCCGGCGATTGCAGTTCCGGTGGCAATTATCGGTACCTTCTTTTTCCTTCAGTTATTTGGGTTCAGTATCAACATGTTGACATTGTTCGCTTTGGTACTCGCCATCGGTATTGTGGTGGATGATGCGATCGTTGTTGTGGAAGCCGTCCACTCCAAAATGGAACATACAGGAATGCCCGTTGAACAAGCGACAATGAGTTCAATGAGCGAAATTTCCGGTGCGATTATTTCCATTACATTGGTGATGTGTGCCGTGTTTATTCCGGTTGGTTTCATGCAAGGTCCTGCGGGAGTTTTCTACAGACAGTTTGCCTTCACATTGGCAATTGCGATTATGATTTCTGCGATTAATGCACTAACATTAAGCCCGGCTTTATGTGCGATGTTCCTAAATGATCCTCAAGGTGAACACGGAGAACACGGTAAAAAAACAGGTTTTGGAGCAAGATTTTTCAATGCTTTCAATGCAAGTTTTAATAACATGACTAAAAAATATATCTACAGTCTTAAATTTTTAATTAAAAATAAATGGGTTGCAGTCGGAGGATTAGTATTAATTACTGCTGCAAGTGTTTTCTTAATTAAAAAAGCACCATCAGGATTTATTCCTACGGAAGACCAAGGATTTATTTTATATGCGGTGAATACCCCTCCCGGAAGTTCATTGGATAGAACACACAGAGCAACTGAGCAAATTGATAACATCATCAACGGTGAAAAAGCCAAAAATCACCTTTGGGTTGCAGATGGTTTGAACTTCATTAGTAACGCAAATGCATCTCCATATTCTGCTGGTTTCATTAAATTAAAAGATCACGATCAACGTGGTGAAATCACCGATCCGGATCAGATTGCAGCGAGATTGACAGGGAAAGTATCCCAAGTGAAAGATGCAAGTGCATTCTTCTTCAACTTCCCTACTGTTCAGGGATTTGGTAACGTTTCCGGTTTCGAATTTATGCTTCAGGATAAAACAAACGGTTCTCTGGAAAATTTAGGAACAACAACTCAAGCCTTCATTGGAGAATTGATGAAACGTCCTGAAATTGCATTTGCTTTCACAACATATGCTGCCGGAAATCCTCAATATACGATTGAAGTTGATAATGATAAAGCCAATCAGCTAGGCGTTTCCATCACAGAATTAATGCAGACGATGCAGATTTATTACGGAAGTAGCTTCGTTTCGGATTTCAACAGATTCGGAAAATACTACAGAGTAATGGCTCAGGCAGACATTCCTTACAGAACAGATGCAAATTCTTTGGAAGGAATTTATGTTAAAAATAAATCAGGTGAAATGGTTCCTGTAAAAACATTGGTGACATTAAAAAGAGCTTTTGGCCCTGAAACAGTGACAAGAAACAACCTATTCAACGCCGTTACGATCAACGGAACACCAAAACCTGGTTACAGTACCGGGGACGCAATTAAAGCAGTTGAAGAAGTGGCAGAAAAATCACTTCCGAGAGGTTTCGGATACGAATGGACAGGGATTACTCGTGAAGAGATCAAAACAAGCGGACAGACAGCATTTATCTTTATGTTAAGTATTTTGTTTGTATACTTCTTATTGGCAGCTCAGTATGAAAGTTACATCCTTCCATTTGCGGTAATTTTAACTATTCCAACAGGTATTTTCGGGGTATTTGCCTTCACAGGATTGGCAGGAATTGATAATAATATTTACGTTCAGGTTGGTTTAATCATGCTCGTCGGATTATTAGCGAAAAACGCCATTCTGATTGTAGAATTTGCCGTTCAAAGAAGGAATGCAGGAAGATCATTACTGGAATCTGCACTTCAGGCTTCAAGATTACGTTTGAGACCGATCTTAATGACGTCATTTGCGTTTATTGTTGGTATGTTACCGCTTGTATTTACGCAAGGTGCTTCTGCAAAAGGAAATCACTCCATCGGATTCAGTACTGTTGGTGGAATGTTGACAGGAGTTTTATTCGGAATTTTCATTATCCCGGTAATGTTTGTGATCTTCCAATATTTACATGAAAAAATGCCAAGCAGAAGAAAGAAAAGACTTCAAAGACAAAAATTAGAAGAAGAACTTTTAGCTAGTGCTCATTAATAAAAAGTGAATGATAAACTTTGAGAGATTTGATTTAAGTTTTAACGTAAAGCTATTTAAACATTAAGAAAATTAAAGGATTAAGATTAGTTAAGGAAATATCAAAAATATTTATAAAGCATAACGCTTATTATTTGACTTGTCAAATTCTTAATTCTCCTTTTAAAGGAAAAAATTCTAAACTTCTTAATGTTAGAAAATAAAACATTATTCTGTTAAAAACCTAAAATAGAGAAGCAAACTATTCAAACTATATCATATAAAAAGCAAAGCATTTCTCCTACTAAAGACAACTTTGCCCAAACAAAACCTCTCAAAGTTTTGTATTCAAAAAAAAATTAAATTATGAAAAGAGTAAAAAATATAATCATCGCTTTCGGAATCGCTATAGGTTCGGTTTCCTGTGTGCCCAAACTGGCATTAAGTGAACCTGAAGTTGATCTTCCCGAAACGTTCAAATATACTGCAACAGCCGATACAGCAAGCGTTGCGAATTTGGAATGGAAACAATTTTTCAGCGATCCGATGTTACAAACATTGATTGAAAAAGGAATTAAAAACAACTACGATTTACAAATTGCTTTAAAACAAGTTGCTTCATCACAGGAAAAACTAAAACAAGCAAAATATCTTCAATATCCCGATGTTGGTTTTGGAGTGACTGCACAGATTTCAAAGCCTTCAAAAAACAGTATGAACGGACAAAGCTTGAACCTGTTTTTAGGAAAAAGCTATGTAGAAGATTACAATGCAGCGTTTAATTTGTCTTGGGAGGCCGATATTTGGGGTAAAATTAAAAATCAGCAGGAAGTTTCAAAAATGCAGTATCTGCAAACTTATGAAGCGACAAAAGCCATTCAGACACAGGTTGTTGCAGCCATTGCCCAAGGGTATTACAATTTATTGATGCTTGACAAACAACTGCAGATTGCAAAATCGAATCTGGAATTAAGCACAAGCACCCTTTCTCTTACAGAAAAACTATGGAAAAGCGGTGATACAACATCTTTGGGAGTTCAACAGGCAACAGCTCAAAAGCAATCCACAGAACTTTTGATTACTCAATTAGAACAAAATATCGCGATTCAGGAAAATGCTTTAAGTATTTTAATCGGTGAAAATCCAAATAAAATAACAAGAACGATTGAAATGTCCGATACTTCTTTACCACAAGATATTTCCGCGGGACTTCCTGCTGCAATGGTAAGTCGTCGTCCCGATGTTCGTCAACAGGAATTGGTTTTATTGGAATCAAATTCAGTGGTGGGAATTGCTCAGGCAAATATGTATCCTTCATTGAAAATCACAGCGAACGGAGGAGTAAATTCATTTAAAATTGATAACTGGTTTCAGATTCCGGCTTCGTTGTTCGGTTCTGTTTTAGGAGGTTTGACTCAGCCTATTTTCCAGAAAAGACAATTGAAAACGGATCTTAATGTTGCTAAAATCCAAAGAGAAAAAAACGTTCTGGCGTTCCGTCAATCTGTTTTGAATGCAGTGGGTGAAGTTTCTGATGCTTTGGTTTCTAATGAAAGTTTAAAAGTTCAGGAACAAAAAGCAACCGAACAGGTAGCAACCCTAAAAAATGGAATTAAAAGTGCCGAAATGCTTTACAAAGGCGGAATGGCGAACTATTTAGAAGTAATAACAGCTCAGGGAAATTCTCTACAGGCAGAACTTAATTTAGCATCTGTAAAAAGACAGAGATTGAGCAGTATTGTAGACTTATACCGAGCGTTAGGAGGCGGTTGGAAGTAGTAAATAAAATTATATTGTTAATGGAATGCGGTCTTTCGGGGCCGCATTTTTTTTATGGAAACTGCTCTATTAATTCTAATCTTTTTACAACGGTTTTTTTCTCCAGAATGGTTCCGGGAGACAGCACGGCATTAGCTCCGATTTTAGAATCATCCCCTATCAACGATCCGAATTTGTGCGTTTCCGTAGAAATTACCTGATTGTTATAAAAAACCAAGATATTCTTATTTTCCCTTTCGTTAAAATGATTAGCGCAGATAGAACCCGCTTCAAAATTCACATTTTTACCGATAATGCTGTTTCCGACATAGTTAAAATGGGCAGTGGCAGAATGATCAAGAATAATGGAGTGCTTGATTTCCGAGCCCGGGCCGATATTCACTGACTTCCCAAGAAATATCGGGCCTCTCAGGTAAGCATAAGCACCTACTCGGCAATTTTCACCAATGATCAAAATTCCTTTTAACACAGCCCCCTGCTCAATATCTGCAGATCGATGAACTGCGATATTTCCATTAACGATATAATCATCTGATAAAGTTTTAATTTTTTCAATTAGTAAATCTTCCAGATGGTTTATTATTTCCCAGGGAAGTTTATTTTCAGTATTAAAAACATCAGAATCAAAATTTTTTATAAAATTTTTTACAGCGATCATCATTTATTGTTTTTTATTTTATGCTTTAGCCTAATATATTGAATTAAATTATCAAAATCCTCCTGCGAATATCCCAAAGGCAAATAATGAATATCATTCGCTTTCCGGTACCAGGTCAGTTGGCGTTTTGCATATCTGCGACTGTTTTTTTTAATTTCAGAAACAGCAAAATCCAAATCCCACTCCCCTTCAAAATACTTAAATAATTCGGAATAGCCAACCGTATTCAAAGCTGTTAAGTATTTGAATTTTTCGAGGTTTTTTGCTTCCTCCAGCAAGCCTTTCTTCATCATGATATCCACCCTCCTGTTGATCCTGTCGTACAATTCTTCCCTTGGCGCTTCAATCCCGATCCGGATGGTATTAAAATCTCTGGAGTTTTGCGAAACAGCAATTAATTCAGAATATTTTTTATCTGTCTGCCAGATTACATCAATGGCCCGTAACAGCCTTCTATGATTATGAATATCCACTATTTTAAAATATTCGGGATCAAGCTCTTTCACAATTTCCTGAAGCTTTTCGGTGCCTTCATTTTCAAGAATTTCGTTTAATTTTTTCTGGTTTTCTTCATTTGCCTCAGGCAAATCATTTAATCCTTCAATTAAAGCTTTTTCGTACATCATACTTCCGCCCACCAAAATAACAGTTTCATGATTTTCAAAAAGTTCATTAAGTTTTTTTAAAGCATCTTCTTCATATTGCCCGATAGAATAATAGCCTTCAACCGAAAGATTTCCGATAAAATGATGAGGTGCTTCTGCCAGTTCTTTTTCTGATGGAGCAGCTGTACCTATTTTCATCTCTTTAAAAAACTGACGAGAATCACAAGAAATAATCTCCGTATCGAAATGCTTAGCCAGATCAATGGCCAGTCTTGTTTTTCCAATTCCGGTGGGGCCTACGACAGAAATCAAATTTTTAGCTTTCACAGCGCTAATTTACAAAAATTGATTTTTTTATTTTTAACGCTAAAGTCACAAAAGAATTTACTTGATTATTAGATATTTAAAAAGTTTTCGTTTTACCATACTGAAACTATTTTTAGGATTTATAATCTTAATTTTCTAAACCAAATAAACTAAGTTTATCCTCTTTCTTTAAACATTAGGAATTTAAGCAATAAAGCATACTTTAGAATTAAGAAACCAATAAATTGATTTTTTAAAGCTATTTAAGACACAAATACTTAAAATCTTAATTTCTTAATGTTCAAATACATGTTGTAAAAATATTTCACGACAATCTTCCCTCCTCCAGCCTCTGGTTCCCCTTTTCCAAACCATCCAACATTAGCAAAACTATAGACTTAAATGTTTATCTTTGTACTACAATATAAAACTATGATTTTATCAATGACCGGCTTCGGCAGAGCTGAAGATGTTTTTGAAGGAAAAAAAATTACAATAGATATTAAATCATTGAACAGCAAAAGCTTCGATTTAAATATCAAAATTCCTTTGAGGTATAAAGAAAAAGAATTTGAAGTAAGAAAAATTCTTAACGATAGGCTCATCCGGGGAAAGGTAGACTGTTACATCAATATAGAGAATCTTGAAGAGTCTAATGATTTAAAAATTAATAAGAACTTAATTGATTCTTATATGAGCGAATTGCGAAGCATTGCTTCGGACGGTCCCGATTTTGAATATTTAAAAATGGCGGTAAGACTCCCAGATGCCATTACTTCGAGGCCAGATGAGCTTTCTGAAGGCGAGTGGGAAGCATTAGCAAAGATTGTTAATGCTGCGGTTGACCGTTTCGAAGAATTCAGAAAAACGGAAGGAAAAATTTTGCATGAAGAGCTGGAAAGAAATCTTCAGAATATTGATAAATATCTTACCGAGGTTGTTCCTTTTGAGGAAGAAAGAATTTTTGCTGTAAAAGAGCGTTACCAAAAGTCTTTAAAAGAATTTGAAAACGTTGATGAAACCCGTTTTTACCAGGAAATGGCCTACTTCACGGAAAAGCTTGATATTTCAGAAGAAAAGGTAAGACTGGCCCAGCATTTAAAATATTATAAGGAAGTGATGGATAATGAAGATTTCAACGGAAAAAAACTGGGGTTCATTTCTCAGGAAATCGGCCGTGAAATCAATACATTAGGATCAAAGGCCAATCATGCGGAAATCCAGAAGCTGGTAGTAATGATGAAAGATGATCTGGAAAAAATTAAAGAGCAGACGTTGAACGTTTTGTAAAAGTTATAAGTTATTAATGATGAGTTATGAGTTGCTTTTTTTAATGTGATTTTAATAACTTATAATTCATAACTAAAAAAAATGAATAAAGTTATCATATTTTCAGCCCCGTCCGGAAGCGGAAAAACGACGTTAGTAAAGCATTCTTTGAAAGTTTTTGATGAATTGCAGTTCTCGATTTCCTGTACAACGAGGCAGCCGAGAGGAAGTGAGGTGCATGCTGTTGATTATCACTTTTTAACGCCCGACGAATTCAGGCAAAAAATTGCAGAAGGTGCTTTTGTGGAATTTGAAGAAGTTTATACTGATAAGTATTACGGAACTTTAAAATCCGAAGTTGAAAAGATTTGGAGCCAGGATAAAGTGGTTATTTTTGATGTCGATGTAAAAGGCGGAATCTCTTTAAAGAAATATTTCGGAGATCAGGCCCTGTCTATTTTTATTGAACCGCCTTCCATTGAAGAGCTGGAACGCAGACTGACGGCAAGAAACACGGATGACGCAGAAACCATCAAAACCCGCATAGCAAAGGCTGAAGAAGAAATGTCTTACGCGAATGAATTTGACAAAATTGTGATTAATTCCGATTTAGATATTGCAAAAAAAGAAATAGAAAGTTTAATAAAAAATTTTATCGAAAGAAACTAGAAGTTAGAGATTAGAAGTTAGTAAAAAAAATATCGCAAATTGTGGTTCAAAATCTAACTTCTAATTTCTAAATCTAACTTCTATAATCAAAAACATTGAGGTTGATATGAGTACCGAAACATTAGAAAAAGCTAAATCTGCAATTCCGGTAAAGGGGTTTTTAGATATAAAAGATTTGGTGATTCCTCAAGGAGAAGAGCTCGTAAAAGCTATTCTTAAATTGAAGGAAGAAAAAAATGCGGTGATTTTAGCGCATTATTACCAGCCTGGAGAAATTCAGGATATTGCTGATTTTCTGGGAGACTCCCTACAATTGGCGAGACAGGCAAAAAATACAAATGCTGATATGATCGTATTCTGCGGAGTGCATTTCATGGCAGAAGCCGCAAAAATCCTGAATCCTACGAAAAAGGTTGTCCTCCCCGACACCATGGCAGGATGTTCTCTGGCAGACGGCTGCTCAGGAGAAGGTTTGAGAAAAATGCGTGAGCAGTATCCTAATGCTTTGGTAGCCACGTACATTAACTGTAATGCAGAAACAAAAGCAGAAAGTGACATTATTGTAACCAGCTCGAACGCGGAAACCATAATTGAGGCATTACCGAAAGACAGGCCAATAATTTTCGCTCCGGATAAAAATTTAGGAAGATATTTATCTCAAAAAACCGGTCGAGACATGATTCTTTGGGATGGAAGCTGTATCGTTCACGAAGCATTTTCTATGGAGAGAATTGCGAAACAACTTGCCGATAATCCTGATGCAAAACTGATTGCACACCCTGAAAGCGAAGAAGCAGTTTTGAAACTGGCCCATTTTATCGGGTCTACCTCTGCCTTGCTGAACTATGTAGAGAAGGACGATTGTCAGAAATTCATCATCGCAACGGAAGAAGGAATTCTTCACGAGATGAAAAAGCGCTCCCCTCATAAAAAGCTTATTCCAGCACTTGTTTTCGATGAAACCTGCAATTGCTCAGAATGTTTTTACATGAAACGCAACACGATGGAAAAACTGTATTTATGCATGAAATATGAGCTTCCGGAAATTCTTATAGATGAAGAATTAAGATTGAAAGCCTTAAAGCCGATTGAAGCAATGCTTGATCTTTCAAAAACTATAAAATAAATGAAAAGCGGGTTTTACTCGCTTTTTTTAACCTTATAAAACTAAAATATGAGCAAGATTTATCTTGAAGACGTAAAAATATATGCTTATCACGGTGTTTTGCCTGAAGAAAACATTATCGGAACATATTATATCTTAAATGCGGAAATTCATACAGACCTTTGGAAAGCCGCATCATCAGATAATCTGAATGATACGATAAGTTATGCAGACATTAATCAAATTATTTATGATGAGATGAAAATCAAATCAAAATTACTGGAACATGTTGCAGGAAGAATCATCGCTAAAATTCATGAAAAATATTCTGAAATCTCTTATATTAAATTAAAAATAACCAAAACTTCCCCTCCCATGAAAGGTGAAATGAAAGGGGCCAGCATTGAGCTGGAACAAAGTTTTAAACCAGAAAATTAATTATTCCATTCATAAAATCCAGACATTGAAAATCATTAAAATTTTATTTCTGCTTATTTTTATTAATATTTTCGGGCAATCTGATGTTAATAATCAAGTCGCAATTTATAATTTCCCGAAAATAAAATCTAGCATTACAATGCCGGTGACTATTCCACTTTCTGAGATCAGCAATATGATCAACAATTCTGTGAAAGAAATTATATATCTGGATGATTCTTATACCGATAATAATAATGATCAGTTTAAGGTAAAAGTCTGGAAAACCCGTCCTATAAGACTTGTCGGCGGAACCAATCAGAATATTTTAATTGAAGTTCCTTTAAAAATCTGGGCCGAAAAAGGTATCGGAACATTAGGAGTTTATACTTATCAGAGCACAACTTTTGAAACAGTAATGTCTTTCAATACAACTTTAAGCTTTAAAAACAACTGGACAATTTCCACAACTACTAGGCCCAACGGTTTCAGATGGGTGACCAAGCCCGTTCTGAATTATGGAAAAATACAAATCCCGATCACTTCTCTGGTAGAAAAAAATCTGAAAGAGCAACAGGAAAAATTCTGTAAAACTATTGATCAGCAAATGGCCTCGCAGCTGAACTTCCAGCAATATGCCGTACTGGCATGGAATGTTTTTTCACAGCCATTCCATATTTCTGAAGAATACAATACGTGGCTTAAAATAACTCCTGTTAATGTAAATATCACCCCATTGAAGTTCTATGGAAATCAGATAGATACCAACATCGGAATTGATATTTTCTCCGAAACCTTTACGGGAAACAAGCCTGAGGCGTCACAGCTTGTGAAATCTGCAATGAATTTCAATTTTATCCCCATTTTGGCAGATAAATTTCTTTTGCAGACCACAGCCAATATTCCTTTTTCAGAAGCTACTAATATTGCAAGAAATATGTTCCTGAACAAAGAATATGAAATGAGAGGATCTTCTGTGAAGATCAAGGACATCAAGGTGTATGGAACGGAAAACAGGGTGATGATTGAGGCTGAAACTGAAGGTTATATCAATGGGAAAGCTTTTATTTCTGGAGTTCCTGTTTATGATGAAATGAAAAAGAAAATCGTACTCTCAAACACGAAATTTAATTTAAAAACTTCAAACATCTTACAAAAGGCAGCAACCTTATTATTCAAAGGAAAAATCGTAAGGATGATCGAAGAAGAATACGGAATTCCTACACAAGATCTTGAAATAAGCTCAAAAAAAAGCATTGAAGAAGCCTTTAATAAAGAATATTATAAAGGATTAAATATGAACGGCAGAGTTTTCAATCTTAAACCGGATAATATTCTTTTAAACCCTTCAGGAATTACGGCCGTAATTAATACCAATGCAACTTTAAAACTGATATTAAAAGGCATTTAATTAAAGTTAAGAGAATCTTTCATTCATTAAATTATCTCTGAAACCCAGGCAAAAGCGAAAAATAAAGCCTAAAACCACAAAGAAATTCTATAAAAACTTTTGCTGAATCATATATTTTGCTATATTTGCAAACCTAAAATGGTAAAGATATGGTACTTTGGCCGAGCGGCTAGGCAGTGGTCTGCAACACCATCTACAGCGGTTCGAATCCGCTAGGTACCTCTTTTAAAATCCCTAAACAGTTTTGTATGACAGTTTAGGGATTTTTCATTTATACCCTTTCCCGATATTTTCCCGATAATTAATGACATCATTGATAAATTAATTAGATATGACATCTTCCATAACTCTAAGGTTGGCTTCTTGCTTGGCAGTAAGTTCATCTAAACCGTTTAATTTCATCAATTAAATGATGACAAATCTAAGTGCATTTGTAGCTTGGGTAGAATTAATTCGGTAGCCAACGGAAATTATAACATCAAGATTATAAAATTTTGTGTTACAGTTTTTCCATCAGATCCAAGTTTTGAGAAATTTATCGAACGGGTTATAGGATGACAGAATATGTTGTGTTTGAGTTCCAACTTTTTTTTTAATTTTCACTAAAAAAACTACAAGTATACATGATAATTCCTTATACATTTGCCTCTATAACTATTAAATATCTATCTTATTAGGGGAAATTTAGATTTATTATAAATACAACTTTCAATAAAAAAATATTAAAACTCATTCATTATGAAATTAAAAACAATTTTCATCTATTTGTCTTCAATTGTTCTATTTTCTACATCAGTTTCATGTAGAAATGACGAGTCTGAATCTTCATTAAAAAATGAACAACAACTAACAAAAACTAATCCCATTATTATTGCTACTAATATTGAAACTGGAAAACCCTATTTATTGTAATATATAGAAGGAGACGCTAATAACTTTCTTTATTCCGATGATATTTTGATTCCTAAAGAAGATGTAAATATTATAAAAATATTTCAATCTCCAATAAATAATAATGAGATAAAAAAACTATATAATCAGCTAGCCAATCATACAACAGGTAAAGCAAAAATAGAATCAAAAGGAAGTAGGAGGATTGCAACGGTTGGTGTTACTATACCAGGTACTAGATTATGGTCTAATAATACCGTTAATGTATCTGTTAGCCCTGATTTCAGTAATGAACAAAAAAATAACATTCTCACTGCTATAGATATATGGCATACTAATACATCATTAAATTTTAACATTGTGGATGTAAATGATGGTACTGTTCAAAAAGTCAATATTATTCCTACTGCATCTGGATGTAGGTCCACTACTGGAATGCCAAGTATTCATGATGGAACAATTCAACTTTCCCCAACTTGTGATATACAAAGTATAATTCATGAAATTGGACATACTGTAGGGCTGATACATGAGCACCAAAGACCATTGAGAGATACTTATTTGAAAAATGTTTTAAATGAACAAGATCTTAGTGTAATTGCAAGTGCATTTTCCGAAAGCTTGGCTAATTCCATAAGGTATAATCTAGAAATAGAAGAAGTAATAGATGACCTCGATCCATTTGATATGCATTCGGTGATGCTTTATGGTTCATGGCCTAGGAATAATCAAGAGCTTTCTGATTATCTAAAATATCAATATCAGAAGCCTTTTTATACAGATGCAAATGGTCAAGAAGTGGTAAGGCCTACTTATGGATTAACACCAAATGACATCAAGAAAGTGCATAGAATTTATGGTATGGCTGATTGATAAATATAAAAAGGCTATATAGAGGCTTAATTACTATTAAAATAGAAAATTTAAACTTTATTTTTCACTACAATTTACTTTAAGAGTATATAGTTTAGGGTTTAAAATAACATGATATAAAATAAAAAGAGCACTTCATTGTGTTCTTTTTATTTTATATATTTGAAAAAGTCTTAGATTACAAAATCCAAATCTAACTTTTTAAATTACACACTTCGGGGGAGAAAATATCTCCAACAAAATCAGCTTATTATTTAGATGTTACAAATCTCCCAAAGGAAATTATATTGTTACAGGAACCATCAATAACGAGTCAGCTTTACAAAAGATTTTAAAAGATTGTGAGACTGACAATTTTTACATATAAGTTTAGATTAACAGTTTTACAGTCTTGTCAGTTATTTTTAGTACCAGCCTCTTCTTGCAGCGTTGATAATCGAATTTAAATTAAGAACCAAAGTATATCGGATTCTTTTTGCATAGTCCTTAAATCCCGGTTCAAAGCCAAGGGAAGACTGTATCGGGAAGTAAATTTCAAGGAAATCAGGGATTACTCTTACTTTCACACCGCTATCCCAAATGAACTTTGTCGGCTGGCCTTTGTTATCATAAATCCCTGCATCGGCATACACGTGGAAAATTTTCCAGACACTTGTATCCACGTTTACAGAAGTGATCCATTTGTTGACACTTCCGGGGATAAAAGATTTAAAGCCTCCGTCTGCAAGAATATATTGTTGTGAAAGAATCCCACCCGTAGCACTTTGCCCCAAAAGATTGTAGGAAAAAGAATAATCGGAAACTCTTGAAATACCGTAATTAAATGTATTATTCCTGGTTTCATTTCTCAAAAAGTATCCGGCGAATAATCGTACACTGAGTTTTTGCTTCGGAGCAAACTCCCAACGATAAAAACCTTCTGCCGTTATTTTATGAAAATACTTCATCCATTGTGTGCTTACACCTAAACTTTTTTCGTGGATGCTTTGGCTGTCATTATATCCATACCCTAAGCTCCAAAGATTATACTTATCATAATCATTGCTGGCAATCATTTCCGGGCTCAGATCTCTTTCAAAATAATTATAAGAAACACCAATGCTTCTACTTACTGTACTTCTCGGATTTTTTCTAAAATTTAAATTGGAATATAGTGAAGCTTTACGGTAAGCCAGATCATAATCATAATGGAAATAAGAGCCGGAAGCTCCAAAAGTAATGCTTCTGAAAATACTTTCGGCCGGAAGAACAGAATAGGTAACCGCACCGGAACCTGTCAGCTTTCCCGTTCCTGTACTGTATGTCGGAGTGAAGGAATATAAAAACTTCTGATCAAAAAAAGACTGGTTTTTTAAGTTGACCCCAATCAAAAATTTGTCGTAGGTATTATTGAACCTCACTCTTGGGCTTATATAAATTTCATTAAACTCAGGATTAGGAATATCTTTAATGAGCTTCAGCTTAATTTTTTTTGTATTAGAAAAGAAACCTTTCGCGTATAGAAAATTGTCTCTGTAATTCGATTCCGGAAAGATATAATCCTCATTAAGGGTGATTTTGTAAATACCTGCTGTAGGGATGGAAAATGTTTTAGTCTTTTGATTTTCGTCTGCTCCTACCCAATATTCCTTTTTGTCACCTTCCCTCGTTTCGGTATGAAGTTTTACAGGAATTTCAGCGAAAGTATTTTTGTTAATTTTGATATTTAAAGAATCATTCTCTTTTTTAAATCGTTTAAGCCTAAAGTTGACCCGGTTTTTATGTTCCAAAAAGTCTGATAAATAAGTTGTTCTTTTATCTTTTTCTGCAAGTTCTTTGATGAACTCTCTAGGATCAATTTTTTTATCAGTGTTTTTTGCAATGAAATTTTGTAAAAGATGATCAAAGCTTTCGTATCCCATCTTATCAGCTGAATAATTGAACAGACTTCCCATTTCAAAACTACTGATCGCCATATCATTAAAATTACTCAGAACGGTATATTTTTCATCAATTTTTTGATCAAGATTTTGAGACATTATATACTGGTAGGCCAAGCCGTACCGTTCGATCAGCTTTACCTTTGAGGCATAGAATAGTTTCAATGGCTTTACGCCAAAAACTTTTGTCTCCGGTAAATTGCCCAGTAATTTTGTGTCCGGGTAAAATTTCTTTAAATACTGGATTTCAAGATAAGATTTCAGACCATTTTTAAACCAATGATTATCTTGTTTATCCGTAATAATGCTTTCGTCCAGAACCTTCTTGGCGATAATTCCAAAATAATCAAGATCAGTTTTTTCTGCATCATTAAACAGCTGGAACCTGAATTTCCAGAAGGTAATATCATTATTCCCGAAAAAATCTTCTTTACCCCTGAATTTATCCGATATAAAAATTCTTTCAGGAACAGAACCAATGCTTTCTTTAATAAATTTTAAATGCAAAGGAAGATAAAACTCCAGATTCTGCTTCTCTTCCGGCTTCAGATTATACCCAAATTGTACTTCCGTATTAATATCTGCAGTATTGATCTTGATGGAAGAGTATTCACTGTGAGAAATCAAAAATTCAGGATCAGAATCCAGATAACCTTTAAATGAATTCATCTGGGACTGCTGAAGATTGCTTTCAATAAAATAATTCACAGGCAGATCAAAATTCACTGTCCAGAATGTATTGAAGCTTACAGATTCTTCGATATCATGATAATCTCTTTTGGAAATATTGTCCGGATCAAAACGATCCGGAACAATAAAGAAATATTTTAATGCAATGTTGTCATCAGAAGTTCCGTACCCCGTAAATTTTTTATCAGGCAGCTGGATCTGATATTGCAGCTGTAGTTTGATTTTCTCTCCCGATTTTAAAACTTCTTTTAAAGGAAGGAAAAAATTTTCATCAGAAATGGAGCTTACGGGAATTTCCTGATCAACATTCTTAATTTGTAAGCTTAATAATTTACCAAGTTCATTTCTTTTGGCAAAGTGCAGATCAGTATTTCTGTCTTCCAGTTTTCTGTATACCAGGGAAGTTCCTCTTTTTTTGTACGCGGAAACCCAGTTCAGTAGTTTTACGGTAGCAAGATCTTTCTCAGAATTGTTGTAATAAACAATTTCTTGATTTACGCTCAGTGTTTTTTTGTCCGTAGAAATTTTAGCTTCAATATAAATGCTGTCTTTCTGCGCAGAAACCTGAACAACTCCCCAAAACAAAATAAAACAAATACTAATCCTTTTCAATTATCTGTGATAAAGAGCCAAATATAATGTATTTTGTTTAGACTTTGCCCGATTTAAATTAACTTTGAATTACTTTTTTTTCCAATGAACTTAAATAGGCATTCCAGCCTTCGTTTTTATAAGTAAAAGCAGCCTGCTCCGGATCTTCAGATTTATAGATTCCTCTTCCGACAATAATAAAGTCTGTATGTAGTGTTTTGAACACATGTTCAGGAGTATTGTACTGCTGTCCTTTACCATCGCCTGAATCAGCAAGGTTTACACCGGGCGTGAACAATAGCATTTCTTCCGGAAGCGGGTTTTGAGAAACCCCTCCGATGACATTCGGGTGAGATAAAGCTACTTTTAAGGCTTCTTCCCTATAAGAATTCGTTGTTAAAGTTCCCTTAGATGACATTCCGATAATAGCCACCACACCTACATTTTTGAAACAGTCTAAAGATTCGAAACCGCCGATCACCTGAGAAGTTACAAAATCTGCCCAGTCTGTAATTTTGAAAACTCCGCTTGTAAACTGAAGCTCCTGCGTATTTCCGATGTCTGCAAATTTTCTGTCTTCCATTAGAAGGAAATTGTGTTTTGCAGCCAAAGCTTTCAAAGGTGTAATGGTTTTTTCGTATTCGAAATCAGAAATGATGTCAATATGAGTTTTTAAAGCGATAATATGCGGGCCTACTTTTTCAGCGAGATCTAATAATTCCTGTGTGGTTGTAACATCTGCAGAAGCTATTAAATTGGATTGTTTTGCCAAAGCAGTCTCTAATAATTTTTTAGAAACGGAATGTTGTGCAGTATTTAATTTCTGTCTGTAAGAAGATCTTGTTTTTTCCTCAAACTGAATATGATTTCCCTGTAAAAAATTCTGAATTCTTGTTACTTCATCATCTGTTAATTCTCCATTTTCCTGAAGGATTTCACAAACCTCCGAAATATTGAAAAGTGTATGCACCCTGAATCCTTTGTTTTCCAGAAGCTGCTTTCCGCCTTGTTCTCTGTCAAGGACCACTACGATATCAGCAACTTTTATGTCTTCCTGTTCAATTTCTGTAATGGTTTCGATCAAAGATTTCCCGGAAGTAATAACGTCTTCTACCAAAAGACAGTTTTGCCCTTTCTGGTAAATACCTTCAATCATTTTTTTTGTACCGTATTCTTTAGCTTCTTTTCTTTTGATAATCAAAGGAATATAGCTTTCCAGAGACATTGCTGTTGCCATTGGAAGCGCGGCATAGGGAACCCCACAGATCAGATCAAAATTATCCAAGGGAAGCATTTCCAATAAATAATTAGCCAGATTTTTTAAGATTTTAGGATCAGAAGCTAATGGTCTTAAATCTACATAAAATGGGCTTTCAATACCACTTTTCAATGTAAATCTTCCGAATTTAATAATTCCAAGTTTGTAGCACTCCAAAAAGAATTCTTTTTTACTTTCCATTATTTTTTATTAGATGTTACAAATTTAAGGAAATGATATGAAAGAGTGAAGGTGAATTGTGAAAATCAATTCATAAAAAAACCATCCTAATGGGATGGCATTTCTATTTTATTATTTCTGCGTCGATAACTTTCGTTTCACCAGCACTGTACTTTCGCTCTGCCTCCCAAAGAAGGAATTTATCAACTTCTTTGATAAGTTTCGGAATTACCAGTGATAAAACAGCAAGGTCATCTAAAACTCCAATTACTGGCACAGCGACCTCCGGTAGAAGATCAATAGGTGAAATGATATATAACAGTCCCAGCATAGGCAGGATAATGTCAATAGATTTCATTGGGTACTGTCCTTTCCTCCACATTTTCACCATTCTGAATATGTCAGGTATTTTTTTTATAAAACCTTTATGATTTATAGCTTCTTTTGCAAGATTTAATTTTGAATACTTCATTTTGTGTTTAGTTTTAATAATTTAACCCTTTGAAATTCACAAATTTTGTACCAATAAATTATAAAATTTAGTTAAAAGTTATTTAATGATATTATCAATAAACAGATGTACAGATTCTGTGTTCCAGTCTCTTGATGCATCTTCTTTAATGATGATTCTTCCACTTTTATCCAAAAGATAAGTAGTAGGGAAAACTTTTGGAAGAATTTTCTCAGAAATAGGACTTTGAGCTATATAAACCGGAACATTGTAATTGTTTTCCTTTAAAAAATTTCTTATGGCGTCTTCCTGGTCATTCATGGCAATAAGTACAAACTCTACATGATCCTTTCGCGTATCATATAGTTTCTGAATAGATGGCCATTCTTTTCTGCACGGTGGGCACCATGTTCCCCAAAAATTCAGGAAAACAGCTTTATTTTTGAAATTTCTAAGATTAGTATCCGGGACGTTAATGCCTTGCAAATCAATATCGTAATCTTCTTCACTTATGTGGACAGCATTTTCAATAGTAGCAATTGGGAAAAAAGTGTCCTGTAGCTTTTCTTTTACTCCCGGAACAAATACAATTACTCCGATAATAGCAATCAGTGCAAGATAAATTATATTTTTTTTCATTTTCACTTTAATAAAAAATTAGTTTTAAACTTAAAGGCAGATAATAGTTTTTAGGAAAGTTAGACACTTAGTTTGTCATTCCTTAGGAATCTCAACAAAGCAATTATGAGTTTTAACAATCCCGGCTTAGAGATTCCTACAGAATGACCAACGGAGAATAAAAAAGACTATAATAATTCCAAAATCTCCTGAATTACATCTTTTCCCCTGTTTTTAGCATAATATATCTGTAAGTCATTATAGAATTGATCTTTTGTATATACCTCAGGAGCAGTTTTATATTTCATTAATAATTCTTTTCCGTATTTTGGACGTGGCCCCCAGGAATTTTTTACGTTAAAATCTTTATCAAGGATAATAACTTTCGGAATAGATTCTGTTCCGTTGGTTAGAAATTGATTAATTAAACTTTTATCGTTGTCTCTTAGGAAAATTTTCACTTCATTTTTATCTTCAAAAAACTTTACTAAAGCAGGCACAGCTGAACTTGCGTCACCACACCAAACCTCGGAAATGATTAAAATTTTTCCATCAAACTTTTTAGATTCCAATTCTTTTAGTTGGCTTTCATCCGGAATATATTTTTTTAATGTCCTGTCGATTCTCTGAAGTCCCAGTTTGTAATATTGTTTATAATCAATTTCTTGGTGAGATACAGGATGTTCCAATCTTTGTTTACCAATTTCAAGATACTTGTTGAAAGAGACGCTTTTTTCCCAGTAATTTTCCATTACTAAAAGTTATTTATATTTCTTGTTTTATTAATTAAAAATAAATCAGCTAAAACAAAAGCTGCTAGGTTTTCCACTATCGGAACTGCCCTTGGAAGTACACAAGGGTCGTGTCGCCCTTTTCCTTCGACGATTGTAGAATTTCCTTCTTTATCAACGCTTTCCTGAGGCCTTAAAATGGTAGCAACAGGTTTGAAGGCTACACGAAAATAAATATCCATGCCATTTGAAATTCCTCCCTGGATTCCTCCTGAGAGATTTGATTTTGTAGTAAAATCGTTGTTGAATAAATCGTTGTGCTCTTTTCCTGTCATTTTTGCGCCGCAAAATCCGCTTCCGTATTCAAAGCCTTTTGCAGCGTTGATATTGAGCATAGCTTTTGCCAATTCTGCCTGAAGTTTGGAGAAAACCGGCTCACCAATTCCCACGGGAACATTTTTGATTACGCAGGTAATCGTTCCTCCGATGGTATTGCCTTCTTTTTTTATTTCCTTGATCCTTTCAATCATTTTTTCTGCGGTTTCAGTATCCGGACAACGGACTTCATTGCTTTCTGTTTTGGAAAAATCAAGTACATGATAAGGTTTTTCGCAGAAAATTTCACCTACAGACGATACATAAGCATTGATATCAATGTTTGATAAAAGTTGTTTTGCTAAAGCTCCGGCAACGACCCAGTTCATGGTCTCTCTTGCGGAAGATTTTCCGCCACCGCGATAATCCCTCAGACCAAATTTTTGATCATAAGTAAAATCTGCATGACTAGGGCGATATGTATTTGCAATATGATCATAATCTTTTGATTTTTGATTTTCGTTTTCAATAACGAATCCAATAGGAGTTCCGGTGGTTTTCCCGTTAAAAATCCCTGATAGGAATTGTACGGTGTCACTTTCTTTTCTTTGAGTAACAATTGCGGATTGCCCCGGTTTTCTACGGTCTAATTCCTGTTGAATTTTATCCAAATCAACCGTTAAACCTGCAGGGAAATTATTGATGATTCCGCCGTAAGCCAGACCGTGACTTTCTCCAAATGTTGTAAGGCTGAGAAGATTACCTAGAGTATTTAACATGACACAAATTTACGGCTTTTTCTTTAGATGAAAACGTCTTAGAACTCACTTCTGTATATATGAATTGCTAATGGAATTGATAATGTTTTCGGCTTCTTTTTTTTCTTTTATATCCAATTTCTTCCAGATAAATCCTTTTTTGATATTATTTTCATCAATCATTTGTGGAAAAATATCTGCTTTAATATCATCATAAATGAAACTTTCGGAAATGGAAGGGAGCTGTGTATCAAAATTATATGGATATTTTTTTGAAACGTTGAATTTTAAATTTCCGATTTTGTAAAATTGAAACTTGTTATACTCATAAATTGAAGGTTTGTATAGCTGTTTTATTTCAAATTTCCCCATGAAATTTCCCAGTTTAAAACTTGGCAAATATGTTTGAAGAATATTCGGGAAGGTTATTAATCCTGTGAAAATTATACTTAAAATAGAAAAACAAATAATAGCTCTTTTTTGATTAAAAATATGAATTAAAGTAACAAAAATGATTACAAAAAACACATCAATAAAAAATCTGTACTGAGCCGAAAATAATAAAACCAAAATACTTTTAATGATTAAAGAAATACAGATAAGGCTAATGATTTTGTTTTTTTTAATCAGACTAAAACAAGTGAAAATAATTAAGCTTACAACAAAAAGAATATTGATTTTTGATTTAATACCGTTCAAAAACAGCCAGTTTTTTATATAATCTCTAGCAGAAAATTTCTGAATTTCCTCATAAGAATACTGCATATCATAGGTTTTTTGGATTGCGTATTGAGAAGAGGTTCTTAATATTTCCGGATTGGATTTCCAGCTTACATTAAAATCCATAATTGAAACAGGAAATACGGGATACCCAAAGGTGTAAATATTTTTAATAAAAAAAAGTAAAATAATTAAAATTCCCGGAATTAAATTTTTAAAATTTGATTTGATAATAAAAATAGAATAAAGAAAGCTTAAAACCGGAAGCCAGATCATGGTCGGCTTGATCGCAAAAACAAATACTGAAAAAGTAAACAGGAGGGAAATTCGAGTATTTCCTTTCATGATTTCGTTTACCATAATTAATGAGAAAATAACGACCGGAAGATCAGGACTAGGAGACTGTGAAAACAGCAATAAAACAGGTAGAAAACATAGGTGGATCCAAGCTTTATTTTCTATTATATATAAGGTAAAAATAATTAGTAAAATTGAATTAATTCTCAAAAAAGGATCAGAAAAATTAGAAAAGCCGGCCTGAAAAACGTGCCAGACAGACATTTGCCCTAATGTAAGATCCAGATTTGCAATCCCTTTCACAAGTCCGTATTCATTAAGCCATTTTATTGTGGGGATATAATACCCAAAGTGATCCAATATATAGGGATAAAATGAACTACAGAAGAAAATTATTAATGAAATTACTAAAAATAGTAAATATTCTTTTTTTGAAAATCGATATAATTCCCAATACAGCTTATTTTTAAAAAAATAAATTAATCCTGCTATAACCGTGGGAATTTCAACAACTATATTTAAAGGAATAAAAAATGCAGCAACTGTCCATATTACGCTGATGGCCAATATCCCCAGTAAAATTTTTCCTGAAATTCCTTTACATAAGATACCGGAAAAATTTTCTGCAATTTTTCCTATACCTATTAAAACAGGAAAGATAAAAATCGTTGAAATCAGAATTAAAATCATAAAAAAAGATTGCTTAAAAATAAGGAATCTTTCTATTTTATAGTGAAAAATATTTTTTATTTAGCAGAAACTCTGCCATCTTTCCTATCTCCGGCTCTACCAATGGTGTAGCCAGTTGCGCCCCCTACAACCCCTCCGATCACAGCACCAAGACCTCTGTTTTTCTTCGCAATGATTGCCCCTGCCGCTGCGCCACCTACTGTACCAATAATGGTTCCTTTTGCAGCTTTACTCATTCCTTTCTTCTGGGTTGTGCCTTGAGGTGTATTGTTTCCGCTATTGATGTAAGTACCATTGTTGGAACTCTGGCTTGGTCTGTCTCTGTATACAGTATGAGTTTCTCTTATTACTTGTGGTTTTGAATTATTTATGACGGCTGTTTTTGCCTTTTGAGATTCCACCACGCTGTCTGCTTTCTTTTGAGCTTCATAAACCATCTTTTCTTTCTCGATTGCGAGCTTTTGCTTTTCTATTTCAATCTGTCTCATCTGGAACTCCATTTTTTGTTGATCCAAAGACTTTTCTACTACTTGATCACCTTTTTTGCAGGCTGTCAGTAAAAAAACAGACAATATACCTACTAACATTATACTTTTCATAACTCAAGTTTTAATAAGGGAATACCTTGATTTTAGTAATATTTCCAATTTTAAAGCCAAAAACAGTTAATCAACGTTAAAAAATAAAAACCTTTTAAAAAAATAATGATAAAGTATTGTTTATTAATTACTTAGAAATGTATTTATAGAGATTGATAATAATTTTAACTTAACTGTCTATTTAGAATGAATGATTAGGTGTGCAATTATGTATAAAATCATCTTTTGTGCAAATCTTTAAAAATAAATAAATTTCATATTATTTGTTTCTTTGGTTATTATTTATACTGATTTATAAATCTTTAATTTTTTCTTTTTATTGAATTAATATTTGATCATTTATTTTGATATAGTAAATTACTTTTGTGGAAAAATAAAAAAATTATAAAGTTTCTTTTTAAAAAAAACAGAAGATCAATTACGTTTCAGATAGTTTTTAGCAGATTAAAATACCTCCAGAAATAATAATTGCTTAATTTATAATCGTAAAATAAATGATCAATTAATGTATTTTATATTTAATATAATTATATTTTTAGATAATTTTTCATTAAAATTATCTAATATAAATATTTTATTAATATTATTTTGAAATAATTTATGAGTTTATCACAAATACACCATGAAAACTTTATTAAAGAAATTTTTGACTTTTCGCTTATTTTATTGCTCACAATTTTGTTTTTTCATTAATGCTTACTATCTTTGGGCTCTCTCAAATTCTCCAGAAGAGAAGTTGTAGATTTTGATAATGATTTATAATGATTTTCCGAACAGGAAAAATATTATAAAAAGAAAATATAATAGCTTTTTAGCTATCAAAGAGTTCTGTTCAGAATACTCTGAATAGATTTTTTTCATCATTTGTGTTTTTACGGCCTCCTGAAAAGGGGGCTTATTTTATTTCAAAATTTCATATCATAAAGAGGAAACAAAAAATAGTACAATAATCGATTCTTCTGCCATAACATATACACTCTGACGTCTGCAGATTCTACAGGAGCAAGCTCTACTCCAATGGATACTATGGGAGTGTTCGTGATAGTAATATGCATAAAGAAACAGGTTGGGCCAGACCACCCTAAAACAACTTACCGGAAACAATACCGAAGAATCAAGATCAAGAATAGATTCCATTAGAGAATTGTACTTTTTTAGACCGCCTGGATTAGGATGCAGGGTGTAGTTAACAATGAAATGATTCTCGATACTGAACTGAAGATTGTGGGCAGCTATAAGTGGGTGTTGCGCATGTGCTCTTTTTCCATTCGCATAAAAGAGACATCAGGATCTGTTTTTGAATAGTTGTTCCTACCCCGAAGAACTTTCAGCCTCTTTTTATTTTTATATTATCGGAAAATTAAGAATCGTTTTGATTTTATTCATTAATCTATAGAGGATCTTTGTTTGACAAGTTAGAAGATTATAGATTTCTTCGGAATTTGTATAATTTTCTGGAACTGGAAGGTTATTGATCTTAGTAAGACTTCTTCTTTTCATTGATTCGTGGATTACTTTTGCAAATGAATCCTTTGCACTTTGTTTAGAAGTTCGTTGGGAAATTCCGCTAGAATGAAGTCTATACTTATATAGTACTTTTTCAATGAATTTTGCATTTCCTATTTCGAGCAGTTTCAAATACAGATCCTGATCTACAGCGTTTTTCAATGTCGGGTTTATCCCACTGGTCTGAAGGTAAGCATCTCTTTTAAATACAAATAATGCTGAAATTTGTATAGGGATATTGAAAAAATATTTATTGTTATGAACTTGCTTTATTTTAGTAAATATATTTTTAGGAGTTAGCTTTTCATCGCAGAAAACCAGTTGTGAATACGTTGCTACGATTTTGTTATTTCTTTCAAGCTCTTCAATTGATTGTTCAAGTGAATGATCTGCCAAAGCGTCGTCAGGATCTAAAAAAGCACAGAAAGCTCCTGTTGCAAGTTCAACGCATTTTCTTTTTGTGTAGCCACATCCTTTATTTATGCTATTTTTGTAAAGTTTAAAACGTTTGTCATTTCCAACTAATTCTTTGATGATATTTACAGAATCATCCGTTGAACAATCGTCCACAATAATTACCTCCCAATCTTCATAATTTTGTGAGATAATAGAATCATAACAATCTTTAAAGTATTTACCATTGTTATAGTTCGCAATTAATATAGATGCTTTATTCACTTTTAATGATTTAATTAAAATAACAAATATATTTAACATAAATTAAAAAAACACACTTATACCTTAATAATTCTCAGATATAATTCATATTTTAAGAAATATAATTATAAAAGTTTTATTAATTTATATCTATCCGTACTTTAAATAGTTTTATGTTTTGTTTAAGAAATCAAAAATACATTTTAATTTGAAGATCAAAGACTTCATTTAATTTCTTAAACAAAAATTAATGTGTTTTTATAGTAAAGTGTAAGTAGGTGTTAAACATTACTGCATAACATAAATTGAGTATATAAGTGTAAATATAAAAATTAAAAAACAATTGATTTCTTTTGAAGTTTAGCTGATCTATAATGAATTAATCTATTTTGTTTTGTTTTATTGATTTTTGATCTAATTGTTTATATTTTTCCATCTAATTAGTAATATTTTTTATAAATAATTTATTTAGGCTGATATTTTTTCTATATTTATGAAAAAATAATTATTATGGTATTAGTTGTAGAATCTACCAATATTCAAGGATCAGATTTTGATTTTGTTCAGCAAATATTTATAGTAGGTGTTGTAGTTTTGGTAGGACTTTTAGGTTTTGCATTTATCAACAGTTGGAATAAGAGGTAAGATAATTTGATTATTATGGTAAATATCAATAGAAATTTAATTATTCGGAAAGGATAAATGCTTTTATCCCCTAATATCATGTACCAAAATACAAAAACCTTATATGGGTCGACTTTATTTACTAGTTTAAAAAATTAAAACCCAATCCTTCGTCTTTTTGTGTTTTCTAAGGTAAACAAAGGCATTTGTGCGTCGAATCTCCGATTTCATTAAAAAAGTAAAAACAAATGTAGATGTAATATCCTTTAATTAAACTTAAAATGCACAACAGGTTTTTATAATAAAATATTTATTCTTTTGCTCTTTAAGAGTACCTCAATAAATTTTGACTAACAATTATCTTGGTTTTTACAATTTTTGTAAAAAATATTATAGTTTATAATATATATTAATAAAAAACGAATTAGATTTGCAAGGATTAATATTAAATGATAACCTATGAAGAAACTTTCTACTTTCTTAGTACTTCTTCTGTGTTTGATAAATTTAGGCGCCATACCGGCTGTCTATGGTCAAGCACCTGCTACATTACCTTATTCTCAGGATTTTAATACAACCAACGATTTTACACTTCTTAATGGTACACAAACCAATAAGTGGGTTTATGGAGCGTTTACAGGGAATACAGGAAGCTCAATCTATGTCTCAAATGATAATGGGATATCTAATGCTTATACAATAAATAGCTCAAGTACGGTTCAGGCATACAGGGACTTCACAATTCCCGTCGGATCTACTATTGCTAATTTTTCTTTCGACTGGAAAAGCGGAGGAGAATCTACTTGGGATTATATAAAAGTTTGGGTAGTACCTGCCACTTTTACCCCTACGCCAGGAACACAGATTAGTGCAGGGACTGGAAGAACACAGCTTGCCCAGCTTAATCTACAGAGTACCTGGCAGAATTACAGTTTGCCTAACTTAAATGTTGCTCCTTATGCAGGAAATACAATGCGTCTTGTATTTGAATGGAGAAATGACGGCACCGGTGGTACTCAGCCAGCTATTGCCATTGACAATATTAATATAAGCATCCCTACCTGCATCATGCCTTCGGGAATGACGGCATCTGCGATAGGCGCTACTACAGCTACATTATCATGGACTGCTCCATCTCCTGTACCAGGAAACGGATATGAATATTATTTAAGCACAACCAACACTGCTCCAGTAGCCGCTACAACAGGTATTTCGAATGCAGGTACTACAGTAACTCCCACGCTGGCTCCTGTAACTACTTATTTCTGGTGGGTACGTTCTATCTGCAGCGGAACAGATAAAAGTGTTTGGATGGCAGGACCTAGTTTTACAACTACACAGATCCCGACTACTGTTCCTTATACTCAGGACTTCTCCACAGGTAATGATCTTCAACTTAATAATGGGACGCAGACTAACAAATGGTTCTATGGTACAGCTTTAGGAAACCCTGCAAATTCTCTTTATATTTCTAATGATAATGGAGTCTCTAACGCTTACAGTATAGGCTCAAGCAGTGTTGTTCAGGCATACAGAGATATTGCAATCCCTGTGGGAACTACTGATGCTGCATTGTCTTTTGACTGGAAAGCCGAAGGGGAAAGCTCTTGGGATTATTTAAGAGTTTGGTTGGTTCCTACATCTTTTGTTCCTACACCGGGGACTCAGATTGGTACCGGAGGAGGAAGAATTCAGGTAGGAGGTAATTTTAACCAGCAGACAACTTGGCAAAACTATCTTAATACCTCATTAAACCTAAGCTCTTTTGCAGGACAGACCATGCGTCTTGTATTTGAATGGAGAAATGATGGGAGCGGCGGTACACAACCTCCAGCCGCTATTGATAATATTAACTTAAGTATTCCGACATGTAAAGTACCATCAGCATTGGCTGTGTCAAACGTTACTACTACAACAGCTACGATCAACTGGACAGCTCCGACACCTATACCTGTAGGAGGATATCAATATTACCTGACTACAACAAACGTTTCTCCTATTGCTACGACTGCTCCAACAGGAAGTTCAGCAACAACGACAGCACTTCTATCTTCATTAACACCAAATACTACTTATTATTTCTGGGTTCGTTCTGTATGTGTAGCTTCTGACAAAAGTTTCTGGGTGGCAGGACCAAGTTTTACAACTCCACAGATTCCAACAACGATTCCTTATTATCAGGACTTCTCTACAAATAATGACTTAGGATTCACCGGAAGTACAACACAGACTAATAAATGGTTCTATGGTAATGCTACCGGAAACCCTGCAAGATCAATCTATATCTCTAATGACAATGGAACTACGAACGCTTATACAACTTCAGCATCAAGTGTAGTTCATGCTTATAGAGATATCACTGTTCCTACAGGAACTACAAATGTTACCTTCTCCTTCGATTGGAAAGCACAAGGGGAAGGTTCTTGGGATTATTTAAGGGTATGGTTGGTTCCTGTAACCTTCATGCCGACTGCGGGAACTCAAATTACTACTGGAGCAGGAAGAATCCAGATTGGTACGAATTATAACCAGCAGGATACTTGGCAGTCATACCTTAACCCGAATTTAAATATCAGCAGTTTTGCAGGGCAAACCATGCGTTTGGTATTTGAATGGAGAAATGACGGCACCGGTGGTAACCAACCTCCTGCAGCTATTGATAATATTAAGTTACGTATTTGTAGTACTGCAACTCCTACTGTCACAGTAGCAACTCCTACTCATAATTCGGTAGTTCTGACTTGGCCTCAGGATAACGGTGGTGCTAGTTATACGATCAGATACAGACCTGTAGGATCTACAACATGGTTGATGGCAAATATTGCTGCAGCACCTTTCCCAACTCCTACAAATACTACTACATTAACAAACCTCTTATCTGCAACTCAATATGAAGTTGAAGTAGCAGCGGTTTGTAACGGTACACTCGGCGTATTCTCCCATAATGAATTCCTTACAAGATGTGATCCTACACCTCCGAACGTGACAATAAGTAATATTACTACAACTTCTGCTTTGGTTACATGGTCTCCACTTGCAGCAAGTTCTCACTACTACCTAAGATACAGAATCGTAGGAAGCGGCCCAACAGGATGGAATATTCCAAATATTACATTACCTGCGGCACCAGCAAATACTTATACACTTACCAATTTAAATGTGTATACAACATATGAGGTTCAGATCGCTAATATGTGTGATAACGAAACTACGCTAAATACTTGGTCTAATCCTAAAGTGTTTACAACTGAAAGAACATGTGATATTGCTCCTCCGGGGCTAACGATTACTAACCTTACGACAACTACAGCTGTTGTAACATGGGATCCTTTTCCTGGCGCAACTTATATCCTTAGATATAGAAAAGTAGGTATTCCTAGCTGGACAAATATTCCCTCTTCTACAAATACAGTTACATTAACAGGACTTACGGAATTGACTCAGTATGAAATGCAGGTTGTAAACATATGTAATGGAACTCCGGGTACATATACTCAGCCTTATATATTTACAACACCTACAGTAGTGTATTGCCAAATGGAATCTACAATATCATCTTCTGAATATATTTCAAAAGTAACAATGACTCCAAATGGTAAACCTGAAATGGTGAATGAATCTCAAGCTTCAAACTATTCTGATTATACGGGTGTTCCTGTTAAGTTCATTGAATTAATCCAAGGCTCATCAAATAATAAAATCACGATTGATAAAAAGCTTTCAGGAAATGCTAATGCCGGAGTAGCTGTATGGATTGATTTCAACAGAAACGGATATTTTGACATCAACGAAAGAATTTTTGTTGCACCTTCCAATAATGAGCAGACAGTAAGCGGAACATTCTCAGTGCCTGCAGATGCATTCATTAGTATGACAGACTACAAATATGTAGTAATGAGAGTAGCAATGCAAAAAGATGGAATTCCTGTAAACTGTACAAGCTTCCCAACGGGAGAAGTAGAAGACTATACCGTAAGGATTTCTAAACCAGCTATCCCAAATTCGGTAAACCAGAATGATATTCTGATTTTCCCTAATCCTGTGAAAACAATATTGAATGTGAAAAATATTAGTAAGAAAGCTAATTATAAGATCTATAATACAGCAGGGCAGGTAGTGTCTTCAGGAATTATCTTAAACAACAAGATTGATGTACATAATTTGATCAACGGAGTTTATATCATTGACATCGAAGATGCACAAGGTACAACTCAGAAGAAATTTATTAAAGAATAATAAATATATAAAAAACAGAATAAGCTCTCAGAAATGAGGGCTTATTTTTTGTAAATAGGATCATAAACGTTCTTAAATAATTTTTAAAATTTGATAAATAACTGTTAATTGATGAAATTAATGGTAAATATAAGCATATAGATGGCATACATTTCATAAATTTGCAGCCACTCATGTTTAATTTGAGTTTTCATGGTTATTAGTTTTTAGTCCTCGTTGAAAGACGGGGACTTTTTTATTTGGATAATGATAGTATTCATTTTATTTGATTTCTTATTAAGAATTATATTATAAAGCTGTTTAAACTTTTTTAAAGAAAGAATTTCCAAAGTGGAAAAATAGATTTACCTCATTTGAGTCAAGGCAAACGAGAATTTTCTACAAGATTTGATATAGGAAAACAACCTTTAAACTGATTGTAAAACGATTGAAATAAGCTGACAAACTACCCCATAGCAGAACAGGAGGTGAAGAGCGGTAGGATATCAGAGAAAAAAATTATCAAAACCAGTAATGATATTTTCCTTTGTAATAACCAAAAGAGAAATACTTTCAATAGGAAATCCAATAAGCGGAGAGCATCGTGATTTATATCATATTAAGGAAAGATGATATTCTCGATCTTCTGAACGATGCTGATATATAGTATAAAGGATTATTTCTTAATGCAGGTCGATTTTGATAATAAACAATTCAGAGATTTTCTGCATCAAAAAAGAAATCATCGAAAATATTAAAGAGAATCCTCGCAATGGAGATGCGAAATATGAAAAATATTTTGATTATAAGTTGTATAAAAGAAGATTCAAAATAGAAAAAGCAAATGCTTGGCTTGATAGCTTCAAGGTTTTATTAGTAAGGTTCGAGACTTTGAGTATAACCTGGAGAAATCTACATTATTTGGCTTTTTCTATTTTGTTCTTAAAGAAAATTAAAGTTTAAACAAATTTATTTTAAAATTTAAGACTAGTCCTTAAGGATTTTTTGAGAAATCGGCTGATTATTTACCGTACCGGTTACTATATAACTTCCTTTTTGTAAATCAGAAACGTTTAAAGATTCGTTTTCTTTTACAGAAGCAGTTTTTACAACCTGTCCGTACATATTGTATACTTTTACGTCTTTAGCCTGAGCTCCAAAAGTAATTTCTTCATTTTTTACAAAAGTATTTTTAACTAAGCTTCCCTTAGTTTTAGACAAATCAGAAACAGCTAAAGTAGTATTTGCAGTCACTACAATATCATCAATAAAGAATCTGTTATTAGCAGCTACACTTCCTTCAAAAGTAAGAGTTACAGCTCCGGTTGCACCCGTAATATTTACAGTATAGCTACCAAACGCACCTTTCGTTAAAGTTACGCTGGGTACACTTAAAGCAGCTCCTGTAGCAGAAACATTTAAAGTAGTTACTTCGCTTGCTCCGTTCCAGGCCCCGGCTCTGAAAGTTAAAGTACCATTACCTGTTAAATTAATAGTAGGAGTAGTTACAGTTCCTTTTGCAGAACTCGTTCCTGCTTTAAGGCACTGATTTCCTTTGTAAATTTTTGCAAAAGTCCAGGCACCCCCTGTGGTATAAGAGGTATTCCCGTCTGTAAATCCTGACCCGGCAACACTCCCGCTCCACCCTCCATCATTTCCTCCGGTTCCAGTTACATCATCAAAGGTTGCACTGAAAACTGTTTGGGCAAAAAAGCTTGATGCTACCAATACAGTAGCCAATAGCGAATAAAGTTTTTTCATGATTTAAAAATTTAATTATTAATAATTTACGGCACAAAATTAAGTGATTATTTCAAAACAAGACAATAATTGGGTTAATTTTTTGTTAATACTACTAAAACCTTTCTCGTTAACAATTTTTAGTTATTTTTACAAATTATTTAGGCAGATTTGCGGAATTATTTTCTAATATTCGTGTTGATTTTTATAGGCATATTTTCGGGTAATGCTCAGGTGTTCACGTGGAAAAACCCTAATCTTCCTCAGGATAGTTTGAAGCAGGACAATAGTAAACAAGACAGTATTTTGGCCGCAAAATTTGAGCAGGATATTTTTGCCAAAGACACGATGGATTTTGTAAAAACCAGCAACAAAATAATCGTAGACGAAGCCGTTCTTGCTAAAAATGATAAAAAAAGATTTTTAGGAGAATTAAATTCCAAAGGTTCCATTATCCGGGGGATTACTTTTGGTAACAATCAAGGGCAGTCTGTACAAAGCTCGATGGATTTGCAGATTTCCGGAAGGCTTTCCAAAGATGTTACCATTTTGGCCAGTATTTCAGACCACAATCTGCCGATTCAGGCGGATGGATATACACAAACTCTTGAGGAATTTGATAAGATCTATATGCAGCTTAATATTAAGGATAAATCCATATTAAGAGCCGGGCATCTTGATTTAGTAGAAGCTAAAAATTATTTTGCAAAATATCAGAGACGAAGCATGGGTCTTGAATTCCAGACAGAATTTGGAAAAGACAATAAAACTTTTGTAGACGTTTCGATGGGTGTAGCGCGAAGTGAATTCCACAGAGTCCGTTTTCAGGGAGTTGAAGGTAACCAAGGACCATATCGTCTGACCGGTAAAAATGGAGAACAATTCATTACCCTGATCTCCGGCTCAGAACAGGTTTTCATCGATGGTATTTTAATGAAAAGAGGGGAAAACCAAGATTATATAATTAATTACAATACGGGAGAAGTTACTTTTACCAGTTTCCGTCCTATTTTCCAACAGAACTTTATCACCATTTCTTATAATTATACCAACAGAAATTATTCAAGATATTTATTTACCGGAAAAGTGGAGCATAAAAGAGAAAAATTAAGGCTCGGCCTAAACTGGTTCATGGAAAATGATAACAAAAATGCACCTTTATCTTTAAATCTTTCACCAGAAGATGAGCAAATCCTTGCTAATGCAGGAAATAATCCAGACCTGATGTATGCCCCTTCGGGAGTTGTGACAGAATATGATGTCAACAAAATCCTTTACCGCCTGGTTCAAAACCCGAACGGAAATTATTATGAATTTTCAACGGATGCCAATCAGACCCTTTACACAGTTTCCTACACCTATTTCGGAGCAAATCTTGGTGATTATAAAATAACACAAACGACCAATAACGGCCGTGTTTTTGAATATGTCGGACCCAATCAGGGAGATTATAGAGCCGTAAGAAAACTGCCTTCCCCGGAAAAATCACAGGTATATTCCATAAACTCTGAATATTTATTGAAAGACGGTAAAATAGGTGCCGATATTTCTTTAAGTAATTATGATGTGAATTTATTCTCTTCAAAAGATTCGAATCAAAATTTTGGTTACGCCTGGAGAATTTTCGGGAATAAAACATTCACCAAAAACAATTGGAAAGGAACTCCAAACTTTGAATATCAATATATTGACAGACAGTTTCATATTCTGGACAGGATCAATGATGTAGAATTTTCCAGAGACTTTAACTTAACTCAGGAATTTAGTGGAAGAACTCAAAACCGATTCATTTTCAGCTTCCTTAATAAATGGAATAATAAATCAACCTTAAACTACAGAATTAATTATCTCGATGAACAGGATTCTTATAAAGGAATTAAAAACGATCTTGATTTCGGATGGATTAAAGGAAAATTTTTCACAAAAGGAACTTTTTCTTATTTGAATACAAATGCTATTCTTCAGGACACTAAATTTATCAGGGGTGGTGTTTCAACCGAATTTACCGGCAAAAAAGGAAGCTGGGCAGTCGGAGGAAGCATGGAACATAATGAGAAGAAATACAATGACACTCAATTAATGGATGCAACAAGTTTCAGCTGGAAAGAAGTTTTTGTTCAGAAAAAAATTGGAGACAGTACTAGAACAAAATTATTGGCAAAAGTCTACATGCGTGACAACGATTCCGTTCGTGACAACAGGCTTCAAAACATGAACAATATTCTAGGGTTTATGGCAGAAAGCCAAATCATTAAAACAGAAAAAACCACCTTAAACGCCCTACTCCATTACAGAAAATTCTTTTATCAAAATCAGGATGTGGATACTTCCAAAAACAATGATTTCGTAGTAGGAAATATCCTTTACAATCAGCAGCTTTTCAAAAACGGGATGCGACTCCAGGCTTTTTATGAGCTTGGAAATGGACAGGAGGCACAGCGTGAATTTCAGTATATAAAAGTTACAGACGGACAGGGTATTTATAAATGGACAGATTATAATGGGGATGGCATTCAACAGCTTGATGAGTTTGAAATCGCGGAATATTCGGATCTAGCCCAGTATATCAGGGTTTACACCAATTCCGTAAGGTATATCCCTTCCAATAAAAATAAAATTCAGCTAGCTTTATTCGTAAATCCATCTATTGTATTTAATTCTGAAAATAAATTTTTAAAACGCTGGAATTTCAATATTTCCCTGAATTCACAAAACTCTTTTTATAAAAAAGACAAAGTTTTAGTATTAAATCCTTTTGAAAAAAATGATGACCAAATCCTGAAAAATCAAAATATCTTAGCTTCGGTGCAGTTTAGTCCTACGGAAAAATCCGGATGGAACGGAAACTACCGCTTTATTTCCAATGATAATCTAGTGAACGCCAATTTCAGCAATGAAGAAAGGGAGCAGATTTCGCATTTCCTGAATATCGGATATTGGTTTAATAAAGAATTCAGGGTAGACTGGGAAAATTCCGTGCATGATATTCAAAACTCTTCACAATTATTTGCAACAAGAGATTACCGCTTGAATAATTTTGAAACAAAACCAAAAGCCACGTATAAATTCACTGATGCCATCCAGGCTGAGCTTTCATCTGCTTACCGCCAAAAGCAAAGAGTGGATGGTGAAGAATTATTAAAAGCTTTTGACATTACGGGGACCATCCAGTGGGAACGTAAAAAAACATCCATCAGGGGGAATTTTTCTTTTATTAATAACAATTTTACCGGAAATAATTTCAGTATCGTCGGGAACCAAATGCTTGACGGACTAAAACCAGGAAAAAATCAGGTTTGGAGCGTTTTCATTCAACAGGCAATCAATTCTTTTCTGCAGTTAAATTTAAATTATGAAGGAAGAAATTCCGGTGACAGAACCATCCACATTGGAAGTATGCAGGTAAAAGCAAGCTTTTAATTGAATTGGAAAGTTTTAGGATTTAGTATTTAAGAGCAAAAAATTAATGTTATTAATTTTTTTTTTACTAAAACTTTCCACACAACCTACCTCCACCACTCTCCCTCACTACTTCCCTCCACGCTCATCAAATTAGCTCATAGATTTTATTCATGCTGGAGAAGTTTAAAATTTTGTAAATTTGCACCATGATAAAAATAGGCAATATAGAACTGCCGGAATTTCCGCTTTTGCTTGCACCGATGGAGGATGTAAGCGATCCGCCATTCAGAAGGCTTTGCAAAATGCATGGTGCAGATCTGATGTATTCAGAATTTATCTCTTCTGAAGGGCTGATTCGTGATGCTATCAAGAGCAGAAAAAAATTAGATATCTTTGATTACGAAAGACCTGTTGGAATCCAGATTTTCGGTGGAGATGAAGAAGCAATGGCCATGTCTGCAAGAATTGTGGAAACTGTTAATCCCGATCTGGTGGATATTAATTTCGGATGTCCTGTAAAAAAAGTGGTCTGCAAAGGGGCCGGAGCCGGTGTTTTAAAGGATATTGACCTTATGGTACGCCTTACAAAAGCTGTTGTAAGCTCTACAAGCCTTCCTGTAACGGTAAAAACACGTTTGGGCTGGGACAGTACTTCCATTAATATTGACGAAGTTGCAGAGCGTCTCCAGGAAACAGGGATTAAAGCTTTAACAATCCATGCAAGAACACGTGCCCAAATGTACAAAGGCGAGGCAGATTGGGAGCATATCTCAAGGATCAAGCAAAATCCTAACATTGAAATTCCTATTTTTGGAAACGGTGATATCGATTCTCCTGAAAAAGCTTTGGAATACAAACAAAAATACGCCTGTGACGGAATCATGATCGGCCGTGCGGCCATTGGCTATCCTTGGATTTTTAACGAAATCAAACATTTCTTTAAAACCGGAGACCATCTTACTGCACCAAAAATTGAAGACAGATTATTAGCTGTTCGCCAACATGCAGAATGGAGCGCAGAATGGAAAGGTGAAAGATTGGGATTAGTGGAAATGAGGCAGCATTACAGTAATTATTTCCGTGGAGTGCCTCATTTTAAAGATTTCAGGAAGAAATTTTTAGAAGTTTTCTCTTTAGAAGAAATGGATGCTCTTATTAAAGAAACCCAGGAATTTTATACGGAATATTTGGCTCAACAGACATAAAAAATAAAACCCATCAAAAAAATTGATGGGTTCTTTTTTGCATTATCCTAATACATATTTTATTAATAACCTTCCGGTGAAGATTGATTTTTAATTATCGCCAATGCTGAAGAAGTTCCGATTCTCTTTACGCCCAAGGCGATCATTTTTTCGGCGTCCCCAAGAGTTTTCACCCCTCCTGCAGCTTTTACAGGAAGTTTACCGGCATTATCCAGCATTATTTTAACACCTTCAAATGTTGCTCCGTTAGGCTTTCCACCGGTAGTTTTATAAAAGCCTGTTGAAGATTTCACAAAAATTCTCGATAAGTCGTTTTCTGAGAAATTTTCTTCTGCCCAACTAGAAATTTTTTTAGTAAGATCTGCAATTTGTTGATCATTCAAAGCTGCGATTTCAATAATCCATTTCGCAATTTTATGATACTGTACACACAACTTCATACAGCTTACAAATTCTTTTTTTACTAAATCTATATTTCCTTTCAGGTAAGCATTATAATTAATAACAAAATCTAATTCATCAGCTCCATCGGCAATTGCTTTTGAGGCTTCTGCAAGTTTTTCATCAATGGAATATGTCCCTTCATAAAAACCAATCACAGTTCCTACCACAACATTAGAATTCCTTTCCTGAATATACTTTTTGATTTCAGATACATAATCCGGACGGATCATTACGGCAAAAATCCCGTTATCGATTGCCTCCTGGGCCATATCTTTATCTTTCTGTAAAGTTTCTTCGTCTGAAAGCCCTGACTGTGCAGGCGTTTTCAAATATGTTGAATCCAAATATTGAGCAATATTCATAATCTGTTATACTTTCAATTGTCTGTAGATACCTTGCTCCAAAGATATGAAAGTTTCTGTTCTTGTTACTCCTTTTAGCTTCTGAAGTTTGCTAAGAATCTGCATAAGGTGATCATTATCTTTACAAAGAACCTTCAGGAAAATGGTATAATTACCAGTTGTATAATGAGCTTCCACTACTTCGTTAATATCTTTCAAAGATTTTACTACTTCAGGGTAATGACTTGGTTGATCCAGGAATACACCGATGTAAGAAATCACTTTGTAACCAATTTTCTTTGGATTTAAGAATGAGATAGAATTTTCAATAACGCCTGCATGCTCCAGCTTTTTAATTCTCTGGTGAACGGCAGTTGTTGAAATTCCAACATTTTTCGAAATGTGAGCTAACGATGTTTTAGCATTATCCATTAACATGTAAATGATTTCCTTGTCAATTGAATCTAAATGGTAGTTTGTGTTGCTTGAATTTTTCATTTTCTACTTTTTTTATTATTTATGTTTTTACGTTGTGTTTAAACCTTAAATTTTACAAAAACCGGGAAATGATCACTATAGCCTCCTAAGTAACGCGTACCTGCGTAGGTTCGGAAGGGTCTGCCTTCAAATTTCCTGTTCCGGCTGCTGATTTTTTCAGAATTGAATACTTGCGCATTCTGAAATGACAAAACATTATTGTTATGGAAGAAAGACTTCGACAATATGATCTGGTCATACAGCAATCCAGATTTATAATGAAAAGTAGAATAATTTCTTGTGGAAAACAACTGCTGAAAAGGGTTTTCTAATATCTTTTCATGTCCGTCGTCATAGAGAATTTTTACTAAATTTTCATCATCTGGGTTTTCGTTAAAATCACCACACAAAATCACATGTTCTTTGTCTTCATTGACAATATTCAGAATCCTCCCCCGGATTTCGTTCAATATAAAGGTCCTTTTTGGTTTATTAATGTCCTTTTCGCGTTTAGAGGGAAGATGCGCGATGAATACATTAATGATCTCTCCTTTATATCTTATTTTTGAATAAAGTACATCCCTTGTTGTGTCGTAGTTTGTGTTTTTTTTTATAATTTCAAAGAAGAAAGTAATAGTTTCTGAGTCCACCACCTCTACTTTATTTTTATCATATAGTAATGCCACATCTACCTTTCTCTCATCCATAGAATTGTAATGTACAATCCCATATTCCGAATTAAAAGGATCCATCTTTACCAGATCTTCCAATACTTTCCTCCCAGAAACCTCGGATAAACCTATCATAAAAGGCAATACATCTTCTTCCTCCTTCATCAATTGAAAAACGTGTGCAATTTTGAAAAGCTTGTTCTCATATCTTTTTTCGTCCCAATTTTTAAGTCCCGATATAGTCGGGTCTAGCTTATGCTTTGGTTTCGGGTCCGGTAAAAATAAATTTTCAACGTTATAAAAACTGAACAGCTCCATTAACACTCAAATCTGAGATTTATTTAAAAACCTATATCTTATTTTCCGATGTAAATTTATTACTTTTTTCGATATATCTTTAAATATTTTTAAAATTTTTCAGGTTAATTTTATAATCTAGCCATATAAAATAAATGAAAAATAAAAATAAAATCATTCATTTAAGATTAAAAATTTTAATAATCACTGTAAGCAATTCATTAAACTAAAAATAAAATAATATATATAATTTCAATTTAAAAGAAAAAAAAATACTAATTAAGTGAAAATAAAATTAATTTTTAACAATAAATCAAATATTATCAATTATTATTCCATTTTTCAATTTTTGTAAAAAAAAAGGGAAAAATTTTTCTTTATTAATAAAATTAAAGCTACTAATTTCCTAATAAATCAGGTCTCCTTTCTTTAGTAATTCTTACAGCCTCATCATGTCGCCATTCTTCAATCTTACCAAAATTCCCGCTCAATAGAATTTTAGGAACCTCTAATCCTTTATATACTTCCGGCCTTGTATAAATGGGGGGAGATAAAAGATCATCCTGGAAACTGTCCGTAAGAGCACTTTGCTCATCATTCAAAACACCGGGAAGCAGACGGATAACAGAATCTGCCAGTACACACGCCGCCAATTCACCACCTGTAAGCACATAATCCCCGATTGAGATTTCTTTTGTGATATGTAAATTTCTCACACGCTGATCGATACCTTTATAATGACCACATAAGAAAATAAGATTATTTTTAATGGAAAGCGTATTGGCTATTTTTTGATTTAAAGTGACCCCATCGGGGGTAAGATAAATTACCTCATCATATTCTCTTTGAGATTTTAGTTCTGAAATACATTTATCCAGAGGCTCTACCATCATGACCATTCCTGCGCCGCCGCCATATGGCTCATCATCAATCTGCCTGTGCTTGTTGACAGCCCAATCTCTAAGATGGTGAAAATGTACCTCTGCCAGCCCTTTATCCATAGCTCTTTTTAAAATAGAAGTCTTGAACGGGCTTTCCATCAGCTCCGGGAGTACGCTTATAATGTCAATTCTCATTGTACTGTTTCGTTTTTCTTATTTGGCAAAATTATTAATCTTAAAGAAGAATCTTTATTAAAATAGCTCCACATCCAGTTGAAGAATACAGCAAGCTTATTTCTTACACTTAAAATGAGCATTAAATGTAAAAACATCCAAAAATACCACGCGAAAAAACCCTGGAATTTGATAAACGGTAAATCAACAACCGCCCTGTGCTTTCCTATTGTTGCTAATGATCCTTTGTCGTTATATTCATACTCCACCCAATTACTGGCATTTTTCTTTAAAAGATTTTTTCCTAAATTTTTTGCCTGATTAATGGCTACGTTGGCAACCTGCGGATGGCCCTGCGGATATTTTGGAGTCTCCATATAGGCAATATCACCAATTGCATATATATTGCTGTAGCCTTTTATTTTATTATATCGGTCTACTATATATCTGTTTTTCATTAATTTATCTTCCTGAAAACCATTTACAATATTCCCTGTAACTCCGGCGGCCCAGATTACATTGTTGGAAGGAATTGTTTTTCCGCTTTTCGTGAAGACTTTATCACCGTCATAATCCGTCACGTATTCCCGGCTTAAAAAAGTTACACCTAAGTCTTTTAAATATTTTTCAGATTTCTCCTGAGCTTCAGGGCTCATAACTGCTAAAGGTTTTTCTGTGGAGCTTACGAGAATAATATTAAGGTGATCAAAATTCATGTAAGGATAATCCCTCGGAAGAATTTCTTTCTTCATTTCCGCGAAGGCTCCGGCCAGCTCTACTCCCGTGGGTCCGCTTCCTACAATTACAATATTCCAGTTTCCATCATCGCTGCGGCTTTTTTCGATGATCAGCTTTTCGAAGGTCATTAAAACATGATTTCTGATACTGATTGCCTCTTGGGTATTTTTCATCCCGAAAGCTCTTCCTTCAAGATCTTTATTTCCAAAAAAATTAGTTTTACAGCCTGTTGCGATGATCAACTTATCATAACTGAAGTCTGCTTCATCGGTAATGATCTTATTGTTTACCGTATCAATTTCTTTGGCTTCCGTGAGACGAAACTGGATATTTCTGGAACGCTGGAAAATCTTCCTGAACGGGAAAGATATATTAGAAGGTTCAATCCTTCCACACGCGACCTGGTAGAAAAGAGGTTGAAACATATGGTGGTTTACCCTGTCCAGAACAATGACCTTTTTATTCTTATTGTTCAATTTTTTTGCAAGCTGTAGTCCCGCAAAACCTCCCCCTATGATGATAATTTTTTCGCGTGTTTCCATAGTACACAAATTTACTGATTTTATTTAGCATTTAGAAGTGAAAAAAGTTAGTTTTGCAAAACTTTATGACACCTAAAAAGTATAGCAAAAAAAACCTCAAAAAGATCCATCAGAACAGACGAAAGAACTATTTTTTACGTCGGAAAGTGGTATTGGCCATTTTAATTATTGCTTTGATTGGAACAGGGTTGTACCTTAAGCAGTCTGTTAGCTATTACTATGCCCTATACTTTAATAAATTCAAGCATAAAAAGCTTCACAACTCCGAAATTGAAGCCTTAAGAATACAGAAAATCCTGTCTGACAATCTTGATAAAACATATGGTTTCGACATTTCTCATTATCAAAACAAGGAAGATATCAGCTGGGACAGCCTGAGCATCGGAAACAAAACCATACCGCTGGAATTTGTTGTCATGCGTTCAACCATGGGAAACTGCAGTGCAGATAAGCATTTTGATGAATTTTGGGAACAGGCAAAAAAGCATGAATTAATTCGCGGTGCCTATCATTTTTACAGGGCAGATGAAGATCCGGTGGTTCAGGCCAATAACTTTCTGGAAAATGTAAAGCTGGAAAGCGGTGACCTGCGGCCGATTTTAGATATTGAAAAAATTCCTAAGCGCAAAACGAATAAAAAACTAATAGAAGATTTAAAAGTCTGGTGTAAAATTGTGGAGAAAACGTATGGTGAAAAGCCTATTATTTACACCTATTATCATTATTATAAAGATTTTCTGAAGGGCGAATTTGATGATTACCCTCTCTGGCTGGCCAACTACAATGATGTTCCGGCTCCCTCACCCGAAGACAGCTGGGATTTCTGGCAGTTTACGGAAAACGGAATTGTGCACGGAATCAATACGAAAGTAGATTTGGATATTTATAATGGCAGCTCCTGGTCTTTGAAGAGATTGACTTTGGATTGATTTTTCTTCCAGCAGATTTTTCAAATTTTTACGGATATTGATACTTATTAATTTTCAAATTTTGACTAAAACCGATTGACACTTTTAATTTATTAAACGGGCTAAAGCCCGTTCCTATTGATAAAAAGCTTTGTGGGAATTCGTGAACATTTGTAGCATTTGATTAAAAACTATTTAAACGGTTTTCGCTGAATCCAGTCTATTTTTGGGGAAAGTGACGGAAATATATTTTCCACTAATGAATTAATAATGAAATTATTATGCTTAATTAATCCAAAAATTCTAACCGGTTCTGCGCCGATGGTTGATTTTATTTCTAAAGCTGTCCGTCCGAAAATAATTCTTTTAAACTGATTATTAATAGAAAACTCTACCATATCCAAAAGCATATTCAGGTACAGCTGTTTTTCTTTCTGAAGCTCTTTATTGTATCCTAAAAAATAAGTATCAATATCTTCATTATTTAAAATTAAAGTATAAAAACCAATTAATTTCTGGTCTGAAAAATATCCGAAAACTTTAAACTTATCTTTTAGATTTTCCTTCATGCTTTCAAAGTGATTTTCTGCAAGAAAAAAAGTGTTAAAAGGTGCATTCTCAGCAACATTCTGATAAAGAAAATTCATTTCTTTACGGAAATTTCTTATCGTCAAAATATCTAGTTCCATTTTCTCCACCCCGTACAGCTTTTTCTTTGCAGATTTGGCTCTGGTACGATATTTTGTAGAAAAATTATTGATATAATCTTCAAAAAACTTCCAATACGGCATTATCTTCAGAATCATGGTTGGCTGGACAGAGAATCTAAAATAAGGTTGATGCTTTTTATCCTTAAAGTATTCAATAAAATTTGATTGATAATCTTTATAAATTATCAAGGAGGTTTTTCTGATTTCTTTCTGCATTTTACAAACAGCCTCATTCAGAAGCGGAATTACTTTTTCGAGAGTAATTTTATCTGCATTAAAATAAAACCCGTTTTGCCCCGTCAGCATATTGTTTCCCAAAATCATCACATCTTTGCTGAATTGCTTTGCCGCAAAATTTCTGATACTGCAGGAAAATTCATTTTTTTGAAAAGTTTTATGCCGAAGGAAAAGCAGATATTGAAACAAAGCTCCGCCGATCAGTTCATTATCCTGAAAAAATCCCATGAAATAACACTCCATATTTTCAGGTTTTGAAACTTCGAGAACGTGAAAATATTCTCTGGAAAGCATAATGTTATGATTTCCAACCACAGTGTTCCACTCTTTGGGCAAATCCGAAGCAGAACTGTATATTTTTAAAATATTTGACATAAAAAGGCCACGCAAATGTAGCCTTTATCTTTTAAAATGTTAAAATTATTTTTGTGTCACCCAATGGAAACCATCTGCAGCATACCAACCACAGATAATCCCACCCATGATTGTAATTGTGATCGTCCAATACGCGGTATTAATCATCGTGTATTTCCAGGATTTCCTTTCAAACATGGCATTGATCGCGATCATTGGAAATACAAAGAAAACCCCTGCCATAAATGAATGCAAAGCTCCATGGCCAAATGACCTGTAAGCCATCCCATAGTCTTTCATAAATGCGTTGTAAGATTCTTTGGCATTCATTTCATCACCTCCGATCATTCCCATCGCCCCAAACTGGTGTATAGTGACCATTTGTAGAAAAAAAGCCATCAAAGCTGATAAAATAATTGAAAAAATGAAAACCCCGATCATTGATCCTTTCATTTTATCGTCCGTTAATCCGGCTTCCTGCATCCAGACTCTCCCGAAAACTTTAGGATGATACCAGATAAATCCAATAAATAAAGGAATAAGAGCGGCTACTAGAATAGCCCAAAAGTTAATTTGTATCATAGTTTTAATTTTTAAATAATCTATTATAAAGCTACATCAAAAAATAATACAAAATACATAAAACACAAACAAATATCTGTTTTTATGGAAATTTGAAACAGAAAATACTATTTAATAAATAATAATTTAAAGCAACAATAAATTGATGATTACTTCAATTTTTCAACACTTCGGTAAAAACGCTTAATTAATACGATTTTTATCAAAATTTTTATTGATACAATTTTGTAATTTTGCGGCTTAATTTAAATCAAGCACTATATCATAATGAATTACGTTTCTGCTGAAAATCTTACGAAATCTTATGGCATTAAAATTTTGTTCGAAAATGTTTCTTTTCATGTAAATGAAGGGGATAAAATTGCCATTGTAGCCAAAAACGGAAGCGGAAAATCTACCCTTTTGAAAATACTTATGGGTAAGGAAATTGCGGACAGCGGACTGGTAAACATCAATAAAGATATACAGGTAGTTTTGTTTGATCAGGAAATTGATTTTGATCCCAATCTCACTATTGACGAATTCATGATGACACTGGATTCTGCACCTATCATGGCTTTGAAAAATTACCATCAGTCACTTCACTCCACAGATAATGATTTTATTGAAAAAGCCCTTCTGGAAATGGAAGCCCATAAAGCATGGGATCTGGAAAATGAAATGAAGCAGATTCTTTCCCAGCTAAAAATCACCGATCTTGAAGCAAAAATGGGAACCCTTTCCGGAGGACAAATCAAACGTGTGGCGCTGGCAAAATTGCTGACAGAAACCCGGGCAGAACATCGTCATACTTTATTAATCATGGACGAACCTACCAACCACCTTGATGTGGAAATGGTGGAATGGTTAGAAAATTATCTAAGTAAAGCAAAAATCACGCTGCTGCTTGTAACCCACGACAGATATTTCCTTGACAGCGTATGCGATATCATCTGGGAAATGGAAGATAAAAATCTGTATGTTCACAATGGTTCATATGCGACTTATCTTGAAAATAAAATGATTCGTGAAGATAACCTGAATGCCACGATTGATAAAGCCAACAATCTCTACAGAAAAGAATTGGAATGGATGCGGAGACAACCTAAAGCAAGAACTACAAAATCAAAATCTCGAATTGATGCTTTTTACGAAACAGAAAAAGTAGCCAAAACCGATACCAGAAAACAAGGTTTGGAGCTTGACTTTGAAATGAAAAGACTGGGAAACAAAATTCTTGAGCTTAAACACATTGACAAAAGTTTTGGAAATAAGGTTTTATTAAAAGATTTCAGCTATTCTTTTCAAAGAGGCGAAAAAATAGGAATTGTAGGAAAAAACGGTGTGGGAAAATCTACTTTATTAAATATTATTCAAGGATTTGAAAAGGCTGACAATGGTGAGATTGAAACCGGAGAAACCATTCATTTCGGGTATTTTTCACAAAAAGGTCTGCAATACAAGGAAGATGAAAGGGTAATTGATTTCATAAAAGAAGTTGCGGAATTTTACCCTTTAGCTAATGGGAAAAGTCTTTCTGCATCACAGTTTTTGAGATTATTTTTGTTTGATGATCAGACACAGTACTCTCCTATTTCCAAGCTTTCCGGCGGTGAAAAAAGGAGGCTGCATCTGATGTATATTTTATATCAAAACCCAAACTTTTTGATTTTTGATGAGCCTACAAACGATCTGGATCTCCCGACTTTAACGGTTCTTGAAAACTTCCTGCAGCAATTTCAGGGTTCAATAATCATCGTTTCCCACGACAGATATTTTATGGACAGAATTGTCGATCATATCCTGGCTTTTGAAGGCGAAGGGAAAATTAAAGATTTTGTAGGAAATTTCTCCGAATATCGTGAAGCAAAAAGCCGTGAAGAGTCTTTGGAAAAATCAACTAGCCAAAAAGCTGAGCCTATAAAAGGGTCTGCTGAAAGTACAACCCAATTTCAAAGTTTCACAAAAAAGAAAAAACTTTCCTTTAAAGAGCAAAGGGAGCTGGAAACTATAGAAAAAGAAATGCCTGAATTCGAAGATCAAAGAGCAAAAATTCTTGACCAGCTTAATAATGAAGCAGATTATGAAAAGATTTCAAAACTATCTGCCGATTTAGAAAACATTTCCGAAAAGCTGGAAAATCATGAAATGAGATGGCTGGAACTGCAGGAGATTTTGGGAGAAGGGTAAAAAGAGTTATAAGTTATAAATTATTAGTTATGAGTTTAACATCCTCGACTCATAACTAATAATTTATAACTTATAACTAAATAAGGTTTATAACTTTTTGAGCATTTGAGCTTTCTACAGCTGCATCGATGATTCTCATGTTTTTAATAATTTCTTCCGCAGGTGAAGGTAATGCATATCCAAAAACAATAAATTCATAAATCTGCTGGTAATAATTCATATAATTTCCGGGGTCACTGGATGTAAGGATTCTTTCGGTTTCATTATTTTCATTTAAAAAATTGAGGATTCCGTCGGTTTCCTGTAATGGCTGAGTCCATTTCTTTCCATATTCTGGAATAGCTCCTGCTGCCAGTTCATTTTCCTGATTATCTGTTCTTTCCTGCAGGAAACTTCCTTTTTCTCCATGAATATTGTAAGCAAAATGCGCTTCCTTAGTAAAAACGGAAGATTTTAACCTAACCCGCAAATCATTAGGATAAAATAAAATAATTTCAAAATAATCATTAGCGAATTGTTTTCCCTTCATTGAAAATACATCTGCAAACAACTTCTCCGGGAACCCAAAATACTGCACCGCCTGATCTACCAAATGCGCTCCCAAATCATGAAGCGAACCAGAACCTGTAGCTTGCGGATTCTCTTTATGAGCTTTTCCGCTTGGCTCCGTCCGGAATCTGTCGAAACGGATTTCAGCTTCTTTGATGTTTCCTAATTTTCCTTCATTCATGATTTTTTGAACCTGAAGATAATCGCGGTCGAATCTCCTGTTTTGATACACGCTTAAAAACAAGCCTTTGTCTTCTGCAAGCCTGACCAATTCCTCAGCTTCAGAAACATTGACTGTAAAAGGTTTTTCAACAATCACATTCTTTCCCGCCTCCAGAGCCATTTTTGCATATTCAAAATGAGTCTGAACGGGAGTATTCACCACTACGAGTTCAATATCCACATTTCCCAGCATTTCTGCTACAGAGCGATAAATGGTCGCTTCCGGATATTTTTCTTTTGACTCTTCCCTGCTTCTTTCAACAACAGCAGAGATGAAGAAACCCGGATGTTCCTTTAAGAACGGAGCATGAAAAACTTTCCCGCTCATCCCAAATGCACAAAGACCAACTTTTACCAATTGCATAGTTTTATTTTTTGTTAAAGATATTTATAAAACAAGAACCAGACTTTAAAAGACTAGGATTGTTTTTAAAAAATAAAATCAATAAATGACAAATATCATTTATTAATTTTTATTAATTCTAAATAATAATATACTTTTGCACTTTATTTAAAACCACTCTAAATAATAAACTACAATGAAAAAGCAGCTAGTTACCTTAGGATTATTATTCACAGCCGTATCCCTGGGGGCACAATTAAAAGACATCGAAGCTGACACTGTAAGAGTTCAGACCATTGAGGACGTCAACCTTCATAAAACCGGAAACCCAAATAAGGCAAGGCCAATGTCTACCAAATCGAACCTTACGGTGATGGAAACCCCTCAGCCCATTGCAATTGTAACCCATGAGATTATTGAGCAGCAACAGGCGAAACAACTAAGTGATGTAATTAAAAATGTGAATGGTATCTATCTGACTTCTGCAAGAGGTGGTTCTCAGGATAGTTTCGGAGGTCGTGGTTTTACTTTCGGAAATGATAATATTTTTAAAAACGGAGCAAAAGTAAACAGTGGGGTTTTCCCGGAGGTTTCAGGATTAGAACGAGTTGAAGTTCTTAAAGGAGCCAATGCCATGCTATATGGTAATGTAGGCCCAGGAGGAATTGTAAACTTAATCACAAAAAAACCAAGATTTGAGTTTGGTGGTGCAGTGGGATTTAGTGCGGGAAGCTGGAATTCTTACAAACCGACCGTAGATATTTATGGGCCTTTATCAAAAAATATTGCTTTTAGGATAAACGGAGCTTATGAATATGCTGAAAGCTTCAGAGATCTGGTACAATCTAAAAAGAATTATTTCAATCCTTCTTTTGCGTTTAATCTTAGCGAAAAAACTCAATTGATTGTAGAAGGAGATTATTTATACCATACTTTCACGCCAGATTTCGGAATCGGAAGTGTTACAGATAATTCAACAGGAGTTTCCAGGTTAGCTACAGAAATTGGAAGAAACCAATTCTTAGGGACAGACTGGCAGTATCAAACCAACCAGCAGGCAACCGCTGATGTTATTTTAAATCATCAATTTAATAACAGCTGGTCTTTAAATGCAGTTGCTTCTTACCAGAATTACACAAAAGATTATTTTTCTACGGAAAGGGTTCAATGGGGTTACACTTCACCAAACATGAATGCCAGTTGGAAAAGACCTGTAGGAAGAACTTATAATGAACAAAATTATACTTCATTACAGATAAACCTGAATGGCGAATTTAAAATTGGAAACGTCAACCACAAGATCTTAATTGGAACTGATGGAGATTTCGGACAGGCCGATGCCTACACTTTTAAAATCAGTGTAACTACATTAGGAAACTTCCTTTTGAATGACCCTTCGACATGGACAAATGATGACCCCATGCCTACTGCAGAAAAAACTTACAGAAGAAGAATCCCGACAAGAAGAGTGGGCGTTTATGTACAGGATTTAGCCGAATTAACAAAATCATTAAAATTATTAGCGGGAGTTCGTTTTTCATATTTAACGAATGGAGAATCTAGTGATAAGATATTCTTACCGAATAATTTTATTGCAGCTACAAGTGCAAAAACAGAGGATCATGCCTTTTCCCCAAAAGTTGGCTTAATCTATAATCCAAATGAAAACCTTTCTATATTTGCTACTTACACCAATTCTTTTGTGCCAAATGCAGGTTTTGATTTTGATAATAATTCTGCCCTAAAACCATCCACAGTAGATCAATATGAAGTGGGTGTTAAAAAGAATTTATGGAATAATGCAATTGCTGTTAATTTAACCGCCTACCAGATTAATAACAATAATACTTACACAACTCCTATCAATAACCCAACAGGAGACTCTACCCGAAAAGTTTATGCCGGAGCAGTAAGAAGCCGCGGTGTAGAGCTAGACATTACAGGAAATCCACTTACTAACCTTTCTTTAATTGGAGGTGTTTCTTACAACAATTCTGTTTATACAAAAACTCCTGATAATGGTTTTGTAGAGGATCAAAGATTAGTAAGAACTCCTGCTGTAACTGCAAATGCATCAGCTTTCTATACATTTACAAATTTTGCTAAAGGATTAAAATTCGGAGTAACCGCATTTTATACCGGAGACAGAAAAGCAGGATGGAATGACGTAAAAGGTCAAACACAGGCAACAAGAATGATCGATGTTGATGGTTTTGTAACGGTCGATCTAAGTGCTGGCTACGAATGGAAAAAATTCATAATCCAGGGTAAAGTAGGAAACCTGTTTGGTGTGGTAAACTACAACGTTCACGAAAACTATTCTGTAAACCCTATTACACCTAGAAATTATTATTTCACACTGACTTATAAACTTTAAAAAATTAATATTAATTAGTTTCTTCATAAAGTGGGAATTGCAATTTTGCGATTTCCACTTTTGAATCTTTAAACAAACAAATAAGATATGGATAAAATCAAGGACACACGGAGTTTTATGAGAATAACCCACCGCTACCTGGGATATTTTCTTGCAGGAATTATGGCAGTCTATTCACTGAGTGGTATCCTGCTCATTTACAGAGACACAGATTTTTTAAAAAATGAGAAAAAGTATGATAAAGTAATCGATAAAAACCTTTCTGAAAAGGAATTAGGAAAAGAATTAAAAATAAAAAACCTTGAGATCGAAAAAACGGAAGGCACAATGTTAATATTCAAACAAGGAACTTATGATGCAGCAACCGGTCAGGCAAAATATTCAAAAAAAGAGCTTCCTTTTGTTTTAGATAAAATGACAAAACTGCATAAGGCCCAGTCAAAAGACACACTGTCACCCTTAAATGCCTTTTTTGGCATATCATTGTTCTTTTTTGTCATATCAAGTTTCTGGATGTTCAACCCAAAAACAAAAGCTTTTAAAAGAGGTATGATTTTCACTATTATTGGCATTACAACTTCTATTATTTTAATATTTATTTAATTTTTTTTATATTATTAACTGTAATTTTTCTTAAAAAGAATAATATTTTTCAACAATTAACAATTTTCATGGAAATTCAACAAGCGTCATAGTAGTATGGCACATTTATTGTTCCCCCTCTGCTTAGACTGATAAACATTAATTATTAAAAAAATAAATTATGAAAAAACTAATTTTAACAGGAATATTTGCTGTAGCAGGATTAGCTACAACTATGAATGCACAGATTCAGAAGGGTAACTGGATGGTTGGAAGCAGTTTAGTAGCAAGTAGCTTCGGTTTAAATACAGGAGGTGGATATCAAATTAATCTTCAGCCTAAAGGGGCATATTTCATTAAAGATAATGTAGCGGTTGGAGGATATGTTAACCTAGGTATTGGTAAATCTTCTAATGATTCAAACACAAGATTTGATTATGGTGTTGGTGCATTGGGTCGTTATTATCTTTCCCCAGGGGAGCAAGGTGTAGATAGCTTACTAAAACACGGCAGATGGTTTTTTGAAGGTAACTTAGGTGTTGGTGGTTATTCTATCAGCAAAGGAGGTAACTCTACAACAGGTCTTGACTTTGGTGTAGGTCCTGGTTATTCTTACTTCATTACCCCAAATATCGGTTTAGAAGGTTTAGTAAAATATGCAGGTGTAACAGGTTTTGGAAACACTGGCTTAACATCCAACATTACTTTCAACCTTGGATTTAGTATTTATCTGCCAACTTCAAAAGCAAAACAAGTGGTGAATGATGTAAAATAACAATCACTTCACATATACATACACGTATAAAATCGAAAGCGTCACAGAAATTCTGCGACGCTTTTCTTACAAATTAAAACTAAACTATAAAAAATTAAATAAATTATATATTCGGTTGAGGTGTATATTTTAGATACTGCTTTATTTCTGTCACTCCTTTAGGGAAAATTTTTCTTGCATCTTCTGGTAGAGATAACTTGAAAAACAATGACATTATCCCGTGTTTCCAATTAACAGGTGTTGTTATTTTGTATGAATAAACTAATTGAAGAGAATCCAACACTCTCAAATTTCATTGAAGTTTCTTCCTGTAAAAGCGGGGTAAGTGATAAAGTCATAATTAGCCCTATTTTTCTCTACGGATAAATAATTAATAATAAACGGTCTGTAGCCGTTTCAAAAGACTTTTTTGAAACTGGCAAAATTTTTGTTTAAAAAATTTTTTAAAATAATCTATCTATAAAAATCACTCTATGCAAAATAATAGCCTGAATTACTTTGATGTTGTCTATCGGGTTTTGGAAAACTGGTATGTGAAATTCGCCGAGTTTACGCCAAAGTTGATTGTCGGGATACTTGTTTTTTCTTTTTTCCTTATCACCAGTAAATATTTAAGCCAGATTGCCGTAAAAATATTCCACAAATTTTTACCAAAAAGTAAAGAAAGTTCTGTAGTTACTCTTATCAGTATTTTCAGATTTCTAATTATGCTTATGGGAACTTTCATTGTCTTGGAAATTATGGGACTAAGTGGGTTCCTTTGGAAGTTTATAGGAAGCTTGGGAGTTGCGGGGGTTATCGCCGGTGTGGCCCTGAAAGATCTGGTTTCGAGTATTTTTTCAGGAATGCTCATTGGGATTGATAAAGCTTTCAAAATAGGAGATTATATCATTATCGGTACAAACTCTGGGACGGTCTCCGAAATTGGATTTTTAACCACAAAAATCATTACAGATGACGGTAAAAAAGTATACATCCCCAATCAGGTGATATTCAATGCACCTTTCTCCAATATTACCTCATCACCTCAACGAAGAATTATCCTTAATTTTGAAATTCCCGCTGACGAAGATATCACTAAAGCTCAACAAGGCATCATGGAAGTCATCAAAGGAATAGAAAATGCGGACAGGCTGGATGCAGCAGAAGTAATCTTCAACGACCTGAAACAAGGAGTATTCACCCTTCAGGCAAAATTCTGGCTGGCTATGGGGGCTAATATGGTTTATGTAAAAAGTGAAGCCTTATTAAAAATAAAACAACGCTTGGATAAAGAAGGAATTCATCTGATAACACCAACAAGCATAAGTATTACTAATGGGGAAAACCCTCTCAACACGGATAAATAAAAATCATGTTTGGAGAAAACAAAAGAGGCTGTCTCAAAAGGTAAACTAATGCTCTGAGAATCTCCCAAATGACAAAATTTGTCAGACACGATTCCGTGAGAGGGCATACTTTTGAGACAGCCTCTTAATTTTTATGTGAAAATTTTAAATTAAGCTAAAACCTCTTTTACCTTGTTTGCAGCTTCTTCTAAAGTAATTGCAGAATGAACCGGAAGACCAGACTCGTCGATTAATTTTTTAGCTTCAACAGCGTTAGTTCCCTGTAATCTTACAATTAATGGAACAGGAAGGCTACCCATCGCTTTATAAGCATCTACAACTCCTTGAGCAACTCTGTCACATCTTACGATACCTCCAAAGATGTTAATTAAAATTGCTTTTACGTTTGGATCTCTCAAGATGATTCCAAAAGCTGTCTGTACTCTCTGAGCATCAGCAGTTCCACCAACGTCTAAGAAGTTTGCAGGATTACCACCAGATAGTTTGATGATATCCATCGTCGCCATTGCAAGACCAGCTCCGTTTACCATACAAGCAACGTTACCGTCCAGTTTTACAAAGTTAAGACCAGCTTCACCAGCTTCAACATCCATTGGGTCTTCTTCTCTTGTATCTCTAAGCTCAGCTAAATCTTTGTGACGGAACAATGAGTTGTCATCCAAAGTTACTTTAGCATCTACCGCGATAATTTTGTTATCAGAAGTTTTCAATACTGGGTTGATTTCGAAAAGAGAAGCATCAATTCCGGTATACGCATTGTAAAGAGAACCAATGAATTTTACAAATTCTTTGAAAGCATTTCCCTCAAGACCTAGATTGAAAGCAATCTTTCTAGCCTGGAAACCTTGGAGACCTAAAGCCGGATCAATGATCTCTTTGTGGATCAAATGAGGAGTTACCTCAGCAACGTGCTCAATATCCATACCTCCTTCAGTAGAATATACAATTGTATTTTTACCTTCAGCTCTGTCTAAAAGGATAGAAACATAAAATTCTTTAGTTTCAGTCTCACCCGGATAATATACATCCTCAGCAATCAAAACAGAGTTTACTTTTTTACCTTCAGCAGAAGTTTGTGGAGTTACCAGCTGCATTCCGATGATATTCTGAGCGTTTTCTTTAAGCTTATCCATGTTTGGAGAGAACTTTACACCCCCACCTTTACCACGTCCTCCTGCATGGATCTGAGCTTTCACTACCCACCCTTGAGCGCCAGTTTCAGCAGTTAGTTTTTCAGCAGCAGCTATAGCTTCATCTACGTTGTTTGCAACGAAACCACGTTGGATAGCCACTCCATACTTTGATAAAATCTCTTTTGATTGATACTCGTGAAGATTCATATTATTTTTATTATTTTATTTTAAAATTTAAAGGTTGACAAATTTAATAAAAAGACATGGAAGTTCAAGTTTATTGACTTAAAATTTAAACCCCGGCCGAATTGATTTTTAACATATCTATGAAATTTGCATTATTCTTCGGATAATTTTTCAGATTGTGAACCGATAAACGGAATTTTCGGAGCCAGAAAATAACCTGTTAAGCTTGCAAAAAGTATCGGAACGAAGTATGTAAAGCCCGTTAAAGTCCCCAAAATAATGGTCGTACTCATCGGAGTTCTAGTAACACAGGCATTAATTGCACCCATACAACTCACAATTGCTAACGTTGTATCTACGATTGGAAATAAACTATGAATAATTAAGCCCAAAGTCGTTCCCACAAAGAAAAGCGGAATGATAAAACCTCCTCTCCAACCCGAAGTTACGGTAATAGCGATAGCTAAAATTTTAAAAATCAAAATGATAATTAAAAAATTCAATGCAAAATTCCCGTTGATTAATTGATTGATTTCATTATGTCCAAAATATCTTGTAATCGGAAAATAGAAGGCAATGATTCCTAAAACAATTCCGCCCGTTAAAGTTTTAATGTAAATCGGAAATTTCCTGTATTCAAAAACTTTCTTGAAAAATTTTACTACAAAAATGAAAATCCAGCCAAATAAAGTACCGACAATTCCAAAAGCTGTTGCATATGCAAAATCATAAATTCCGGTGTAATGATATGCTTTCAAGTCCCAAGTCGCTCCAATTCCCAAATGGATAATCAATGCAAACATCAGATAACTGAAACAGCTCGCCACCAACGATGGAATAATCGCTTTATAATATTCAACTGCGTGTTTATGATGTAGAATTTCTAAGGAAAACAAACTTTCACCAAGCGGAGCTCCGAAAAGAGCAGTAAAACCAGAAGCCATTCCTGCAATGCTTAAAGAGCGTAATTCTTCACCTTTTAATCTGAATAATTTTCCAAGATAAGTACCTGTAGAACCTGTCACCTGAACCAAAGGCGCTTCCGGGCCTAAACTTCCGCCCGAAGCCACGCAAAAAAGCGATGATAAAATCATAGAAGGATTATTTTTTGGTTCTAATTTTCCTTTATTAAATCGAATATTATTTACAATTAAATGAATTTCCCCCGGATCTCCGATGAAGTGAATCACTAATCCCGCCAACAAACCGCAAATTGCCATCGTCAGAATCACCATCCAACCCTGAAATTCGGCTAAAAATTCTGTAAAATATTCGAGAACAATCCAGTAAAGTCCGGCAATAATTCCACCAACTAAGCCTGTAAAAGCCCACATAAAAAAAATACGACTGAATACAAAAGGATTAAATCTTATCGGCTGATCCAGAAGATTAAATGTTTGGATAAGTCGTCTTCTTCGATTGATTTTCATCTTAATTTATTTTTAAAATTGTGATCATCATTTGCTTGTAATATTTTTCGCTTTACTAATATTAATGTCTTTTCCAGTAAAAATTGAAGATGAAAATAATCTTTTTTAAATGCTTCGCTCCCTCCGGCATGAAATTACTAATACTACGCGTTATTGCTCTAATAGTTTCAGCCAGAGCTTGTTGAAGGTTTTATTTTAAATTTTGTTTTTAGCAAAATAAAGAATCAGGATTCCCCAGCTTAGGATCATCAACAAACCTCCAAGCGGCGTGATTGGTCCTAAAAACTTCAGGTTTGTACCCAAATAATCCTGAAGACTTAAAAAATAAATACTTATAGAAAACAGAAATGTTCCCACAATCATTAAAATGGAAGTCCATTTTTCCGTTGAAGTTTCAAATTTTAAAATGTAGCCGATAATCAGCAAAAAGAAAGCAGCATACATCTGATATCTCACTCCTGTTTCGAAGCTTTCCAGCCTTTCAACAGATAAAATTTTCTTTAAAGCGTGCGCCCCGAATGCACCTAAAATAACGGATAACATTCCGTAAACTGCACCAAAAACTAAAGTAATTGTTTTCATTTATAGTTTAAAATCTTAAATATTAATGATATTGCTCCGATTGCAATGAAAATCCAAGCAAATCTTTTATTCTGAGCAAAACCTGGATTTTTAGTTACTTTCAGAAAAATTCCGAAAACTAACATAAAAGCTGATACAATAATTCCCAACATTATTGACCTCTCAATCTCTTAAACTCATTTATAACTTCGTGATGGCTCACTGTTTTATCCTTAAAATAGGTCACAAAATGCTGCTTTTCTTCTTCTGTTGCTCCCATTTGGTTCAAAATATTCAGTAAATGCATTTTCATGTGCCCTTTTTGAATTCCTGTTGTTACCAAAGAACGCAATGCTCCAAAATTCTGTGCTAAACCGGAAACCGCCAAAATACTCATCAATTCCTGAGCAGAAGGCTTTCCAAGAAGTGCCAGAGAGAATTTTACCAAAGGGTGAAGATTCGTTAAACCACCCACAACTCCCACAGAAATCGGAAGATCGATCCAAAATCTGAAAATCCCATTGTCTGTCGTACAGTGCGTTAAAGAAGAATATTTTCCGTTTCTTGCTGCATAAGCATGAGCGCAGGCCTCGGTTGCTCTGAAGTCGTTCCCCGTTGCAATAACAACAGCATCTACTCCATTCATAATTCCTTTATTGTGAGTCGTTGCACGGAAAGGTTCAATTTCAGCAATTGTTACAGCCTGCTTAAATTTTGAAGCAAATTCCTCATTAGAAATTCCGCTATCGTCTTTTAAGTCTTCAATTTTACAAGAAACCTCAGCTCTTACAATACAATCTGGAGTAAAATTGGAAAGAATATTCATCACAATCTGTAAAGAATATTTCTCTTCCTGTGTAAAGTCTTCACTTACTGCCACTTCCTGCTTAAGCGTTTTCCCAAACTGTTCCAAACAAGAATTGATAAAATTCGCCCCCATTGAGTCTACAGTATCGAAACTCGCCTTCAACTGGTAGTAATTCGGCATTTCAGCGGTTTTATCTATCAATTTAATATCTAAAATTCCGCCGCCGCGATTTCTCATGTTAGCAGTGATATCATTTGTAGATTCAATTAATTTTTTCTTTAAATTAAAATTAAAAAAATGAAGCAGCTTATGAGATTCAACGTTAAAAATAAAGTGAGTATGACCTAGTTTTTCGTTGTTGATAATTGTTGTTTTAAAACCACCTTTATCAATCCAAAACTTCGCTGCTTTTGAAGCCGCCGCAACTACAGAACTTTCTTCAACAGCCATCGGAAGAGCGAATAGTTTTCCGTCAATTAAAAAATTCGGTGCTATTCCGTAAGGCATATAAAAATTGGAAATCGTATTTTCCGAAAATTCATCATGAAGCCTCTGTAAATCGGCGTTTCCGTTCCAATATTGCTTTAATGTATGTTGATATTCTTCGTTACCTTCAAGGTATTCGTTTACAAGCCAGTCGATTTTTCCTTGTTTAGACAGTTTTGAAAAACCTTCAACGGGTTTATGATTCATAAAAATATATTTAATAGATCAGTGCGATCGCAGTTTTTGTAACTATACGCATAAATTAATGAGCGTAAATATACTAATTTTGTCATTTTAAACTGTTGATAACTTCAATCAAAAAATGTTGATTTTTATCAATTTTGGAATTAATTTTGAACATAAATTTAAAATTAAACCACAAAAGTCACAAAAGTTTTTACTTTGATAGATATCAAAGCTTATATGTAGATTTTTAACATTTTTATGATAGATTAAAGTAATAAAATGAATTTTGAACGCCTTAAAGAAAAACTCGAAATCCTGGCTGACGCGGCAAAATATGATGTTTCCTGCTCGTCAAGTGGTGGTACGAGAAAAAATAAAAAGGGCGCTTTGGGCGACAGTTCTCCGAGCGGGATTTGCCATACCTATACAGAAGACGGGAGGTGTGTCTCGCTCCTCAAAATTCTTTTGACTAATCATTGCATTTACGATTGTGCTTACTGCGTTTCCAGAAGCTCAAATGATATTAAAAGAGCTGCTTTTACCGTTGAGGAAGTTGTTGATCTGACCATTAATTTTTACCGGAGAAATTATATTGAAGGTTTATTTTTAAGCTCAGGAATTTTTAAAAATGCAGACACAACTATGGAACGCTTGGTTCGTGTGGCGAAAAAATTACGCTTAGAAGAGAATTTTAACGGATATATTCATCTTAAATCTATTCCGGGAGCAAGTGATGAACTGATGCAGGAAGCTGCTTTGTACGCCGACCGGTTATCCATCAACCTTGAAATTCCTACCGAAAGCGGACTGAAATTATTAGCTCCTGAAAAAAACAGACAGGATATGCTCAATCCGATGAAATATATTCAGAAAGGGATTGATCAATATAAGGATGAAAAAAAAAATTTCAGAAAAGTTCCCAAATTTGCTCCGGCGGGCCAGTCCACCCAAATGATTGTGGGCGCAACCAACGAAAATGATTTACAGATCATTAAGGTTGCCGATCATTTTTACAAAAATTTCAATCTTAAAAGAGTTTATTATTCTGGTTATGTTCCTGTTTTGGAGGATAAAAGATTGCCTTCTTTGACGACGGAAGTTCCTATGCTTAGAGAGAACCGCTTATATCAGTCGGATTGGCTGATGCGTTTTTATGGTTTTAAAGCAGAAGAAATTTTAGACCCAAATATGCCGTTTCTAGATTTGGAAGTTGACCCTAAATTAAGCTGGGCTTTACGACATCTTGATCAATTTCCGGTTAATCTTCAAACTGCAGATTATCAGATGATTTTAAGAATTCCGGGAATTGGAGTAAAAACGGCCCAGAAAATTGTAAATGCAAGACGTTTTCAGGTTTTGAATATAGAACATTTAACAAAATTAGGAACGGCTGTTAACCGTGCAAAATATTTTATTGATTTTAATGCTGGGAATGCCTTTCTGAAATATTTAACCAATCAAAATTTGAAAAAATTGCTGATTGGCGGGAGTTCTTCGAAGTTTCATAATCAATTTTCGCAGCAGCTTACGCTTTTTTAAACGATTCACACTGCCATTCAGAAATGAATCGTGATGGCGTGAAGTATCTACCAAAAAACAGGTTTTCCCTTTGTTGAATTTATATCAAAATAAAAGATGTATTGAGATTCTTTCTTCGTCAGAATGACAGATTGAAAGCAAAAACAATTAATTAATTTTCAAATTATCACATTTTCAAATTAAAAAAATGACCACCCTACTCTACGACGGCAGTTTCGACGGGCTTTTCACTGCGATATTTGAAGTTTTTGAATACCGTTATAAAGACGTGGAAATTATGAGTAAGGTAAGATTTCATCAGGAAAATATTTTTGCTGAAATCCATGAAGTCATTACTCAAATTGATAAATCTGAAAGGGTTTTAAATAAATTAGAGCAAAATATCGGAAAATCAGGCATTCATCAACTGCTGAAAGTTTTCTTGTCGGAAGATATCGAGCTGGAAAACCTGATTCTGTCTGCCGTAAAGCAATCCATCCGGCATCCGGATGAAAATATTCTCCAGAATTTTGCGGATAGTGATATTTTAAAGATTTCGAAAATTTGCAAATCTGTTGATCGTGAACGACATAGAATGACCGCTTTTGTACGTTTTGAAAAAATGCAGGACGATGTTTTTTTTGCTAAAATTGCTCCTGATTTTAATGTCATTCCTCTCATTCGAAAACACTTTAAAGACCGCTATCAGGATCAGAAATGGATGATTTATGATTTGAGAAGAAATTACGGACTTTTGTATGATCTCAATACCTGCGATTTTTTCTATCCTGATGAAAGAATTGATTTAAATAAATATCATGAGAAATTCCATGATCAGGAAAAGAACTATCAATCTCTTTGGCAGAGGTATTTCACGAAGACGAATATTGTAGAGAGGAAAAATCTTAAACTACATATCCAACATGTTCCGAGAAGATATTGGAAATACCTAACTGAAAAAAGCTGATGTTTTACTTATATAATCTATGATAGAAAAAAGTAAATGTATTAAAAATGACAAATTTTAGAAGTTTTTAATCATTTATATTCAAATCTCCTATAAACTTCCTACCATTATCTGAACTTGTTTTTGTAAATTTGTGTTCGAAATTTTTTACTAGATGAAAGAGAGTGCTGTAAAAAAAATCGCAGTTCTTACTTCTGGAGGTGATTCTCCCGGTATGAATGCGGCATTAAGGGCGGTAGTAAGAACCGCAAATTACTATAACATTGAATGCTACGGAGTAAGAGAAGGCTACAACGGCCTGATCCACGGCGATTTCCTGAAAATGGGACCACGTTCCGTAAAAAATATAATCAACCAGGGCGGAACTATTTTGAAATCTGCCCGTTCCCAGGAGTTTAGAACCAAGGAAGGCCGCCAGAAGGCTTACGAAAATTGTCAGAAATTAGGCATTGACGGATTGGTATGTATCGGAGGAGACGGAACTTTTACCGGAGCCAAAATCTTCAACGAGGAATTCGGAACCAGGGTAATTGGGGTTCCGGGGACTATTGACAATGACATTTTCGGGACAGACAATACAATCGGATATGATACAGCCCTGAACACAGCGATGGATGCCATCGACAAAATCCGTGATACGGCAACTTCCCACAACAGGGTTTTCTTTGTGGAAGTGATGGGCCGTGATGCAGGTTTTATTGCTTTAAACAGCGGATTGGCTACAGGTGCTTTAGATATTTTGATTCCGGAGAAAAAAGACAGCATGGAGGATCTTTTTGCGAATTTCAGAAAAGCTGAAAAAACAGGAAAGGCTTCCAGCATTGTTGTAGTGGCAGAAGGTGAAAAATTAGGCAACATCTATGATCTTGCCAAAGAAACAAAAGACGAGTTCCCGGATTATGATATCCGTGTAACAATCTTAGGACATATCCAAAGAGGCGGTTCTCCAAGCTGTGCAGACAGAGTTCTGGCGAGCAGATTGGGTTACGGAGCTGTAATCGGGTTAATGAACGGGCAGACCAATGTGATGGCAGGAATGCGTTCCAATGATCTGGTATATACACCAATCGAAGAAGCCATTAAAAAACATAATGAAATCAATAAAGATCTTTTACTGATCTCAGAAATTTTAGCAATCTAATATTTTAATATAATTTAAAACAAACTATTATGTCAACAATCAAAGTGGGTATCAACGGGTTTGGTAGAATCGGACGTCTCGTTTTCAGAGCAATGACTGAAAGAGATAACATCGAAGTAGTAGGAATCAATGACCTTATCGATGCTACATACATGGCTTACATGCTTAAATATGACTCTGTTCACGGGATTTTCCCAGGTGAGGTTTCTGTAGAAGGTAATGACCTTGTAGTAAACGGAAAAAGAATTAGAGTAACTGCTGAAAGAGACCCAAGCAACCTAAAATGGAACGAAATCGGTGCTGATTACGTAGTAGAATCTACCGGTTTATTCCTGGATAAAGAAAGTGCCGCAAAACATATTACTGCAGGTGCTAAGAAAGTAATCCTTTCTGCTCCTTCCAAAGATGATACTCCAATGTTTGTAATGGGGGTAAACCACAAAGAGCTTACTGACGATATCAAAATCTTATCAAATGCTTCTTGTACAACAAACTGCTTAGCTCCATTAGCTAAAGTAATCCACGATAATTTCGGGATCGTAGAAGGTTTAATGACGACGGTACATGCCACAACAGCAACTCAGAAGACAGTTGACGGTCCTTCAATGAAAGACTGGAGAGGAGGCAGAGCTGCTTTAAACAATATTATCCCTTCTTCTACAGGTGCTGCAAAAGCGGTCGGCAAAGTAATCCCTTCTTTGAACGGAAAACTAACAGGTATGTCCTTCAGAGTACCAACTGTTGACGTTTCTGTAGTAGATTTAACGGTAAGATTAGAAAAAGCTACTTCCTATGATGAAATATGTGCTGCAATCAAAGCTGCTTCTGAAGGCGAATTGAAAGGCATCCTTGGATACACTGAAGATGCTGTAGTGTCTCAGGATTTCGTAGGAGATAAGAGAACTTCAATCTTCGATAAAGATGCCGGTATCATGCTTTCTCCAAATTTTGTAAAACTTGTTTCTTGGTATGACAACGAAATGGGTTACTCAAACAAACTAGTTGATATGCTTGTACACGCTGCTTCTTTGTAATAAATAATCAGTAATAAGCAATTAATAATAAAACCTTCCGGGATTGGAAGGTTTTTATTTTTTCCATAATTTTATTAAAACTTTAAACATGTCAGACAGAACATTTCAGGAAAAATCCGGATTTCCGAAGCTTTTCGTTATTCTTCTTATTTTTCAGTCTATTGTTGCATCATTTATTCTTTTTAAGGATAATGAGTCTCCATTCATTGTTCTGTATATAGCGGCTCCTTTGATCGTGCTTTTTACTTTTTCTTTTTTAAAATTAAACTTAAATCAAAGCTACTTTGAATACAGTTTCTTTCCTTTCACTTTTAAAACCACAAAAATCAAATGGAACGAAATTCAGGAAATACAGATTGTAAAAACAGATCCTATTTTTGACTTTGGCGGCTGGGGCGTACGTCTTTCCAGAAAATATGGCAAAGCCTTTATCACCGGAAATAATGAAATTATTTTTTTAAAGCTGAAAAATGGAAAAAAAAGAGCTTTCTCAATTAATAATAAAACCGACCTGCTAGAATTTCTTGATAAAAACAATCTCCCTTATCAAAAAGTAAAAACAATAAATTCCCTACCATCGTAAGGGATTCAAGCTTATTATTTTCAAACAGCTAACAGGAAATTATAAACAATGTGTTCTATAATAATTGTATTTTCTCTATTTTCCGGGTAAAAAATAGTAAATGGAATAATTCAGAATTGAATTTTCATGGTTATTAGTCATTACAAATTTTAAAATTTTTTTGATATAAAAAAATCCCCCTTTTGTAGTATTTTTTAGAAAAACTTTAGTTATTTTTAGCCAAAAGCTTAAACATGACTGACCTTAAAAAAAAACATCCTTTAATTGAGGTTTGGAAAACTTATCTTGGGATCAGAGAGAATAAACATATCTCAAATATCCCTCCTATTGAGAGGATTATCGGAGAAATGTTTGCCATAGGTGAGTTTTATTATTATGTGCTTAACCTTACCAACAGTACGCTTTCTCAACATCATAAAAACATTCTCAAGCTTCATGGCCTAAAAGAATATCCCCAAAATTTGAAAGAAGTGATTGATCTTGTTCACCCGGATGATATTGAATTTATTACTAAAGCCGAGCAAAAAGTCGTAGAAATCTTAATGGAAATCGGGAAAGAGCATCAGCTTTTTCTTAAACCCAGCTATTGTTTCAGAATGAAAACTGCGGCCGGAAATTATGAGCTATTCCATCATCAAGCGATTCTTACGTGGGAAGATGAAGACAAAAATCTGGTTCAATCCATTAATATTCATACCAATATTAACCATATTACAAAAGAAAATCCACGTATGGTTTTAATTTCAGGAATCGGTCCGAGAAATGACTTCTACCAGATAAAGATTGAAAATAATCCGTCAAATAAAAACTTCTCTGAAATACATTTAACTAAAAGAGAGAAAGAAATTTTATCTCACATCGCTAAAGGCTATTCGGGTACTGAGATTTCAAAAATGCTGGTTTTATCTGAGCATACTGTTCGTACCCACCGAAAAAACATTCTTTCGAAAACCAACTCCAGAAACAGCAAGGAGCTATTAAAAAAAGCTTTTGAATGGGGGCTGATCTAACGTGAATTGTAAATGGTCAATTGTGAATTATTAAAAAATCGACAAGCAAAGTGAATTCACAATTCACCACTGACTTTAGGTCAATGATAAATCTCACAGCGGTATTTCGGCGTAAAACTTGTATTTTTATCCTTAATGGAAAAAGCCGCATTACAACCTCGCTTTAAGGATTCACCGCATTTCAAAGACTTTTGGACAAAGGGCAACGGAAAACAGCTTCTCGAATTTTCAGGAGCGGAAGTAGGCTTTAAAGATTTTGAAAAATTTTCTCTATATTACTATCATGTGGATGAAATAGGTGATGAAGTCGTAAAAGACGTTTACCTTACCAAAAAATTCCATGAAGCTTCAAAAGAAATTGAAAAGTACATCAGAAACGGAGTTTCAGAAGCAGATGAAGTTCCGGAAAGTGTAAAAAAATTATTTCTGCAAATCCAGGAAATCCCGGAATGGCTTGATTATAACTTAATCAATAGTGGTGCAGAGCTCTGCATGAGGAGCAATCTTGATTCGCTTATCTCACTTCGTGATTACTGCCTGATGGGCGGGTATGATTATGCTTACCTTAACAAACCGCTGATTGCCACCGAAGCATTGAAAAAAGGAGCTGTAAAAAGACTTTCAGAAACCCTCGACTTTTGGGTAAATGTTACAAGGTATAACGCCCTGAAAACTCACAAAAAAGGATATGAATTCGCGATAAAAACACGTTTAATCCATTCATACGCAAGACTTTCCATTAAAAAACATTACAAAAGCTGGAATACGGAAAGCTGGGGTGAGCCCATTAATTCCTGGGATATGATGGCTACTTACATCGGATTCAGCCTGGTATTTATGCACAGTCTCTACAAGCTGGGAAATACTTTTTCGGAACAGGAAGAAAAAGGGCTTTTCCACCTTTGGAAATATGTCGGTTATCTCTTGGGAATCCCTGAAAAACTGCTTCCAAACGATAAAAAAGAGGCTACTGAGTATTTTTATTTATGGACATCCATCCAGCCTCCTGCGGATAAAGATTCTGTACTGCTTGCTCATTCTTTGCTTAATGAATCTTTAGAAAACCCAATTTTAAAATATACATTCCAGAGGAAAAATCTGCGCTATCTTCACATCTGCTGTACCTGGTTCCTGCTTGACGATGATGTTTGTCAAAGGCTTCAGATTCCTGATGTTTTCAACAAAAAAGCTTTTCCGGCAACCAAATGGATCATTAATAAAGTTTATGATAAGATCGTAAGCCGGAAAGCAAGAATTGAAAAAGGAAATAAAAATCAGATGAAGGTTTTAAACGATTACCATAAAATCACCCAAAACTCCAACTTTCATTAAAAATATTTTTTAAAAACAACTCAAACCTTCAAGGTTTATTTAGCTTAAAAATTTATATTTTTTTTAACTATAAAAACAGTGTCCAGAGGTAAATAATATTAGTTTTTGAGCGCAGAATTTCGTATTTTTGATCAATTATTTAAACAACAGATGAGTAATATAGACGATAAGAAAAAAGCGCTTGCATTAGTGCTTGACAAACTAGATAAAACATACGGAAAAGGAACGGTAATGACACTGGGAGATGATTCGGTGGACAATACCATCGAGGTGATTCCTTCAGGATCTTTAGGACTTGACATTGCCCTTGGAGTGGGCGGTTATCCGAGAGGAAGAATCATCGAAATCTACGGTCCGGAATCTTCAGGTAAAACGACATTAACCCTTCACGCTATTGCAGAAGCTCAAAAAGCAGGCGGAATTGCAGCATTTATCGATGCAGAGCACGCTTTCGACAGAACCTATGCCGCAAAGCTTGGAATTGACCTGGAAAACCTGATTATTTCTCAGCCTGACAACGGTGAGCAGGCCTTGGAAATTGCCGACAACCTCATCCGCTCAGGAGCTATTGATATTGTAGTCATTGACTCCGTAGCAGCATTGACTCCAAAAGCCGAAATAGAAGGGGAAATGGGAGACTCCAAAATGGGACTTCATGCGAGATTAATGTCTCAGGCACTGAGAAAATTAACAGCGACCATTTCAAGAACAAAATGTACGGTAATTTTCATCAACCAGCTAAGGGAGAAAATCGGGGTAATGTTCGGAAATCCTGAAACAACTACCGGAGGTAACGCGTTGAAATTCTACGCTTCTGTAAGAGTTGACATCAGAAAAGCAAGTGCGCCAATCAAAAATGGTGATGAAGCGATCGGAAGCCGCGTGAAAGTGAAAATTGTAAAAAACAAAGTAGCTCCACCTTTCAAACAAGCAGAATTTGATATCATGTACGGTGAAGGAGTATCTAAAACAGGAGAAATCCTTGACCAGGCTGTAGAGCAGGGAATCGTAAAGAAAAGCGGCTCATGGTTCAGCTACGAAGATACGAAATTAGGACAAGGGCGTGATGCTGTAAAAGATGTATTGAAAGATAATCCTGAACTTGCTGAAGAACTGGAAAATAAAATCAAGGAAGTATTGAAAAACAAATAAGTTTTTGATTTTTAAGATATTGAAGGCAGCTTTTTACAGCTGTCTTTTTTATTTGTCATTGCGAGGAACGAAGTGACAAAACAATCTCTTTTTATCTTGCAGATTGTACAAATACTTGTGGTTTGTTTATGAGATTTGTATTTAAATTTAACCATCCCCGGAGAAAGAGAATTGTAAACACTATATCACTAAGCTATTTCTTATTTCTTATTTCTTATTTCTTATTTCTTATTTCTTATTTCTTATTTCTTATTTCTTATTTCTTATTTCTTATTTCTTATTTCTTATTTCTAAATAAAAAAATGTCAAAATGTCACTTTCTTTCAAACGGTATTTTTTTTGAAAAAGCTATGGAAGAAAATTAAAACTATCAATATTATGACTAAAGGAAATATTAATGTATCTGTGGAAAATATTTTCCCGCTTATCAAAAAATTTCTTTACAGTGATCACGAAATATTCTTAAGAGAATTAATCTCCAATGCAACGGATGCTACTTTAAAATTAAAGCACCTTACAAGCATCGGGGAAGCAGAAGCCGAGTACGGAAACCCGAAAATTGAAGTTAAGGTTGATAAAGAGGGTAAAAAGATTCATATCATCGATCAGGGAATCGGGATGACGGGGGAAGAAGTTGAAAAATACATCAATCAGGTGGCTTTTTCCGGAGCTGAAGAGTTCTTGGAAAAATATAAGGACACGGCAAAAGATTCAGGAATTATCGGGCATTTCGGGCTTGGATTTTATTCAGCTTTTATGGTAGCTGAAAAAGTTGAAATTTTAACTAAATCTTATAAAGATGAGACTGCAGTTCGCTGGATCTGCGACGGAAGCCCTGAATTTACTTTAGAAGAGACAACGGATAAAACCGACAGAGGAACGGAAATTATTCTTCATATTGCAGAAGATTCTCTAGAATTTTTGGAAGAAAGCAAAATCCGTGAATTACTGTTGAAATATAACAAATTTATGCCTGTTCCGATTAAATTCGGGACAAGAACTCATACTCTGCCTTTACCGGAAGATGCTCCGAAAGATGCTGTTGCTGAAACCGAAGAAGTTGACAATATCATTAATAATCCTACCCCGGCATGGACAATTGCGCCAAGTGAACTGACGAATGAGGATTACATGAAATTCTATCATGAATTGTACCCAATGCAGTTTGAGGAGCCTTTATTCAATATTCACTTAAATGTTGATTATCCTTTCAACCTTACAGGAATCTTATTTTTCCCGAAGCTGAACAACAATTTAAATATTGAAAAAGACAAAATACAACTCTATCAAAATCAGGTTTTTGTAACGGATGAAGTGAAAGGTATCGTTCCGGATTTCCTAATGCTTCTCCGCGGAGTGATTGATTCACCGGATATCCCGTTGAATGTTTCCCGTTCTTATTTACAGGCGGATGGTGCTGTGAAGAAAATATCTTCTTACATTACGAAAAAGGTTGCCGACAAAATGTCATCTCTTATTAATGAAAACCGTGAGGATTACGAAAAAAAATGGAACGATATCAAAGTAGTAATCGAGTACGGAATTGTAACGGAAGATAAATTTGCTGAAAAATCTGACAAATTTACCCTCTACCCTACTACTGACGGAAAATATTTCTTGTGGAATGAATTGGAGGAAAAAATCAGGTCTAATCAGACGGATAAAGACGGAAATCTTATTGTTATCTATGCTTCTAATGCAGACGAGCAGCATTCTTACATTCAATCAGCGAAAGATAAAGGGTATGAAGTTCTCATTTTAGATTCGCCAATTATCCCTCACGTGATTCAAAAGCTGGAAACTTCAAAAGAAAAGATTTCTTTTGCAAGAGTAGACGCAGATCACATCAATAATCTTATTAAAAAAGATGAGCCTGTCATTTCCAAACTAAATGAAATCGAAAAGCAAGCATTAAAGAAAAATGTAGAGGAAGCTATAAACGATAAGAAGTTTACTGTTCAGCTTGAGGATTTAGACAGCAGTGATGCACCTTTCACCATTACTCAGCCTGAATTTATGAGAAGAATGAAAGATATGCAGGCTACCGGTGGTGGCGGAATGTTTGGAATAGGCGGCTTCCCTGAAATGTATAATCTGGTGGTGAATTCTAACAGTGAATTTGCCAGTCAGATCCTGAAAACGGAAAATGCATGGGATAAGGAAAGCCTGATTAAATACGCTTTGGATCTGGCTAAGCTTTCACAAAATTTATTGAAAGGAAAAGATCTGACGGATTTCATCCAAAGAAGCTATCAAAACCTGAATAAATAATTTGACTATTTTATATTTGAGATTTCGGGGCGGCTTTGCCGCCCCGAAACTTATTTTTTATAGAACGTGATTAAAAAGTTTGCTTACAAAAAGGGTTTCGGCGGTGCCTTTGGCACCGCCGAAACCCTTTTTGTATTTATTCAGAAACTTCTCAAGCTCTCCCCTATCTACTACTAGTATCGCCAAAATATTTTTCAGAAATGCAGAAACTCATAACTAAAAATCAACAACCCAACCTCACAACTCCTTCATCGGGTCCCAGAACAATTTCTTAAAATCTTTAATTCTGAAATTCTCCACGACAATACCTTCCGCTTCCAGTTTTTTTTGAAATTCCGGGACAGATAAAATGCCCGAACTTGAAATTACACGATGAGCGGGAACATCTTTCGGACAGCCTCCCATTGCTTTTCCCACGTGCCTGGAATGATTGGGATAACCTACTGCTTTCGCTATTGCTCCATAGCTTGTTACTTTTCCTTTGGGAACCAGCTTTGTGATTTCCCAGACTTGTTTCTTGAAGATTTCGTCCATGCCTTTTTTGCATTATTTTTGGATTCTATTGATATCCATTTCTAAATATAAAGTTATGAAAAAATCATTTTTCCGAATGATGAATAAATTCAATAAAGCTATCCTTCTGAAACTGAGCAATAAAGATCCGAATACATTGACCAAATTCGAAAAAGGTATCCTGGCATATCGGTATTTCGTGCTGGTAAATTCTTTAGACTGACAGTCTCGCGTGAGGGATACGGAGGGTGCGACCGAAGGGAGCAGTTTCGGCTCGGTGCTTCGCACCGAGCCGAAACCGAAACGAAGTGAAGCCCGGAGCAGCCCGACCCTGGTTCTGGACCTAGCTCTGGAGAGGGGCACGCCATTATCTTTATTTTTTTAATAATTTTTCTCTCGCAAATTTTGCAGATTACGCGGATGTTTATGTTGCTTTAAAGATCTGCGTAATCTGCAAAATTTGCGAGAGAAAAACGCCCCAAAAATGGAGCGTTTGTATACCTTCAAGCTTTAGGCTTCCGCCTTCGGTTTTTATGAATTTTCTAAAATATAAGAGAACATTAATGGTGCACAGATCGTTGCATCACTTTCAACGATAAATTTCGGTGTAGTGATATCCAATTTTCCCCAAGTGATTTTCTCGTTTGGAACAGCTCCAGAATATGAACCGTAAGAAGTCGTAGAATCTGAAATCTGACAGAAATAAGACCAGAAAGGAATATCATGCATTTCCATATCCTGATACAGCATAGGCACAACACAGATCGGGAAATCTCCGGCGATACCTCCTCCAATCTGGAAGAATCCAACTCCTTTTCCTGATGAATTTTTTGTATACCAGTCAGCCAGATACGCCATATATTCAATACCTGATTTCATGGTAGAGAATTTAAGATCTCCTTTGATACAGTATGATGCAAAAATATTACCCATGGTAGAGTCTTCCCATCCTGGTACCACGATCGGTAAGCTTTTTTCTGCAGCAGCAATCATCCAAGAATTTTCTCTAGGGATTTCATAATACTGCTCTAAGACTCCTGAAAGGATCATTTTATACATATATTCGTGAGGGAAATATCTTTCTCCTTTGTTGTCCGCATCTTTCCAGATTTCATAGATATGCTTTTGCAATCTTCTGAAAGCCTCTTCTTCAGGAATACATGTGTCTGTAACCCTGTTAAGACCTCTTTCTAAAAGATCCCATTCTTCCTGTGGGGTAAGATCCCTGTAATGGGGAACTCTTTCGTAATGAGAATGCGCTACAAGATTCATTAAATCTTCTTCAAGATTTGCTCCCGTACAAGAAATGAAATCTACTTTGTCCTGACGGATCATCTCGGCTAGGATTTTTCCCAATTCTGCAGTAGACATTGCTCCCGCCAAAGTAATCATCATTTTTCCGCCATCTTTCAGGTGAGCTACATACCCTTTGGAAGCATCAACTAAAGCAGCTGCATTAAAGTGCAGGTAATATTTTTCTATGAATTCAGTAATCGGCTTATTCATTTATTTAATTTTTGCAAAGATAAAAACTTTAAGCCTTTAATATCGAAACTTTCTGTTCTCTTTTTTCTCAGAAATTTTCTTCTTTGTATCTAATCGTTTTTGCTTTTGAGCTTTTGAAGGTTTTGTGGCGACCCGTTTCTTAGGAATGATTAAAGCTTTATCTACAATTTCAAGGATTTTTTCAATGGCATTGTTTTTATTTGCTAATTGAGTCCTGCTTTCTGAAACTGTTAAAAATAAAAACCCTTCTATATTAATTCTGTTTTTAAGTTTATTTTGAATCAAAAGTTTTTGTTCTTTATTAAAAAATTCAGACTCATTTACATTCCAAAGAACAGTGACAGAGGTTTCAACCTTGTTTACGTTCTGCCCTCCCGCACCGCTACTACGGGAAGTTTTAAAACTAAGCTCTTTTGTAAAATCTTTCATTTAATTAAGCAGTAAAGATAAAAAGACTTTATAAGATATTTTTTAATTCAATCCGGTTCACTTTACCATTTGGTGTCCTTGGAATTTTGTTGGTAAAGATAATCTCCTTTGGTTTATGAAAACTTTTCTCAAATGGAATGATTGAAATCTTATCAATCAATTCCTGAGATTCTTCTCCTTCAATTACTATTATTAGCTTTTGTCCAAAATTTTCGTCATTTTTTCCTAAAAATACGACCTCGTTTGAAATTTCTTTTTTTACTAAAGACTCCAGCTCCTCTGGGAAAATTTTCGCTCCACCGGAATTAATCACATTATCGATTCTTCCTAGAAACCTAAATTGTCTGTTGCCAATCTGAGGAGAGTCAGAGGGTTTTATCTCAACTAAATCATTAGTTTGTAATACCTTATTATTCAAATCGGGAGCAAAAACTTTTAGGCATCCTCTTTCATCTGTAGAAATGGCAATATTCTCAAATACAGTGAAATAATTTTCCAACCATGGAGCAATTTGCTTTAAAGCAATATGAGAAAGAGTTTCCGACATTCCATAAGTTTCGAAAGCTTTGGTGGGTAGTTGCTGGTTAATTGTTGTTAGTTTGTCCAAAATTTTCGTTTTCAAATTTTCAGAAACTGCAGCTCCGCCGATGATTAAATTTTTGATTAAATGTAATTTATCTAAAGAATTCTCTACCTGAAGTGGCGTCATTGCACAAAAATCAATTTCATGGTCAAGACCTTCAATTGGTTTCACTGAAGGATCGGCAACCATTAATTTTAGTTTTCTGACAATGGAACGGACTATCATCATTTTACCTGAAATATACTCCACGGGAAGACAAATCAAAGCTGTATTTCCTTCTTTCAAATTCAGAAAATTGCAGGTCATTTCTGCAGAATTAACCATCTTCTTTTTTTCAATATCAAATACCTTGGGAACTCCTGTAGAGCCGGAAGTCTGTACTTTTACCGTATCAGAGTCAGAAAACCATTCTTCCAAAAAAATTTTAATCTTTTGCTCGAATTCCTTTTCAAAGGATAATTGATTAATATTGAGATTATTGAAGTCTATCAGCATGATTATCGTAATTGAAATGTAAGGTAAATTTAGAAAAAAGTTTAAAAAGTTTTTGCAAATAATTAAAAAAGCTGTAGATTTGCACCACTAAAAATAAACAAAGACCCATGGTGTAGCGGTAACACTACTGATTTTGGTTCAGTCATCTGGGGTTCGAATCCCTGTGGGTCTACTTACAACGCTGTTAATCATTTGATTTTCAGTGTTTTTTATTTTTACACTCCCGAATTTTTCCCCGACTTGATTTTTTTTTAACTCTTTTCAACATTATTAAATCTAAATTAATTCAAAATGGATATACTAATTTAGCTTCCAGTTAGAGTTAAGCATAAAACCTTAATTTTAACGTATGAAACAAGGGCGAAAAATCTATGATCCAGCTTTTAA
>NZ_FTMM01000005.1 GCF_900156075.1 Chryseobacterium sp. RU37D | reverse complement strand
TAAGATTTGAAACGTTGGATATTACTTGGAAGAATCTGCATTTTTTAGCATTTTCTTTAAGATTAATCAAAAAATTAAAAGTTTAAACAACTTCTTAAAGAAATAATATTAAGTACATTCTGTATTAATTTTTATAAATACTTTTGTTTTATAGACTGAAAGACCACATTTACGAAAAATACCATGGCCTGATCGACTATCCGGAAGGTGAAACCCGGAAAGCCTATTATGTTCGGTTTAAAATTGATAAAAATCTTTCCGAAGACACCAATGAAATTTTTTATAAAATTTACTATAAGTTATACTAGCAAAACTTTATAGATTTATTCTATCAGCATAGATTCTTTATTTTAGCTTGTTATTAAAAAAATAAACACGATTTTTGTACTATTAAACATTAAACAGTTACAACCATATAATGAAAGTCGAACAAATATACACAGGATGTCTTGCTCAGGGTGCATACTATATCGTATCCGAAAATGAAGCCGCCATCATCGATCCTCTAAGAGAAGTAAAACCTTACCTGAATCGTCTGGAAAAAGATAATGTAACTTTAAAATATATTTTTGAAACCCACTTCCATGCAGATTTTGTTTCAGGACATTTGGATTTGAGTAAGAAAACAGGAGCTCCCATTGTATACGGACCCACGGCCGAGCCAGAATTTGAAGCAATAATTGCTGAAGATAACCAGATTTTCGAAATCGGGAAAATAAAAATAAAAGCACTGCACACCCCGGGCCACACCATGGAAAGCACCACCTACCTTCTCATCGACGAGAATGGTGCGGAAACAGCAATTTTTACTGGCGACACACTGTTTTTGGGCGATGTAGGAAGACCGGATCTTGCTCAGAAAGCAACCAACCTTACACAAGAAGACCTTGCCGGAATCCTTTACGATAGCCTGCAGGCGAAGATCATGCCTCTAGATGAAAGTATTACGGTTTACCCAGCTCATGGTGCAGGCTCTGCTTGCGGAAAAAATATGCAGAAAGAGACTGTTGATATTTTAGGAAATCAAAAAAGAACGAATTATGCATTGAATCAGCCGGATAAAGAGTCATTCATTAAAGAAGTTCTTGATGGCCTTACGGCTCCCCCAAAATATTTCGGGATGAATGTAGCCATGAATAAAGGCGGATATGAAAGTCTTGAAACGGTAATGAATAAAGGATTAAATCCTATTTCGACAGAAGATTTCGAAACCTATGCAGAAGAAACAGGAGCTCTGATCCTGGATACAAGAAGTGCGGCAGATTTCCATAAAGGTTTTGTTCCAAACTCCGTAAATATCGGATTAAAAGGAGATTTTGCCCCCTGGGTAGGAACTTTAATTGTTGATGTAAAGCATCCTTTATTATTAATCGTGGATGAAGGAACAGTAGAAGAAGCTATCATGAGATTAAGCCGAGTTGGGTTTGATAATGTTTTAGGATATTTAAAAGGAGGGTTTGAAGCATGGAAAAATGCAGGAAAAGAAACTGACGAAGTGAAAAGAATTACCCCTTCAGAATTTGCTGAACAATTCACAAAAAACGCTAAAGTAATAGATGTAAGAAAGATTACAGAATATTCTGCAGAGCATATTGACAATGCTTATAACAGACCTTTGGATACCATCAGCGACTGGATAAAAACCATTGATGACTCTGAACATTTTTTCCTTCACTGCGCCGGCGGCTATAGAAGCATGATCGCAGCAAGCATTCTTAACTCTCACGGAATCAGAAATTTCACAGAAATAGAAGGAGGCTTCAACGGAATTAAAAAAACAGAAAAACTGCCAACCTCCGATTTTGTCTGCCAGTCAAAAACTTTATAAACCTCACATAAAAAAAGTTTTTTGAAATCATTATTGCTGCAACTGTTGTATTAAATGCATGCAGAACAGTTATTTCAAAAGAAGCCCCAAAAGCAGATATCAGGCAGGTAGTCAACAGTCCGGAAGTAACACTTATAGACGTAAGAGTTCCGAAACAATGTGCAGAAGGAACAGCGAAAAATGCAGTTAACATTCCTTTAGCCGAAATTCAGGAATAATGTAGAATCTCTGAAAGGCAAAAAAGTAGTTGTTTTCTGCAATAAGGGAATACAGGCAGATCAGGCAATGGAAATTCTAAATAAAAACGGGATTGAGGCCTATGGCTGGACAAACTGGAAGAATGTGAAAGCCCTTTAGGATCAGAAATAATTAATTTTAAAATATTTACATTTTAGTTTATTTAATAAAACAATTTAAAAACATAAAGTTTGACATCTCTTTTAAGTGAGTTTTATTAAACTAAAAACTTTTAAACTAATGTGTTTTCTATAAAAACAAAAACTATGTCACAAAAATTTCAGGAAATCATAGATTCGGAAAGACCTGTTTTAATCGACTTTTTTGCTACCTGGTGCCAGCCATGCAAAGTACAATCTTCCGTTTTGAATACCGTAAAAGAAAATATAGGTGAGGGTGCAAGAATCATCAAAGTAGATGTAGACCAGTACCCAGCGCTTGCCAACCAATACGGCGTGCGTGGTGTTCCTACTCTGGTCATCTTTAAAAAAGGAGAAATGCTCTGGAAAGAAAGCGGTGTGCATGATGTGAATACCCTGACACAGATTTTAAAAGAATATGCTTAAAGCGTGATTTTCACGGTTTTTTTTCTTGCAGATTGGCAGATTGTGTTAATCTTTTAATCGAATAAAACATAAACATTTGCGCAACCTGCCTAATCTGCTAGAAAAATTAAAATTCAATCGAAAAAGAATCCCTGTCATTCAAAAATTGAAAATGATTTCTGAAGACCTTTAATTCTTCTAAACTCAATTCAGCAGTTACAAGATTTCCATTTTTCTCCGAAATCTCTTTCCCATCAGCAAAGAAACAATGCGAACTTTCCCGATAAAACAGATTATTTCCATCCGTCCCGGTCCTGTTCAACCCAAAAACAAAAGATAAATTCTCAATTGCCCTGGCTTTTAACAGTTGTTCCCAAGCCTCTACCCTTTTTTCGGGCCAGTTGGCCACATATAAAATCATATCATAATCATCATTATTCCTTGCAAAAACCGGGAAGCGAAGATCATAGCAGATCTGAAGCAAAACTCTGAAACCCTGATAATTCACAACAACACGCTCTTTTCCCGGGGTATACACCTTATCCTCTCCCGAAAACGAAAACAAGTGTCTTTTATCATAAAAATTAAATTCAGAATCCGAATGTACAAAATACATTCTGTTATAGAAATTCCCGCCATCTTCCACTGGTGCACTTCCACAAAATGCTGTATTTTTTTCTTTAGCCATTTTTTTTAGAAACTCTAAAGATTCCTGCTTTCTGTCCGATACTTCTGAGGCATCCATACAAAAGCCAGTTGAGAACATTTCCGGTAAAAGGAAAAGATCAGCATCCTGGTTCTGCAGTTCTTTTTCTATTAATTGAAAATTTTCTGTTTTATCCTTCCAGATGATATCTAAATTCAGTCCTGTAATTTTCATAAGCTTTGTTAAAAACTTCAATAAAAATACGATTTTCCATTAACTTCGGTTCTATATTTGATGCAAATATTTTTTAGTAATAACTTTAAAAAAGTAGAATTTATGAAGAAATTGTTAGTTATTTTTATGCTTATTTTCATGGGAGGTGCGGCCAGTGCACAGGCGTACATCGGAAAGGGAGATCAGAAGATACAGGTGGGGCTCAGCGCCTGGGGATACGGAACCGGGGTTACGGGTACTTATGATTACGGCTTGAATCGATTAATTTCTGTAGGAGCAGGGCTAAACGCTTATTTTGGAAATTATAAGGATAATGATGATGACAACAGAGTTTTTATTTTCGGAAGACTAAATTTTCATTTGAGAGATGCACTGCAGCTGCCGGAAAAGCTGGATATTTATCCCGGTGTAGACGTAGGGGTTGTAGGAAAAGATTTCGGGCTTGGGGCCCATATCGGTGCAAGATATTTCTTCACAGACAAAATAGGGGTTTTCGCAGAAGTCGGAAACATTGGCAGTCTGGGAGTTTCTCTTAATCTGTAAAAATCATTATAATATATGACAAAGCTTCTCGTTTCGGGGAGCTTTTTTATTTGGTACAGTTTTGATAATTGTTACCTTTGCAAATTAAACATAAAAAGTATTAATGGAATTAGCAATCAAGATTTTCCAGTTCATTCTGAGTATTTCTATTTTAGTAGTCCTTCATGAGCTTGGTCACTTTTTACCGGCAAAATGGTTCAAAACCAGAGCAGAGAAGTTCTTCCTGTTTTTTGATCCTTGGTTTTCAATTTTTTCAATGAAAAAAATTAACGGAAAATGGCAATATAAATTTCTTTCTAAAAACCTTCCGGATACAGAAATTATTGACGCGAATGGCGAAAAGAAAGAAGTTCCTGTCGATATATCAAAACTTCCGGACAGTGACTGGAGAAAACATCCTGAAAAAACAAAATACGGTATCGGCTGGTTGCCTTTTGGAGGTTACGTAAAGATTGCCGGAATGGTAGACGAAAGCATGGATACTGAACAGCTGAAGCAGCCTGCTCAGCCTTGGGAATTCAGATCAAAACCGGCCTGGCAGAGGCTGATCATCATGCTTGGCGGGGTTACGGTAAATTTCTTCCTGGCATGGATTATTTTTTCAGCTTTAATAGGTAAAAACGGGGAAGATATTTTTGATGCTAATAAGATTACAACACCTCTTCATTATACGGAAGCTGCAAAAAAAATGGGTTTTCAGGATGGTGATAAAATTTTAAGTGTAGATGGAAAAACTCAAAAAGATTTTAAAAAATTAGCTTTAGATATTCTATTAAGTGACGAAATTACCGTTCTCAGAAATGGAAAAGAAGTAAAGTTTCCAACGAATGACGATGGTAAAGCCCTGGCCTTCAACGATCCGGAACCTAGATCTTTCCTTACCCCAAGGATGGCGCCTGTTGTAGACACGATCGTTACAAAATCTACAATTGATGCTGGACTGAAGCCTGGTGATAAAATCCTTACTGTAAACGGAAAACCACTTGCTTATTATGATGAATTAAAGCCTTTAGTCGTTCCAAACGCAGGAAAAGTTACCGATTTTAAGGTTTTAAGAAACAACCAGGAAACCGATTTGAAAATCCCTGTATCAAAAGACGGGACTATCGGAATTTTATCTTTTAAAGAACTAAACAAATATTATGTTCACAATGATTATGATTTTTTAGGCTCTATCAGGAGAGGATTTACGCTTACCATTGAGAGTTTAACCTATCAAATCAAGCAGTTTAAACTAGTTTTCAACAAAAAAGTTAAAGGATATAAAAAAGTAGGAGGCCCGCTTGCGATCATCAAGAACATGCCTGTAGACCAAAGCAGAGACGGGAGTGTATCTATTGACTGGAGCGCTTTCTGGGGATTCACAGCAATGTTCTCCGTATGGCTTGCATTTTTAAACCTCATCCCTATCCCGGGATTGGATGGCGGCCACGTTCTATTCACTTTATATGAAATGGTCGTGGGGAAACCTGTCCCTCAAAAAGTCTTGGAAAACGCTCAAATGGTGGGAGTTATCTTCTTATTAGGGTTAATGGTATTGATCTTCGGAAGTGATATCTTTAAAGCATTAACGGGAAGTTTATAATATTTTAAAAAAATTAATAAAAATATTTGTAGGGTATAAATATTCGTCCTATATTTGCACCACTTAAAACAAGGACATTCCTCCTTAGCTCAGTTGGTTAGAGCATCTGACTGTTAATCAGAGGGTCGCTGGTTCGAGCCCAGCAGGAGGAGCAAAAAAAAAAGACTTACGGGAATGTAGGTCTTTTTTATTTAATATTTTCCCTCATTTTTTTATTACCCTAAAATCCTGAAAAGGAATTAAATAAGCTACAAAACCCCATTATCAAAGGAAAAAATTCATTTATTTGTTTACAAAAACTTGCTTAATATTGATATTCGTTTTATATTTGCAATACTTAAAAACAAAGGAAAATTCCTCCTTAGCTCAGTTGGTTAGAGCATCTGACTGTTAATCAGAGGGTCGCTGGTTCGAGCCCAGCAGGAGGAGCTAATGAAAATCAAACACTTACATTAATTTGTGAGTGTTTTTTTTGATTTATATTTTTCTAAGTACAACATTGGGACAACAACTAACAGTCTCAAATATAGGAATATTTTAATTGATTTTCAGATATTTGTTATATTTTTAGTTTAAATCTCTAACTATGGAAAAATATATTTTTGAATTTCACAAAGCGATAGCTGACTTCCATAAAACAATTAAAGAAAAGTACAATTGTTTTCTGGAATCAAATTTTTTAGTTTATAACTTTACTTATTATTCCTTCTTTCTTATTGCAATATACCCGTTGTGCATTATAAAATAAAAAAGAAAAAGCTGTTCATTTGATTGAAAATCAGTAAAATGCATTAGCAACAAAACATTTACAATGAATAACTTGAATGCAGATTAGCCAGTAAGATTAATGAAATACGAATGAAACAGAGGTTTTTGTGCCCCTCAGCAAATACATTTCTATGGTTATAAACTTCATGCGGTCTGTTCTATAAACGGTGTTTTTCAAAGTATAGATTTAAGTTCAGCGTCTGTTCACGACATTCACTATTTTTTAGTAACTTCACGTTGATATATGCTTTTGTTTTAATCCTGTTATAACTGAATTTTAAATCTTCCAAATCTGACCATTCCAATTCCTCCATTATCAGCATTTTTACGAAGATGTTGCTCAAAAGTGACTCCTTACTAAAATATATATGACCTGAAATCAGCATTAAAAGCATTTATAACTATATCAAAATTAGAACTATAACACTCTCAAAATGGCGTTTTTATTTTTGTTGTATTTATAGTTTTGTATTTTTTTGTAAAAATGTTTAAAAAAAATTATTTTTTTAAAATAAACTGCATACTTTTTGTTATGCTAAATGCTTGAACAATCAACTAATGTTAATTAAAAATTCTAAATATTACACCCTCTTTATCCTTATATTTTTTGTCGACTTTTTCTGCGCTCAAAATTCAGCGAGCGGGAAAATTGTTGACGCAAAAACCAATAAAGAAGTCAGCGGTGTTGATATTTTCATCAATGAAAGCAATAACCCCATTCTGACAACAACTTCCGGAAACTTCATGGTGCAGTCAGACAGCATTATTTATAAATTAAAATTTTTAAGAAAAAACTATGCCTTAGAAACTGTAGATATAACCCAGGAAAATTCTTCGAATATCTTTGTAAAGCTTTCACAGGAAAAAGAAAGCAATATTCAGGAGGTTGTTATCCACAACGAAAAGACAAAATATAAGAATAAAAAGGAAAATCCGGCCTACGCCATCATGCAGAAAGTCTGGGAACGAAAAAGAAATAACGGGTTAGACAAATTCGATACATACACCTTCAAAGAATACGAAAAAATCCAGTTTGACGCAAATAATCTTGATAGCGCCTTTATGAAGAAAAAAATCTTCAATAAGCTTGAATTTATTTTTGATTATAAAGACTCTACAGCAAGTGGAAAAATCGGACTCCCTATTTTCTTAAACGAATCTGTCTATGAAAATTATGGCGAAAACAGGCCCTCAAAAAGAACAAAAAGGCTTTTGGTTGCTCAAAAAACATCAGGTTTCCAGGATAACCAAATCATTACTTTGACGGCAAAAAATCTTTACCGCGATATTAATATTTATGACAATACTTTAAACTATTTCGACATCGGTTTCCCAAGCCCGGTAGGAGAAACAGGCTTCAGCACCTATGAATATAATCTGTTAGATACCGTTTCCATACGAGGAGAAAATGCGTATAAAATCCGCTATCAGCCAAAAAGAACGGAGCTTTTGGCTTTTCAGGGGTATTTATATATTGATACAGATTCTTATGCTGTCCTAAGCGCTACTTTAAAATCAACACAAAAAATCAATGTTAATTTCATCAACGGGATTTCTACCGAGTTGGAATATGATAATCCTGATGAAAATACCTTCCTTCCAAGAAAATTTATTACGGAAATTGAAATGACTCCTTTTTCAAAAAAGAAAACAGCAAAAAGCATCATTGCCAAAAGATCCGTTGATTATTCTGAATATCAGTTTAATAAATCTCTTGAAGACAAAATTTTTAAAAGACATGAAGAGGAATATGAGGATAAATTTGTAGAAAAAGATGAATCATATTGGGAAAAAGCCCGACCAGATTCTTTATCAAAAAGCGAACAGGGAATTTACGATATGCTTGACAAGCTCCAACAAACCCCAAAATTCAACAGGATCATAAAACTTTATGAAACATTGGGCTCAGGCTATTACAACGTTAAGAAATTAGGTCTTGATTTTGGACCAATTTTCTCTGTTTATGGCAAAAATGAGGTAGAAGGTAATCGAATAAGAATTGGAGCAAGAACTTATTTTACAAGAAATGACCCATGGAGGGTTCAATTTTACACCGCTTACGGATTCAAAGATCATCAAGTGAAATATGGCGCTGAAGCAAGATTTATGTTTAATAGAGTAAACAGGTTTACCATTGGAGCAGGAACCCGAAGAGACATTCTTCAGCTAGGAAGCCAGCTTACGGATGATGATGGAATCATGGCCAGAACGTTTGCTTCATCTACTGTTTTTGCAAGAGGTGAAAACGCATCATTAAGTTCCTTGAATCAAACCAATATCTTTACCTCTATTGAACCCTGGAAAAATTTCCAAATCAGGCTTGACGGGACTATGCAAAGCATTAAATCTGCCAATCCGGACGAGTTTAGTCTTATGTACTATAAAGATGGAAATTTGAGAAAAACAACCAACGATTCTCATCTTACTTTAAGCCTTATTGCAAGACCGGGAGCAAAATTTTCGCAAACCGGTATCGATAGGCATGAGCATGGAACTTTAGCTCCAACAATCATTTTGAAATACACAAGAGGTATTGAAGGATTATTCGGATCAGATTTTAATTATAATAAACTACAGTTCCTTTTTCACAAACCTTTCTTGATTGGAAGTTGGGGCAAAACGTTAATTAATTTTGAGGCCGGAAAGAATTTTGATACAGTTCCTTTGGCTTTACAGAATATAATTCCGGGGAATCAGTCATACAGTTTGTCTCAAAATACTTTTGCACAGCTTAACTATTATGAATTTGTGGCGGATACTTATGCAACACTACATTTGGAGCATCATTTTAATGGTAAAATTCTTTCTTATATTCCGCTAATTAAAAAATTGAAACTAAGAGAAACTGCATTCATTAGAGGCGCCTATGGAACATTGAGCGATGCTTCAAAAGCAATTAATGTGGAAGGGTTCAAATATACTGCGCCGAGTGAGCATATTTATTACGAATATGGTTTCGGGATTGAAAATATAGGATTTGGAAATCTCAGGATTTTCCGTGTAGATTTTAACTGGCGTGGAAATTATCTTGATCGTCCAAACATTTCAAAATTTGGTATCAAAGCTGGCTTCCAAGTTGGCTTTTAAATATAAAAATCTCATTTCGGGTTAAATTTATTAAACGTCATTTATTTAAATGTAACTAGTGGAACAGCCTCCGCAAATCGGCACTAATATCTGTGGAGAAAGGCAACCCGGACGGCTTTATGCTGGTAAGTTGCAGTACCGGTCGAAAGAAATGCCTTCGCACCTAAAACCACCTTTTAAAGTTTTAAGCTCATGCCTTGAAAGTCTTTTTAAATTTTTCATAATAATTTTAATTTGATGATTTAATTAAAACTTGAAAATATAAAAGTGTTCAAAAAAATAAATTTATTTCAAAAAAAAGTGAATACTTCTTATAATAATAAGTAACTTAGACGTGAATTAAACTTATAAATTATGAAGAACACTTTACTTTCGATGATCTTTATTTCTGGTTTATCCACTGCACAGGTTACTACTTTTCCGTGGACAGAAACTTTTGAAACAGATTCTCCCACCGCTGCATCATGGACGAAAATCTACGAATCCGGAAATAAGGAATGGACCAATGTGCAAACTTCCTATTACGGCTATTCTACGGGGCCTTATGCCGGTTCATATATGGCGGAGTTTGACATTACTTCATTTAGTAACGACACCACAAAATATGTCAGCCCGGTACTAAACTTATCAGGTGTCACAAATCCTACTTTACAATTTTATTACAGAAATAAAGATTGGAGTGGAGATCAAAACGAACTAAAGATATATTACAGAACATCATCATCCGGCCCGTGGACTATGATTACAAACTTTAATACCAGCATCAGTGATTGGGTTACTTCCGGAGTTTTACCATTACCTTCGCCGTCTGCCACTTATCAGATTGCTTTAGAGGGGGTTGCCAGATATGGCTGCTCGCTTAATGTTGATAATGTAATGGTAAGCGGAACAACTTTAGCTACATCCGAAGTTGGTTTGCAGGAAAATATTGTTAAAGTATTTCCCAATCCTGCTTCTGATATTGTTTATATTTCTTCTAAAAAAAGAATTTCGGAAGTATCAGTTTTTGATCTTAGCGGGAAGCAGATACATTATGTAAAGCTTGATAATACCGAAGCAGTTATTCCTGTAAATCATTTACCTTCGGGAGCCTATATCATTCAGATAAAAAATACAGATGGTATTCTGAGTACTGAAAAATTCATTAAAAAATAAATAAAAAATCCTCAACTTTTTGTTGAGGATTTAATTTTTTATAAACCGCTGATTATGCGTTTGCTTCTACAGATACAAAAGATCTGTTATTTGCTTTTTTTCTAAAAACTACCTTACCATCTACTAGAGCAAACAAAGTGTGGTCCTTACCGATTCCCACGTTTGCACCTGGGTGGTGTTGAGTTCCTCTTTGTCTAACAATAATGTTTCCGGCAATAGCATCTTGTCCTCCGAAAATCTTCACACCTAATCTTTTAGAGTGAGATTCTCTACCGTTCTTGGAGCTACCAACTCCCTTTTTGTGTGCCATTTTATTAGTGGATTATTATTTATTTAACGCTTTGAAATTGTCTATATTCTTTACTATAGCAGAATCTACCTCTGCATGAGTAAGAACATTTTTTTCTAATTCTACTTTGACAGCTTTACCTAAAGTAACCAAAGCTTCTCTGTTTTCTTTACTTTGTGACAATCCGTTTTTCTTCAAGTGATAGTTTAGTTCGTGATCTTCACTGAAGTTTACGGTTGCGCTGTCTGAAAGAACTTCCGCTTTAGAAGTTTCTTTTTTTGCAGCTTTCTCTTTCTTTGGAGCTCCTTCAAAACCTGTAATACCAGTAATCTGAATCTGAGTTAAAGATTGTCTGTGACCATTTTTCACCTTGTAACCTTTTCTTCTTTTCTTTTTGAAAACGATTACTTTATCAGCTTTTACATGATCAAGGATCTCTGCTTCCACAGTGATTCCGCTTACAGCTGGGGCGCCTACAGTGATTGTACCGTTTACAGTAAGAAGTACTTTATCGAAAGATACTTTACCTCCTTTGTCTCCTGCTAAACGGTTTACAAACAACTTCTGGTCTTGCTCAACTTTGTATTGAAGCCCTGCTATTTCTACAATTGCAAACATTGTTTATAAATTTTTAGTTATTTCGAGGTGCAAATATATGAATAATTTTCTAAATACCTTACAATCAAACCCATGTTTTTTGATATAAAAAAATTAACTATGTTTTGAATAATTTTTCACCATAAAGTGAAAAAATTTTTGAAAGTAATCTATATCTTTACCTACACCAAAATCATTTAATATGAAAAGAAGCTTTAGACTCTCCCTGTTAGCGGGAGCAATTGCTGTATTATCAGCATGTAATGACGACTCAATGGAAACCACTCCTCTGTCGGAAATACCGGAGCAAAGTAAAAAGATTGAGCAGCCGAATGAGCTTGAAAAAATCTGCTATTATGTAGATCAATACTGGAGCTCTTCATCTGTTTTGCTGACTAGCCTGCAGAATTCCACGGATACCAATTTTATGAATTCTCAAATGACAAAAATTGCAAGTATGTGGGGGAAAAGCAATCCTATTTTAAGATTTGTGAATGATCCATCAAATCTTAATTCAACCTACAATGCGATTTCTTATTCTACAGGAAAAATCTATTACGGCTATGCAATTTATTATGATGCAAAAAATAAGGGCGGAGATATTGTCAATGCAATGATTCTTGCGCATGAATATGGGCATCAGCTGCAATACATCTTTGGATTGCCTTCTGTAAGCGAATCAACAGCAAGACCGAACGAGCTGGAAGCAGATGGCTTTGCTGGCTATTACCTGAGAAGACCAAACGGCTACAACCAAACAACCTTTGCACAAATCGCTGCCGCTTATGAATTCGCACAAAGTATTGGAGATTATCAAACGACAAGCCCTGGTCACCACGGAACTCCGCCTCAAAGAAGATCTGCTGTACGTTTGGGCTTCCTTTTAGGGCAGTACAGTCTTTCAGCGGCTGACTTTGATTATAACTTCTTCTATTATTACCAGGGAGTTTTGAATGGCACCTACAAAATGGGGAAAAACCTCCGAAATCCTGAAATTGACGCATACATGAGTCAATACATTGATGAGCTAAGAAAAATTCAGTCCGGAAAAATTTCTGTGGAAGAGTTTAAAGAGCTTAAATAACATCATTTCTATATACTTAAATAAAGGAGGTAGGGCATTGTCTTACCTCTTTTGTTTATTTAGAAACAGAAGTCTGGAAGTTTGCAAATAATATCAATATTTTCAAACTTATTCATTTCCAGCATCCAACTTCAAACATTCAACCGATTAATTTCTTATTTTTGAAACATATTCCAAATAATGAACAGAGATCTCTATATTGATTTTGCCAAAGGAATGGCAACCGTTTCCATTATATTCATTCATACGGCTTTCTGGTCTGGCCAGCTTTATATTCCAGCAGAGATGAGGATATTTTCTCTGGTTTTTGATGTTGCTTTGTTTTATGCCCTAAGCGGGATTACTTCAGGATCAAATATTGAGAAAACATTATACCGGCTTCTAAAATTACAGATCACTTATATGATTTTCGTAACCTTCCTTTTTTTTCTGGATTATTTTTTTAAAGTATTCGGGTTAAGCTTTTTCTCTTTAGAATGGCTTCGGAATTTTTATTCAACTTTTGGATCAAAATATGCTGCTTTGGATATTTCAACAGCACCGCAATGGCAGAATCTGGGGAACTGGTACCTTCATCAGTATACCAATGCAGATACATTCCCGGTTGTGATGGGAAGTTTCTGGTACCTGAAAGTTTATTATATTTTAACCGTTTTCGGAGTATTGATCTTAAGATTTTTCCCTAAACATATCAATTGGTTTATCGGCCTTTGTATTGCTTTAACGTTCTTATTCAATATTTTCCCAGAAATATATCCTTCGGGGCAGGTGGGGTATGTAGCATTTTATATAACTGTTTTCCTTATCGGCAATAGAATGAAAAGAAAAAAAATCCCAGTAAAAATAATTCCATTATTGTACGGGTTAGTTGCAGCGGCTTTAGTTTGGATGTTCTGGTATTACGGTAGTGATATTTTTTATAAGATCAACCGAAATAAATTCCCTCCGAAGATACCTTATATTATATGGTCATTATTTTCTCTTGTTACACTTTTCGTCTTTTACAACAGATTGAAAATCACAAAAGAAAATCTGATCACACATATCGGAAAAAACGCAATATTTTTCTATTTTGCGCAAGGTATAAGCTCATCTCTCATTTACTTTTTAGTAGAACCGTTAAAAAAAAATATGGCATGGTGGCTTTTAATGATCCTGATATATGCAATTAATATTGCATCGGCTTTCATTATTTCAGCCGGATTGAAAAAAATAGATGATCTGGGATGGAATATGCTGGAATTCGTGAGGAGAAAAACTGCTGCCTGATATAGCTCTCCCGTCTGCTGCTTCTTGCGATAAGCGCAATGATAATAATCAGTAGAACAGCACCGCCGATAAGGTACATAGGATCGGTATACCATTCTGTAGTGGTTGTGATTTTTTTAGTATTAACCTTTTCAACAACGTCCCCGGAATTTTCCTGAGCAAAAAACAGAGACAGAAGTACCCATCATAAATGCAAGTATCAACAAAGCATTAGATTTATTTTTTTAAATTGTAATTGTTTTCATCATTTATATTTTTAGTTGTTTTAGACTAATATCAAAAAAATACCATCAATTTTCCATTTTATATTTAAAGTATAAATTTCACGTAAAAACTTAGTCTAAATAAACTTCTATCGTATTACAAATTATTTTAATTTTACATAAATTTTTAAGCCATGTTTAAGTTGAAACTTCCTACCGATCCGAGGTGGGCAAATATCGCAGAAGGAAACATTGAAGAAATTTTGACGGATCACGCCTGGTGCGAGCAAAAAGCCGCTACGAATGCTATAGGGCTGATTACTATGCTTCCTGAATATCCGGAAATCGTGACAGAACTTCTGGCCATTGCCCAGGAAGAGCTGGAGCATTTCAGGCAGGTTCATGAGATTATTAAAGAAAGAGGATATATTTTTGGGCGCACAAGAAAGGATGATTATGTAAATGAGCTCGTCAACTTCATCCAGAAAGGCGGAAACAGAGACGATTTGATTGTAGACAAAATGCTTTTTGCCGCCATGATTGAAGCCAGAAGCTGCGAAAGATTCAAAGTTTTAACCGAAAACATTAAGGATGAAGAGCTTAAAGCTTTTTATAAAGAATTAATGATCTCGGAAGCGAATCACTATACAACCTTCATCGGTTTTGCAAGACAACTGGGAAATCCTGAAAAAGTAAACACAAGATGGGAAGAGTGGCTGGAGTACGAAGCTAAAGTAATCCTGTCTTACGGTAAGGGAGAATCGATCCATGGGTAAAATATTTTTCAAACATTAAGAAGTTAAACTTCATGTATAAAGTATTTAAAACAATGCATTTATTCGCACTATTTTTTTAAGAAACAAAGTTTATTTATTAAGATAACAGATAAAAACAAAGTGAAAAAACCTACTTTTGAGAATATTGCTAATTTTTTCCTGAAAAACTTCTTTCAGGGGTTGGTTATTATTGGCCCAATCGGGCTTACCTTGTTTGTGATCTGGTATATTATTACTTCAATTGACAATATCATCCCTTCAATTGCAAAAGAAATTCCGGGGCTGGTTTTTGTATCTACAATTTTAATTACAGCACTTTTGGGATATCTGGGTAACAAATTCGTAGTCGGGAAATTCTTCTTCGACACGATGGACAGCTTACTGGAAAAAACACCCGGGGTAAAACATATTTACACACCAACAAAAGACGTAATGTCTTCATTTGTAGGAGATAAGAAAAAATTCAATGATCCCGTATGGGTAAAAACCAATGAAAATCCTGAGATTTGGAGAATTGGATTCCTGACTCAAAAAGAGATGGCAGATGTAGAGAAACATAATTACGTTGCTGTTTATCTTCCGCATTCTTACGCAATTTCAGGATGGGTAATTGTTACAGAAGAAAAAAACATCAAACCTGTAGTAGGGATGACTGCAGCTTCTGCAATGAAATTTGCAGTAAGCGGCGGTGTTGCAGGCTTCCATTCGGATGATAACATATTTAAAGCGCCAGAGTAACTTCTAAGCCCCTTTTTAAATATAATTTTGATGAAATTGAATTTATTTCAACTTATTTTTTCTTAACTACTAAACATTTATATCATGAATTTACCGTACGCGGAACCCTTCCGTATTAAAATGATTGAGGAAATCCGTCAATCTACAAGAGAAGAAAGAGAACAGTGGCTGAAAGAAGCAAACTATAATTTATTCAACTTAAAATCTTCGCAGGTTTTCATCGATCTTTTGACAGATTCCGGAACCGGAGCCATGTCTGACAGACAATGGGGCGCCTTAATGATGGGTGATGAAAGCTATGCAGGTTCGCGTTCTTTTGAACAACTGCACCAAACCGTTAAAAATATCACAGGATTCAAATATCTTTTGCCTACCCACCAAGGCAGAGCTGCCGAAAACGTATTATTTTCAGTTTTGGTGAAAGAAGGTGATGTTATCCCGGGAAATTCTCATTTTGATACCACAAAAGGCCACATTGAGTTCAGAAAAGCCCACGCCATCGACTGTACAATCGACGAAGCTTTTGACATTAACGACCTTCATCCTTTCAAAGGAAATATCAACCTTGAGAAATTGGAAGAGGTTTATAAAAGCCACCCAAAAGAAAATATTCCTTTTTGTTTAATAACCATTACCTGCAACTCTTCCGGAGGACAGCCTGTTTCTCTGGAAAATATGAAAGCGGTAAAGGAACTTTCTGAAAAATATGGAGTTTCAGTATTTTTTGATTCTGCAAGATTTGCTGAAAATGCTTATTTTATTAAGAAAAGAGAAGCCGGACAGGAAAACAAAAGCATTAAAGAAATCTGTAAAGAAATTTTCTCTTACGGAGAAGGTATGACCATGAGCTCTAAGAAGGACGGGCTTGTAAACATCGGAGGCTTTATAGCTTTAAATAACGAAGAAGTTTTTAGAAAAGCATCTAATTTCACCATTATCTACGAAGGTTTTATCACCTACGGAGGTATGGCCGGAAGAGACATGGCTGCTTTGGCGGTTGGTCTTGATGAAGCAACCGAATTTGCTTATCTGGAAAGCAGAATTTCCCAGGTGGAATATCTTGGAAATAAATTAATTGAATACGGAATCCCTGTTCAGAAACCTATCGGAGGACATGCTGTTTTCATTGACTCGTTGAATTTTTTACCAAAAGTTGCACGCGAAGAATATCCGGCACAGACTTTAGGTCTTGAGATCTATAAAGAAGCAGGAATCAGAACCGTAGAAATCGGGACTTTATTAGCAGACAGAGACCCAGAAACAAGAGAAAACCGTTATCCTAAGTTGGAATTGGTACGTTTGGCAATCCCAAGAAGAACATATACCAACAACCACATGGATTATATTGCAGCTGCTATCAAAAACGTTTATGAAAGACGTGAAAAAATTGCAAAAGGCTACAAGATTACATGGGAACCAGAATTGTTAAGACATTTCACGGTTCATTTAGAAAAAGCATAAAACTTAAAATAGAAGGATTCAAATTTATTTTTGGATCCTTTTTTATTGTATTTTAAGAGCTTATTCCCGCTTTCACTACTCGTTTTTTTTCGGATTTGGCTCGGCGGCGAAGCCGCCGAGCCAAATCCGAAAAAAGCTCAAACATATCGTTCAATGGGCTAGGGTTGCAATCTGTCATTAGAAATTCCGAAAAATATATACAACGTTTGTCATACAGTAATTATATAGGTGCGAATTTTTCCATCCTTTTTATATTACTATGCTTAGATTCTTACAGCATGGCAAACTTTATGAAGATATTTTTTTGAAAATTTAAATTATTTTCAAAATTAAACGATTCAATTTAAAATTTAAACAAGACTATGCAATACATTTAATTATCATATTATTTATCAAACAAGTGTGAATTTATTGATGATTTAAAAACAAAATTTAATATTTTTGATTAAACTACTAATTTAAACTTACCTAAAAATATGAAAATTAAAATCCTAAGCGCTGTATTCTTAACCACATCTTGTGCTGTATATTCACAACAAATCAATGATACGCTTTCAAAGGAATCTAAAATTGAGGAAGTTGCAATCACTGGAAGCCGGAACAAGAAAAGGACAGTCGTTGACACACCCGTTCCTATTGATGTCATTGATATTAAACAGGTGAGTCAATCCACGGGTCAGGTGGAAGTGAACCAGCTTTTGCAATTTGCTGCGCCCTCTTTTAATTCTAATAAACAATCGGGTTCGGATGGAGCTGATGCAGTAGATCCGGCAACATTAAGAGGCTTGGGCCCAGACCAGACCTTACTTTTACTCAACGGAAAAAGATACCATCAATCTTCATTAATCAATCTTTTCGGAACAAAAGGCCGCGGAAATACAGGATCGGATATGAACACTATTCCCATCGGAGCAATAAAAAGAATTGAAGTTCTGCGTGACGGAGCTTCTGCACAGTACGGTTCTGATGCCATTGCCGGAGTTATTAATGTTATTTTAAATGACCGCGATCACGGTTTTGAAGGAAACGCATTTTACGGTGTTAATCTATTTAAAAGTCCTGGTGATAAAGATGTTGTTTCAGATCGAAAAATAGACGGAAACACGTTTGATTTCTACGGAAATTACGGAACGAAAATAGGTTCAAAAGGAGGTTTCGGAAACTTTACGGCAGAATTTGTCAACAAAGAATATGCTATCCGAAATGCCAATCCGGAAAAATATCAGGCTCCACGACAAAGATTTGGGGATGCAAAATCTCAGAATTTTTATTTCTTCGGAAATATTGAAGTCCCGCTGTCGGACAATTTAAAATTTTATTCACGACAAGGGTTTTCTCAAAGAAATACAGACGCTTACGCATGGACAAGAAGCGCGGACGCAAATGGAAATATCCCAGAAGTTTACCCAAATGGTTTCAATCCGATTGAAGGCACAAGCATCACAGATTTTACGTTTGATAACGGCTTAAAATTCAAAGTTGCAGATTGGGATGTTGATCTTTACAATGCTTTTGGAAACAATAGATTCACGTATCAGATCGATAATACGATCAATGCGACTTTGGGAATCAGTTCACCGACAAGCTTCAATGCGGGAGGTCATTCTTTGCTCCAAAATACGACTGGTTTTAATGCTTCAAAACAATTCAATGTTTTAGAAGGCTTTAATATAGCTTTCGGGTCGGAGTTCAGGTATGAAAAATTTGATATTATTAAAGGAGAAGAGGCATCTTACGCAATGTACGATGTGAACGGAAATATCGTAACTGCGAGTACAGACCAGAGCCTGTTGGTTACCAACCCTTTAACAGGAGATGTAAGACCCGGAGGATCTCAGGGTTTTCCGGGATATTCTCAGGAAGTCAGTAAAAGCAGAAATAATTTTGCCGCATATGTCGACACAGAATTGGATATCACAAAAAACTGGATGATCAGCATTGCCGGAAGATTTGAAAATTATAACGATTTCGGGAGCACATTGAACGGAAAATTGGCAACACGATATAAAATAACTCCTCAGCTTGCTTTTCGAGGGTCCTTTTCTACAGGTTTTAGAGCTCCTTCTTTAGCTCAAAAATATTATAGCTTGCAGTTTACGAATTTTCAGGGCGGAGATCTGATGACGATTCAGCTGGCTTCGAATGATAGCGATTTGGCAAGAAGGGTCGGAATTTCTCAATTGAAGCAGGAAACATCCGTGAATGGTAGCGCAGGATTTACATTTAACACCGGAAAATTCACGGCAACAGTTGACGGATATTATATCAAAGTGAAAGATAGAATTGTTTTAACCGGCAATTTTGCAAGAGCAGATCTTCCTTCAGACGTACAAACCGATTATCCTTTTATTGATCAGGCTCAGTTCTTTTCCAATGCCATTGATACGCAAACTAAAGGTGTTGATGTGATTTTAAGCTATACTCAAAATATCGGAAAAGGAAAACTAACCGCTACTCTGGCCGGAAATTACAACGACATGGAAATCACAAAAGTAAATACTTCCGAGAGATTAAAAGGAAAAGAAGAAATTTATCTGAGTCCGAGAGAAAGGGCTTTTATTTTGGCTTCTGCACCAAAAACAAAGATTAATTTAAATCTGAATTATAAAATCAATAAATTCAATGCAAACCTGCAGTTGGTGAGATTTGATAAAGTGACTTTGATTGGCTACAGCGGTGCGGATGATTACCAGATTTATAATCCAAAAGTAACGACAGATCTTTCTTTTGGCTATGAATTTTCAAAAAATATAACATTGACGATCGGAAGTAAGAATTTGTTCAACAGATACCCAACTTTGCAGAAAGCTGCTGTTTCAAATGGAAATACAGAATCGGGAGGTATTTTTGATCCCGTTCAGATGGGATTTGCAGGAAGGCAGGCGTTTGCGAGATTTAATTTTAGATTTTAAAATTTAAATATTTTTTGACACAAAGTTTTTATTATTTCACTAATAATACTTCAAAGCTTGTAAAAAGTAGACTTAAAAAATTTGACTTTAGATCGTTACAGGATGACAAACTCGGCAGTTATTTCCAAATGCATAAGTAAGATGCGATTCAAACAATATATTTGTAAAGTAAGATTTGAAATAATAAATTTCTCTAAACTACTGTTTTTAATTGCTTTAAAAATAGGTTTGGGCTCAAAACTTCATTTTGAGCCCAAACCTTACTATATAAAAGACTGTTTTATTTCTTAATTATTTTATGTTGAAAAGAAACTCCGTCTAAAAAAGTAACTTTTAAAATATATATTCCTGATTGCAGCTCACTAATATCCGCCTCTCCTCCGCTAAAGGCTTTTACCCGTCTTCCGTCTGTAGAGTACATTTCTACTTCGCGGATCTTTTTAGTGCTTGCAATTTTAATGTAATTAGAAGCAGGGCTTGGATAAATCTTGACGTCAGTTACAGTCATTTCATGTGTCCCTAAAGCATTCGCGGCTTCTCCCTGAAGATAGACCGACAATGGGAAATTACCCTGCTGTCCTACAAACTGAGCATCTGGAACAGTGATCTTAAATGTGTGCAAGCCCGGCTGTAAATTTCCTACACTTACTTTTCTTATAGGAATTGTGTTTCCAGGACACCAATTGTTCCAGGAAGTCCACCAGGAATCAGGTTTTGGCGAGCTTCCGTAAATACCATTGCCTTGTGTATTATATTGACGGAAAGGTTCACACGAAATTCCTCCCGGCTTATATGTATATACCTGCGCATCATCCGAAAAGACATAATGCTGCCTTCTTACATACTCTTCTCCTCCACTATTTGCCCCATGATTAGATGTTATTAAATAAAAGCTGGCATTATTTACAGCATTGGTGAGAGTAAAACTAAACAATCTAACAGTTGCTCCTGGCTGATCTGTCGCGTTATAGTTATTAAAATCTTTAATTGTAGCCATAGTCATAAGAAAATTATTAACCGGAGGAACAGAAGAATTATTATCAGTAGTGAAGCTTAATGTCCCCTTAAACACATCAATCCTTCCTGTCCACCCTGAAACTTGCGTCTGCGCAGCGTAAGGAACACCAAACACTGTAAATTCTATCCAAAAGTCAAATTGGGAACGAAGATTGACATCCTTAAAAACAGCACCTAAATTATCTACCTGAAAAGTATAAGGAACACTAGTAGGAGAAATATTTTTATTCATAAAAGGAGTTATGAACCTTCCAATCTCAAGCTTTTTGACTAGATTAGTATCATACGATGCAGCTCCTTTCGGGACAAAGGCTAAGAAAACATGCCCAAGTCTGTCATAATTATCACACAAAGCATTAATGGTAACGTTCATCGTTACCTGATTTCCAAAAGAATCCAGCTGTGCATCCGTCATTTTCTTTGTATAAGTGCTATTATTCAGACGAACCGCTCCTGGAGGTAAAGGCTGATTAACCGTTACATCATACATATCGTAAAAAATAGCATCCTCATAAAATAAAATTGTTGTCGGGGTAAGGGTATTCTTCCCGAATAAGGAGATGAAAAGACAGGATAAAACTATAGACAATAAATTTTGTTTCATTTTATTTATTTTATGATTTATCAACAAATATATTCAAAATATAAATATATAGATACAAAATCAATAATGAAATTGAAATAACTTTATAAATAATTCAAAACAAAAAAAGAAAATTTTCACTAAAACAGGAAAAATATTTTTATTTTTAAAATAATTAATACTTGAATAGAAATAAATATCCTAATAAACTAAAAATCAATTAAAAGTATTAAGTCCGAAATGCATACTAAAATTCTTCGATGTCAGGAATTTCTTTTGTATTTTTGTTTATATAACATCATTTTTCTATGCAGTTTAAACTTCAATCAGAATATAAGCCCACTGGAGATCAGCCACAAGCTATTCAAAAGCTTACCGAAGGAATTGAAATTGGTGAGAAATATCAGACCTTACTCGGAGTGACAGGATCGGGTAAAACCTTTACTGTGGCTAATGTTGTCCAGAATGTACAAAAACCAACCTTAGTTTTAGCTCACAACAAAACACTGGCGGCCCAGCTTTTCATGGAATTTAAAGAATTCTTTCCTGAAAATGCCGTTGAATACTTTGTAAGCTATTACGATTATTATCAGCCGGAAGCTTATATTGCCACCACCGGAACTTACATTGAAAAAGACCTCAGCATCAATGAAGAAGTTGAAAAATTAAGGCTTTCTGCAACCGCAAGCTTACTTTCCGGAAGAAGAGACGTGCTCATTGTAGCCTCTGTTTCATGCATTTACGGTATCGGAAACCCTACGGAATTTCACAAATCATTAATCTCGATTGGTATTGGTGAAAAGGTGACAAGAACCGCACTTCTCCATTCTTTAGTTAACGCTTTATATGCAAGAACATTAAACGAGTTTCAAAGAGGTACGTTCCGGGTAAAAGGAGATGTAATTGATGTATTTCCCGCTTATGCTGATAGCGCAGTGAGAATTCAGTTTTTTGGTGATGAAATTGAGAAAATCCAAAGCTTTGATCCTGTTTCTGGAAATGTAGCCTCAAATTTTGAGCAAATTCAAATTTATCCCGCCAATCTTTTCGTTACTTCAAAAGAAACACTGAATGGTGCAATCAGGCATATTCAAGATGACTTGGTAAAACAGGTTGATTTTTTTAATTCAATTGAAAAGCCGTTAGAAGCGAAAAGATTGCAGGAAAGAACGGAGCTGGATCTGGAAATGATAAAAGAATTAGGCTACTGCTCGGGAATTGAGAACTATTCAAGATATCTGGACGGCAGGCTTCCGGGAACCCGCCCCTTTTGTTTAATTGATTATTTTCCAAAAGATTTCTTAATGGTTATTGATGAAAGCCACGTTACCGTTCCACAGGTTCATGCCATGTACGGAGGTGACCGAAGCAGAAAAGAATCCTTGGTGGAATACGGATTCCGACTTCCGGCAGCGATGGATAACAGGCCTTTAAAATTTGAGGAATTTGAAGTCATGCAGAACCAGGTCATCTATGTTTCTGCAACGCCCGCAGACTATGAATTAGAAAAAACAGGCGGAACTTATATTGAACAAATCATCCGTCCTACCGGTCTTTTGGATCCGATCATCGAAATAAGGCCTACTTTAAATCAAATTGATGATTTAATGGAAGAAATTCAGAAAAGAGCTGATCTTGACGAAAGGGTCTTGGTAACAACCTTAACAAAAAAAATGGCGGAAGAATTAACGAAATATTTCACAAAATTTGGGATCAGAACAAGATATATCCATTCAGATGTTGAAACACTGGAACGCATTCAGATCATGCAGGATCTTCGCGTGGGTCTTTTTGATGTTTTAATTGGAGTTAATTTATTAAGGGAAGGTTTAGATTTGCCGGAAGTTTCATTGGTTGCCATTCTGGATGCAGACAAGGAAGGAATGCTAAGAAGCAGAAGATCAATGATTCAGACTGTCGGCCGTGCTGCAAGAAATATTAACGGAAAAGCAATCATGTATGCCGATAAAATTACAAAATCTATGCAAGCAACCCTAGACGAAACGGAATATCGACGGGCGAAACAAATACAGTACAATGAAGAACACGGCCTCGTTCCAAAAGCTTTAAATAAAAAGATTTCCGAAAGCCTTGTAGGAAGAAACAAGGATTTCCCGGATGAAAAATATACACAAAAAGAGATTCTTCAAAAAGTAGCAGAAGCAAAGGCAAGCTACACGAGCGAAGATATCGAAAAGGTAATTGAGCAAAAACAAAAAGAAATGGAAGTCGCTGCAAAGAACCTTGATTTCATAAAAGCCGCAAAATTAAGGGATGAAATTGTCGCTTTAAAAAATTAAAAAAACAGTTAATAAATGAAAAGAATAACAGGAATCGGAGGAATATTTTTCAAATGCAAAGATCCAAAAGCCTTAAAAGAATGGTACAAAACCCACTTGGGAATCAATGTAAACGAATACGGCGCAACGTTTGATTGGAAAGACATGGCGGAAACGAACGCAAAAGGTTCTCTGACCTGGAGCCCATCTCCTGAAACAACAAAGTATTTTGAGCCCTCTACAAGAGAGTTTATGATCAATTATACGGTTGATAATCTGGAAGCCTTGGTTGAAGAACTGAAAAAAGAAAATGTAGAAATTTTAGATGAGATTGCGGTCTATGATTTCGGTAAATTCATACATGTTCTTGATCCTGAAGGAAATAAGATTGAGCTTTGGGAGCCGATGTAATTTTAAATTACATAAAAATCTTTTAAAAGTTTCGGCGGCATCTTCGATGCCGCCGAAACTTTATATTAAAATTTATAAATCTTTGTCTTAGGCCTTTCAAAATTTACTGCTCCGCGAATCGGAATCAGCAGATCTATTAAGCCATTAAGCTTTATTTCATATATTGTTGAAAGCTGCATTCCCAGCTTTCCTTTGGGCATTCCTTTTCTGTGGAACCACTCAAGATAGCTTATTGGGAGATCGGCTAAAATGGCCCCTTTATATTTCCCAAAAGGCATTTTTATGATACATATTTCCTTTAATATTTCTGGGTTTATTGTTTTTTCCATTTTATACAATTAAATCAATTTTTTGTTCCAGATCATCATCTTTATCTGACAATTTCAGCTCTGGAGTGTCATCATCAGAAAATTCGTTTCTGTACACCTGGATTAATAGCAAGGCCAAAGAGATCAAAATAGGTCCGAAGATCAGCCCCATAAAACCGAATAGATTCATTCCCATAATAATTCCGAAAACCGTATTCAAAGGATGGACATCTTCAAGTTTTTTCAACAGTGTAAAACGCAGCAAGTTGTCCGTAAGCCCAACGACGACAAGACAATACGCAGCAAGACCAAGCCCGCTTCCCGTATCCCCATCCGCAATCATATAGATACAAACCGGAATATAAACAATAGCCGCCCCAACGACAGGAACCATAGATGCAGCAGCTGTTAATGCAAAAAGCAGAACCGGGCTGGGCGCTCCAAAAATAAAATATCCTATCAGAGCAACAATTCCCTGTCCCAGGGCCACAACAGGAATCCCAATAGCATTAGCCATAATCAGCTTTCTCATTTTTTCTCCGATTAAAGAAATATTCGATCTTTTTAAAGGCGCTGATGATACTAAAATTCTTTCGAAAAGCCTCGGTTTTTCCAACATGAAATAAAGAATAAAATACATAGAAAGCACCACTGTAAGCGTGTTAAATGTTCCGCTGAGTGCTTTTGTAGAAAACTGTCCAACACTGCTCTTCAGCTTAGTTGTATTTTCTTTACTCAAAATATCAAACCCTGTTTTTGAATAAATATAAGTATGGATTTTTTCAAGAAATACATTGAACTTATCCATATAAGCCTGTGCATTTCCTAATTTCTCTATTAATAACTCCGCAATAAAATAAATTGGAAGGATAAGAACAATCAGGCTCGCAAGCATTAAAACCAAGGATGAAGCCCACGGTTTCCAGTTTTTTTCTTCCTGCAGATAAAAATTATATTTCCTGCAGACCACATAAATAGTGATTGCTCCTAAAACGGAAGGTATAAAAAGGGAAAGATTAAAGCAAATTAAACCTGTAAGAATCAAAATAATGACAAGTAAAAAAACCTGCTTTATTTTAACACTGCTTATTTGCTGATCTTTATTCATTATTTGTTAAATAGTATTTGTCTTGGTTTCCCTAAATAGGCACAATATGCAGAGTACATTACAGCCATGATAAACGGAGCCGTCAAAATAACCCCGATGAAGCAAAGCACAACCCCAGCCATTGATATTAAAAAGCCTAAAATGGTTACCCCAAGAAAAGTACCATAATTCTCTTTAACGATATTAAAAGATTTTCCAAGAGCATCCGTAGCAGAAGCATTTTCAAATAGTAAGATAGGATATCCTAAAAGCAAAAACGGATACACAAAAAAACCCGGAAATACACACAACGAAAAAGCTACTGCAGAAATAATTCCTGAAAGCAATGCATAAATTAAAATATTAACAAAATTTTGTCTGTATCCTATAAAAAGATCAGAAAACTCAATAGGGTTTTTTGTGTTGTACTTATTAATCATATAGATTAATCCTACATATAAAGGCGATAGTAAAAGCCCTAAAAGCCCTGATAAAGTGATATATAAAGGAAATCCAGGAGCATTCCAGTAATTATAGCTATAATCTCCGGACTCTCTCATATCTTTCATTATAGCTGCAGAGTTGAACCCTGTAACCGTTTGAATTACAAAACCAAATATAAGATATACAATCATTGCGATAATCGCATACAGGAAAACCCCTTTATACATTTCGAAAGCATGAGAAATGATTGATCCCGTACTTCTTTCTGGCACAGAACCCTGCTGGTCAAATTCATTAAATTCTGACATGGTGATTATTTTTTAATGTTGTTTCTACCAAATTTAACTTTTTTTTAGCAAAAAAAGTATTAAAATTATTTGAAAATTTATATTTTCTCTGAAAATATAGTTTTATAAAGAGAATAAATCATCGCATTCCAGAAAGGAAAAGTAAATAATCCCCCAATCAATAACAAAGTAAAACCAATATATTTAAAAATAAACGCAACGATTATACAAACAAATATTTCAAGAAAATACATTTTTAAAGCCCTAAAGTTCAAAGAAATAGACTCAAATATTGTTTTATTCATAAAGAACATTATCGGAGCTACAAAAAGTGTTACACAAACCCAGACAAACGGTAAAATTAATGTTCGGAATAATATTAAATAAAACATAAGCCAAAACAAATAATAACCAATATACTTAAAAAAACTAAACCCATTATAACCAACAAATAAATCCGAAAGAGATATCTGCTCATTCAGATCAATTTTTCTGAAAATTTGAAAAAATCCAAGATTCAAGGGGTATAAAAACACCAGAGTTCCTAAAAATGCATAGCTGAAGTATTGTGAGTTTTCTGTCTGCCCCAATTCAGTTGCTTTTGCAATATATGCCTCTGTACTTACTTTAAATGCATCAAGCATCTCCTGTTGCTGGTCCCAGATCCCAAATTTGGAAGCAAAGAAAAAGATAGATGTAAAAAAAACAGCAAAATAAATGACCGAAAACATAAGCTGAAACATCAACGTCTTATTCCAATAGAAAAATGCCTGCTTCAGTATAAAATCTAGTCCCGGTTTCTGAGGATATTTGTTTTCCATTAAAAAATTTTGTGCAAAAATAAACATCAATAATTACTTTTGTCGAATGTTTTCAATGAATCATCAAAAATTTATGGAAATGGATGAACTTTCCCTTCAGAAGGTTCCCTATTTCTTCATCATCGATTTCCTGGGAGAGAAGGTAAAAATATTTAAAGAAAATGAAATAAAAAAATCGATCTTACTAATTGATTTTCAAGAATTTTCAAATGCAAAAACTCAACACGGGCTAATAAAAAAGATCCTATGGAAGTCTTATCCTGAGAGTTTAGAAAGCTTTAAAAAAGGATTTGATATTGTTCAAAAAAATATTCATTTCGGAAATTCTTATCTGGTAAATTATACCCGGAAAACAAAGATTGAAACAAATTTAACGCTTGAAGAAATTTTTTATCATTCATCTGCAAAATATAAAGTTTTTTATAAGGATTTTTTCGTATTTTTTTCTCCTGAAACTTTTGTAAGGATTATTGACGGAAAAATTTCAACTTATCCGATGAAAGGTACCATTGATGCCTCATTGGAAAATGCCGCGGAAATTTTGAAGAATGATAAAAAGGAAAAGGCTGAGCATTACACTGTGGTAGATTTGCTCCGTAATGATCTTAGCATAGTGGCAGATGATGTGAAGGTTGATAAATTCCAGCATATTGATTTTATCAAAACGCAGCAAAAAGATTTATATGCAATGAGCTCAGAAATTTCAGGAATTATAAAGCCTGATTTTGAAGGAAAAGTAGGAAGCATAATGAAAAAACTGCTTCCTGCCGGATCTATTTTAGGAGCCCCAAAACCCAAAACCTTAGAAATAATCCTTAAAGCAGAAGGCTTTGACAGAGGTTATTACACAGGCGTTTGCGGTTGGTTTGACGGTAAAAATCTTGACAGCTGTGTCATGATCCGTTTTATTGAGAAAGAAGGTAACGAACTTTATTTCAAAAGTGGCGGCGGAATTACCCATATGAGCAAGCTGGAAGACGAGTATCAGGAAATGAAAAACAAAATCTATGTCCCAATTCATTGAAAGCATTAAAATAGAAGATCAAAAGATTTTCTTATTAGAAATTCACCAGAAACGTGTAGATCAGACTTTCTCCCATTTCGGGAAAGAAGGATCAATAGATCTTGCTAAAATTTATAAGCATCTTGAGCATGACGAAGATGGCCTTTTTAAATTAAGAATCGTATATGATCTTGATAAAAGGATCAGAACACAGATGATTCCTTATGCGATTCCAGAAATTGAAGATTTTCAATTGGTTGAAAACAACAGCTTCGACTATTCCTTTAAATTTGAAGACAGAAAGGAACTCGAAAAAATGAAGACCAAATCAAAGGCTGAAGAAATCATTATTGTCAAAAACAACCATATTACAGATACTTCTTTTTCTAATCTTATATTTTTAAAAGGAAAAGATTGGTTTACTCCAAATACTTATCTGCTGAACGGAGTTCAAAGACAAAGCCTTTTAAAGCATAAAGAAATAAAAGAAACAGAGATTAATATTCAGAATTTAAAAGAATTTTCTCATTTTCAAATCATTAACGCTTTAAATGATTTTGACGAAAATTTTATTTATCCATTGGATAAGATTATCAATCTTCCAGGAAATGAAGAATATCTTGATTTTTAATTTTATTTCATAAACTCAAAATAAGACTTTAGTACATCAGCGCTATTTTTTCCGTAAGTATTGACTTCCAAAATTTTAGGCTGTGCATCAGCATCAGGTTTAAAGAAGTTTTCTAAAACACGGTCTAAAGTTGGTTCATCCTCAACTCTGGTATAAGAAAAACCAAAATGTTTTGCAAGGTGTTCCGCATTTTTCTTATGTTTTGTTGCGATAAATTCATCAAGGCTATTTGGGTTTGCATTCCCAGGCCCAGGAATAAATTTGAAAATATTTCCTTCTCCGTTATTATAGATCATAATTCTTGTAAATGGAGGAATATACTGATTCCAAAGCCCATTGATATCGTAAAAGAAGCTTAGATCGCCAGTAACCAGTAAAGTAGGATTCGCATTTTTTATCGCAAATCCCATAGCTGTTGAAGTAGAGCCGTCAATTCCGCTTGTACCTCTGTTACAATAAATTTTTCTTTTGCCATAGTCAAATAACTGTGCATATCTAATGGCCGTACTGTTACTAAAATGGATATTGTAGTTTTCAGGAATAACCTGTGAGGTCTTGTTGAAAAAATAAAAATCTGAAAAGTCTACCATATTTAAAAACTCTTCGTGCTTTGCATTTTTTTTATCCCTTAAAACATCCCAAAGATTATAATACGGTTTGGGTTCTAAGTTAGCAAACCTTAACAATTTAGAAAAGAAAATTTCCGGTTTTACTTCAACTTTTTCCGTTAAGGCAAAATAGGTATCCGGTTGCCACACTTCATCCAAATGCCAGTGCCTTTTTGGGTGGCCATTTCTTAAAAACTGTTTCACTTTTTTAGACACCACATTTTGCCCCACAGTAATCAGTAAATCAGGCACATAATTTTTATAATCCTCTTCCGTAAAATTGAAAATATACCGGTCAATATGCCTGAAAAATTTTTCATGATACAAATTAGAATTTGCTTCGCATAAAATAACAACAGAATGATTTTTAACCAATTGTGTTAATTGATTTTCCAGTTCCGGACTGTAATCTCTGGTCCCGACTAGAATCATTATTCTCTGAGAAGTATTCCAGTCAGCTACCAGGTTAGAAGGAATTTCATAGTCTTTATGCTTAATTGTTTTTTCAACATCAGGGAAAGCAGGGATCTCCGAAACTAATTCATATAGAGGCTCTTCCAGCGGAATATTGATATGTACCGGGCCTTGTTTTTCGATACAAAGCTCGATTGCTTTTTTAATCAAATCAAAATTAATGTCTTCTGCATTTTCCTTACTGTCTTCCAAAAGTTGAAAATCGCCGTAAGAATGCTGATGAAAAAGATTATTCTGCCTGATGGTTTGTCCATCGAAAATATCAACATAATCTGTTGGTCTGTCAGCAGTTAATATCAACAAAGGAATATTCGAATAAAATGCCTCTGTGATAGCAGGGTAATAATTTGCTACTGCAGAGCCACTTGTACATGTGATGGCAACGGGTTTTTTTTCGCTCATTGCCATACCTAATCCCACAAAAGCGGCACTTCTTTCATCTATAATACTAAAGGCATTAAAAGTTCCCGGCATCTCTGCGAAATGAATAGCTAAAGGAGCGTTTCTTGATCCTGGAGAAATTACAATATTTGAAATTTCATACTGCTGAAGAAGATGTGCAAGTATCTGAATACTTCTCTTGGAAGAATATTTTTTCATAATACAAATTTAATTTATAAATGCGGAACACGAAATAATTTTTAATTCAAAAATCTGTAATTTAGCAATTCGTTAAATTTCTAAAAATGGATAAAATACCTAGTGTAGATCTGCGTGATTTCCTTTCGGGTGCCCCGGAACGCAAACAGAAATTTGTAAATGAAATCGGAAAAGCTTATGAAGAAATTGGTTTTGTAGCTTTAAAAGGCCATTTTCTTGATGACAAATTGGTAGATGAACTCTATGGAGAGGTAAAAAACTTTTTTGAATTGCCAACGGAAAAGAAAAAGAAGTATGAAATTCCGGGAATTGGTGGGCAGAGAGGCTATGTAGGATTCGGTAAGGAAACTGCAAAAGGCTTCAAAAAAGGAGACTTGAAGGAGTTTTGGCATTTCGGGCAGTACGTGTCCGAGGATTCCAAATATAAAAGCGAGTATCCTGATAATGTAATTGTTGAAGAGCTTCCAAAGTTCAACAAAGTGGGTAAAGAAGCGTATCAGATGCTTGAGAAAACAGGAAAATATGTTTTAAGAGCGCTGGCATTGTATCTTGGCCTGGATGAATTTTATTTTGATGATAAGATCGCTGAAGGGAATTCTATTTTAAGGCCGATCCATTATCCTCCTATTACGGAAGAGCCAAACGATGCTGTAAGAGCTGCTGCACACGGGGATATTAACTTAATTACCCTTCTGATGGGCTCTCAGGGCAAAGGCCTTCAGGTTCAGAATCATAATGGCGACTGGATCGATGCAATCGCAGAACCGGATGAGCTCATGATCAACGTTGGAGATATGCTGTCAAGACATACCAACAATAAGCTGAAATCTACGATTCACAGAGTGGTAAACCCCCCGAGGGAATTATGGGGAACTTCAAGATATTCTATTCCTTTCTTTATGCATCCCATCAGCTCTATGTCTTTGAATGCTCTTGAAAACTGTATTGATGAAGATCACCCAAAGCTGTATGAAGATACTACCGCAGGTGAATTTTTACATGAAAGACTAATTGAATTAGGCCTAATAAAAAAATAAAACAAAATATACCAGAGCTCATTGATTAATTATTTTTTTGATTATTTTACTTTAACATTAAACTTTATTTAAACAATAGAAAGATTTAATAAAACTAAGCAAAAACCAATTAAAAGTATTAAAGAGGCTAGTGGAATCAAACTACCGATGCCGGAATTTGTATATACGCATGCAATAGAACGATAATCTATGCAACCTGCAGTGATGATTTCAAATCCCGGATGACAGCATGTAATTGAAATTCAATACATTTATAAAAGAATGACCGTTCCTTTTTGGAGCGGTTTTTTTTAACACAATACCAGGCCTTGTCAAAGTTTGAAACCTTGACAAGGCTATCAGACAATTAAAAAAATTTTATATAAAGTTCGTAAATCAGGCAACAAAATCAATCAAACAACCTCAGCTGCTGATCCTTAGAGCCCGTAAAGTTTTTAGTTGAGAGTTTGGGAAATTCTTTTCCGTCAAAGAATTTTTTCCTTCCTATTTTAAAAGTATTGTGAATCATTTCAGCGATATTACCTTCCCCTTTCTGACGGTCGAAATACCTCTTTTCTCCCAACTTACCGCCCCTCATGGACCGGATCAGATTTAAAACCTTTTGTGCACGCTCAGGAAAAGCAGATTCTATCCATTTTATAAAGACCGGTTCAACAGTATCATTCAGCCTTACCAAAGTATAGCCGAAGCTTTGCGCGCCAGCATCGGAAATTGCTTTTAAAATAGTTAAAGGCTCATCGCTGTTCAGCCCGGGAATAATGGGTGCAACCATTACATTCACCGGAATATTATTTTCAGAAAGGATTTCAACGGCTTTTAATTTGTTTTTTGCAGAGCTCGTTCTTGGCTCCATTGTTCTCCTAAGGTCTTCATTAATAGTAGGAATGCTTAACGAAACGGAAACAAGACTCTGTTCAGCCATTGGTTTTAAAATATCAATATCCCTCAACACCAGGGCATTTTTTGTTAAAACATTTACGGGATGCCGATAATCCAGGCAGACTTGGAGCATTTTTCTCGTAATTTCAAACTTTCTTTCGGCGGGCTGATAGCAATCTGTATTCCCGGAAAGTAAAATCGGAGCCGGTTTATAGCCTTTTTTCTGGAAAAATTTTTCCAATAATTCCGGGGCATTTTTCTTGACCATGATCTTTCTTTCAAAATCAATTCCGGCGCTGTATCCCCAAAATTCATGAGTAGGCCTTGCAAAACAATATGCACATCCATGCTCACAACCCTGGTACGGATTCATGGAATATTCCATCGGTAGATCTTCGCTTTTCACCTGATTAACAATGGTTTTCGGGAAAACTTCCGTGAAAGACATTTTTACAGTTTCGAAATCTTCATCATCCGGCTCATAGGTATACCTGTCGAAACGGTTGATAACATTTCGCTGAGCTCCCTGACCTTTTATGATATTTTCGTTCTGCATTTCAAATGTAAAATTAGAATGGAATTTTTTGAAAATAATAAGTTTTAACACTAAAGTTTTCCACAAAAAAACCAACACTTTTGAAAGTGTTGGTTTCAAACATAATTAAATATATTTTTTCACTACTTCAGTGCGCAAAATTCTACTCCGTGATACTCATCGTCGTAGCTTTTTCCATCAAAATGTCTATGATAGTCTGAATAGGTATCACTATATTTTTTGTCTTTTTTGTGTAATATTTTTTTAATCCCAATTATACTTAATACTGCTAAAAGACCAACACCTCCTACTAGCAATACTCCAACTTCTTTTTTCATATTTGTCTGATTTATTATGATAAACATTGCAAAAAGTGTACCTATCCCAATTTTGGATATTATAAATTTTGTTAACATTCTATTTAAATTTACCAAAAAAAATATTAATGAAAATAATATAATTTTATTACCAATGGTTCAATTATTGCAGGAAACAACAAAAATATTATTATGGAAAACACAGGAAACATTGACAAAATGACAACCCTTACCCAAGTCATGAACAGGTTGGCAGAAAGAGGAATCCAGAGGGAATTCAGAATGAATGAAAATTGCGAAATGAAGCTTGAAAATTCTGAAAAAGTATATACTCCTTCTGAACTTACTATTTTGAAAACTTATCGTTTTGAGGGGCCAAGCAGTCCGGATGACAATGCCGTCTTGTATGTGGTAAAAGATAATGACAATAACTACGGAATGATCATCGATTCTTATGGTGCAGAAAGTAATTATCCCCGAGAATTTGATAATTTTTTAAGAGAAATCCCCATTCTAGAAAATCACGAATTTGATTTTAATTAATAAAATAACCCCGGAGCTATTCAGTTTCAGGGGTTTCTTTTTCTTGAAAACACCTTTCAGAAAGCCTATCTTCTTTCTTTTCCTTCTCTTTTTTTCTTGCTTTAAATCTTTGATTACCTATCTTTTACCTATTGCTTCATTTCTTTTACATCTTCAATTGTTTTTTGTACTTTTTTTGGGGGCTTTATCAATATTAATCCCTATCAGCGTTTTCTTTAAGCCTTGCTCAATCCCTTTCCAGAACATATTGAAAAAAGATTTTGCCGGATCGCGCTCTACATCTTCAATCATCACATCCTGAGGAAGTTTCCCGGAGTCTGATTTTACAACAAGATTGGCAATGGCTGTCAGGAAACCTTTCTTTTCCTGATTTTTTTTGTCTAAAATAGCAACTTTAAGGTCTTTATGCCTAAGATTAAATCTACCGTTCAAGCCTTTTGGATTTCCCCTGAAATTAAAAATCATCTCCTGAATCATTCCTGTAGCCGTCACATGAAGATATGGCCGGATAAACGGGTTAATCCCCTGAGCCGGAAGGTTAAGCGTACGCCCCGAAATATTGAAAACATCACGTTGATCTGCCACATCAAAGTCCCAGCTTACGGATAGAGGAGCCAGATTCATAAACGAACAATTGATGCGAATATCTACTTTTGTAGGCTTTCCTTTAGTTTTTGCAGAGTTTAAATTTTTAACATTCATATTAAAATTGCTGAACGTCAGTTTTCCCGGTCCTACACTTTCCGGAGTGTCTTCTTCGTAAACAAGAACTGAATTTTTTAAATCTAAATCATTTATAATCAAAGGAATTTTAATCGAACGAAGCATTCTAGAGTATAAAGGCTTTTCCTTTGGATCATCTTTAGGAATTTTACTTCTGAAAATATTGGCATCAGCTGATTGAATCATAACATTGGACGCCATAATGGATTTATTTTCGGAAAACAAGTCCCAGTTACCGCTGGCGGAAATCTGATTGGCTTTTATATCATACAGATCTCTTTCCACAGGAATCATTTTAATGAATTGCATCCTTGATACCAAAGGTTTCATTGCAAAATTATTGATCTGAACATTATTTTTATTCAATTTTAAAAGCCCAACTGACATATTGTAGAATTTTGTACGGTAACCGAAATTTTTTGTGGTAACGAAGTAATCTCCGATTTTTAAAGTATGACCGTAATTATTTGTTTTTGACTTATATTCTACATTATTGATGGTAGCATTAAGCTCATTGAAGGCCAAGGGCTCACTATCCTTATCATAGGTAACATTAGAATTTTTTAAGGAAAATTTTCTGACAAGAATTAGGGCTACATTATTTTCTTTTTTGGTTTTTCTTTTAATTTTTTCACCAATTCTTATCGTTCCGTTTACTTTATCTACCAAAAGGTCTTTAATGTCAAGGTGTAATTTTCTGTCAATAAATTCAAACTTATTAATATTAAAAGAAGCAAAACTGGCTTTTAAATTCATAGACCTTCTTCCCGGGTCAAGCTTATTTGGAGTGACTGAAATATTTCTCATCTCACCGCTTTTCTGATTAAGAGCAAGATTCTCAATATTGTAATTCTGGTGAGTGGAATATACAATATCCTTTCCCGAAAACTGAAAGCTTTTATACCCCACCGGAATAACCTCTTCCCTTGTGTCTTTATTAAATTTTAATTTATTCGCATTGAGATTAAGGTTTTTCGCAAAAAAGAGTTCATTTCCATCTGATTTTACCACTTTTACGGTTGCGTTATTAATTCTTACATCTTCAAGGTTAAGATCAAAACCGGAAGATTTTTTAATCTTCACCGGACCAACATCTATATTGTAAACCAGAAGATTGGGATGCTGAAAATTGGCATTGGCAAGAGAAACTATATTTTTCTTTAAAACGATATCCGTAAATTTCATTATGGGAATACGAACCTGGTAAAGCTTTGTTTTTTTAGGATAAAATCTTTTAAGTTGAACTATATTCAGTAAAGGAATCAGCCTGAAATCCTCGACAGACATCTGCCCATCCGAAGTAACTATAGACTTGATTTTCAACACATAAATAGCATCCGGGCGAACAAAAAAATTCTTTCCTCTAATTTTATATTTGTCGAAAACCACTGGAAGCTTATTTTCAACAGATTCTTCCGTCATTTGCAGATTTTCAACAAATAAATTTAAATCCTGAACTGATAAAAATTTCCGTTTATTATGTCTGAAAATACTGATGCTTCCATTATTAATCCTAATATTTTCGAAGACAACAAGGTTTCTTTTTTTACCGGTTTTATTATCAACAGGTCTGGCCAGAACAATGTTCAGATTCGGTTTTGATAGCAGCAAATCTGTAGAATTAATCTGTTTATTAAAAACAGCATCATAAATCCCGAAACGGCTAATCTTCAAAGTATCAATAGTTCCCTGAATTCCAATCACATTGATATTCTGAGGATTTTTACTGTTTACGGAAACCCCGGTCGACAAAATATTTCCCGACATGAGATCTACTTCCAAAAGCTTGTAGGAAATTTTATAGTCTGTATTGTTTTTAATGTAATTTGGAAGTTGGGTTTTAAGCCAAATATTAAGTCCGAAATTGGCCAGAAGCACTACTCCCAGCAAAATCGCAAGACCTACGAAAAGCTTTTTAACCCATTTTCTCATGTTTTAAATTTGGTTATTAATTTTTTATATTCAATTCAATCACATATCCCTCATGCCCCCTCACATTAATAAATTCGCCCCCGTCAAAACCAAGATACTGCCCTTTGATTCCTGTAAGTTTTCCTGTAAACTCCGGTCTTTTATCTAAAGTAAATGAGGTTACTTTTTCAGGCTTTTCAAAAGGATAATCAAACATCCAAAGATTTTCGCCTTCGCTATAAAATTTCTGGAAATCTTCCGGGAAATATTGCTTGATTTTTTGCTGGAAATCTGCTAAATCAATCTCATCTTCCAAATCATCCTGAAGCATTTTTTTCCAGCTTGTTTTATCGGGAACATGCTGCTTTAGAGCAACTTCTATCATTCCGGCTTCATAGCGGTTTTCCGTTCTTGCAATAGGTAATGCAAATGTCGCACCCTGATCGATCCATCTCGTAGGAATTTGTGTATTTCTTGTTACTCCCACTTTCACTTCTCCTGTATACGCCAGATAAACCGTGTGTGGCTGAAGCTGGATCTGTTTTTCTACTTCAAGATCACGCTCAGCAATATCTAGATGGGCCGTGGAAAGTTCTGGACGGATAATGGTATCACTTGCATACGGACTTTCAAAAAAACAGTTTTTGCAGAAACCCATTCTGTAGATCGGCTTGCTTTCCTGACAGTTTACACATTGAAATCCTATATGTTTTATGGTAAGCTCTTTCCCGAACAATTCATTCATATGGATAAGGTCTCCGGAAAGATTAAGATAATACTGGATCGGCTCATCATTGAAGCTCGTCATTTTTAAAATTTGCCCTTGAAACTGCATATTAATTTTATATTACTTTTTTAAGTAAATTTAACGATTATATTTTTCAAACAGTAATTTTATATTTTTGTATTTATAAAAAGGCACGGATGAATTATCTTGTAACAGGAGGCAGCGGATTTATTGGTTCTCATTTGATAGAACGATTATTAAAAAAAGGACATTCTGTCATAAACATTGACAATTTTGATGATTTCTATAATTATCAGATAAAAATTAAAAATACTTTAGAATCGATTGATGAAAATTTGGATTTTGAATTCTCAGAAAAAGAAACTGATATTCGAAATTTAATTTCGCTTTCTAAATCAAAAAAATATACGCTCTATTATCAGGATATCCGAGATAAAAAGGGACTAGAAGAGATTTTTAAAACTCATAAAATTGATCTAATTATCCATCTGGCAGCTCTTGCGGGAGTTCGCCCTTCTATCGAAAGACCTTTGGAATACGAAGAGGTCAATATTCGCGGAACAATGAACCTTTGGGAATTGTGCAAGGATTTTAATCTTAAAAAATTCGTTTGCGCCTCGTCATCAAGCGTTTACGGGAATAATGAAAAAATTCCTTTTGCAGAAACAGATAATGTTGACAACCCCATCTCACCGTATGCGGCAACCAAAAAATGCGGCGAAATCTTAGGCCATGTTTACCATGATTTATACAAAATTGACATGATTCAATTGAGGTTTTTTACGGTTTACGGCCCCAGACAAAGACCTGATCTGGCCATTCATAAATTCGCAAAATTAATTTCCGAAAATAAAGAAATACCTTTCTATGGCGATGGGACTACTGCCAGAGATTATACTTATATTGATGATATTATTGATGGAATTACAAAATCCATTCAATATTTAGAAAATAATTCCGATGTTTATGAAATCATAAATCTTGGAGAAAGTCAGGTCATTAATTTAAATGAAATGGTCTCCACAATCGAAACTGCCATGAGAAAATCTGCCATCCGGAAAAATCTGCCAATGCAGCCCGGAGATGTCCAGAAAACCAATGCAGATATTACAAAAGCTAAGACATTAATTGGCTATAAACCTGACACAAACTTCCAAAATGGCATAAAAAAATTTGTGGAATGGTTTTTGAGAAAATGACATCAAAGTAAGTTACAGAGCATAGTTTAAAGCTTTCTATAACATACAATGAACAAAAATTAATAAAAAGAATTGAAAATCAGGTGTAAAAAAGCATATAATATAAGCTATTTTTATACTTTTGCAAAAAATTAGAAAATTATGTACTGGACATTAGAATTAGCTTCATACTTAAGTGACGCACCTTGGCCAATGACAAAAGCAGAGCTTATTGATTACGCAATCAGAACTGGTGCACCTATGGAAGTAGTAGAAAATCTTCAGGCTATCGAGGATGAAGGAGAGATTTACGAATCTATTGAAGAGGTTTGGAGTGATTATCCAACGGATGAGGACTTCCTTTGGAACGAAGATGAATATTAGCAAAGTAATAAGCTTTAGGCAGTAAGCTTGAAGCTTATTTCCCTTTTTAAATATTAATTGACACGATATACGTGCTAGTAAAAACGCCTAAAGCATAAAGCTTAAGGCATAAAGCAAATTAAAAAATGAGTTTTTTAAACAAAGTTCTTAAAGGGTTTTTGGGAGACAAAAAAGCGCAGGACCTAAAAGAAGTAAAAAAAGTTGTAACAAAAATCAAAGCTGTTGAACCAAGCATTCAGCAATTGTCTGACGATGGTTTAAGAGAGAAAACTGCTGAGTTTAAAGAAAATATCAAATCTGCAACCAGCAAAATCACAGCTCAAATAGAACAGATCCAAGAGCAGATAAAGAATTCAACAAACGTTGATGAAAAAGAAGCTCTTTTTTCAAAGATTGAGACTCTAAAGAAAGAATCATACGAAATTGAAGAAAAAGTTCTTCTTCAAATTCTTCCCGAAGTTTTTGCTTTGGTGAAAGAAACAGCAAGAAGATGGGCTCAGAATGGAGAAATCAGAATCAAGGCATCCGATTGGGACAGACAATTGGCTGCTGGAGGAAAAGATTTCGTAGAAATTCAAGGAGATCAAGCTGTTTGGAAAAACTCATGGGATGCTGCCGGAACACCCGTAAACTGGGACATGGTACATTATGATGTACAGTTTATCGGAGGGGTAATACTTCACAGCGGTAAGATTGCCGAGATGGCTACCGGTGAAGGTAAAACTTTGGTGGGTACGCTTCCGATATTCTTAAATGCGCTTCCGGGAAGAGGAGTTCACGTTGTAACAGTGAATGACTACCTTGCGAAAAGAGACTCGGCGTGGATGGGTCCATTGTATCAGTTCCACGGAATGAGCATCGATTGTATTGATAATCACCAGCCAAACTCAGACGGAAGAAGAAAAGCATACAATTCAGATATCACTTACGGTACAAATAACGAATTCGGTTTCGATTATTTGAGAGATAACATGGTAACTTCACCTTCAGAACTGGTACAAAGAGAACTAAACTTTGCTATCGTGGATGAGGTTGACTCTGTTTTGGTAGATGATGCAAGAACACCATTAATTATTTCGGGACCTGTTCCACAAGGAGACAGACAGGAATTTGATGTTCTAAAACCTTCTATCGACAGAATCGTTGAAGTTCAGAAAAAAACCGTTTCAGCTATTTTTAATGAATCGAAAAAATTAATCGCAGCAGGAAACACAAAAGAAGGAGGATTCAAATTGCTTCAGGCATACAGAGGTCTTCCTAAGAACAGACAATTAATTAAATTTTTATCGGAAAGCGGAAACCGTGCATTGCTTCAGAAAGTGGAAGCTCAATACATGCAGGACAACAACCGTGATATGCCAATCGTAGATAAAGATCTTTATTTTGTAATCGAAGAAAAGAACAATCAGGTGGATCTTACAGACAAAGGTGTTGAATACATGTCTCAAGGAAACTCTGACCCTAATTTCTTCGTTCTCCCAGACATCGGAACTGAAATCGCTGAACTGGAAGCTAAAAATTTATCTAAAGAAGAAGAATTTGAAGCTAAAGAAAGACTTTTCTCAGATTTCGCTGAAAAGTCCGAAAGAGTCCACACCATGAGCCAATTACTTAAAGCATACACATTATTCGAAAAAGATGATGAATATGTAGTAATTGATGGTGAAGTAAAAATCGTTGATGAGCAGACCGGCCGTATCATGGAAGGAAGACGTTATTCAGATGGTCTTCACCAAGCGATTGAAGCGAAAGAAAACGTAAAAATAGAAGCTGCAACCCAAACTTTTGCAACCATTACGCTTCAGAATTATTTCCGTATGTACAACAAACTTGCGGGGATGACAGGTACAGCTGAAACAGAAGCGGGTGAGCTCTGGGAAATCTACAAATTGGATGTTGTGGTAATCCCTACTAATCGTCCGATTTTAAGACATGACAGACAAGATTTAGTTTATAAAACTAATAGAGAAAAATATAACGCTGTAATTGAAGAAGTTGAAAAATTAACATCAGCGGGAAGACCGGTTCTTGTTGGTACAACTTCAGTTGAAATTTCTCAATTATTATCAAAAGCTCTACAATTAAGAAAAATTCCTCACCAGGTACTTAATGCTAAGCTTCACAAAAAAGAAGCAGAAATCGTTGCAGGAGCAGGTCAACCAGGAGTTGTAACTATTGCAACAAACATGGCAGGCCGTGGTACAGATATCAAGCTTTCTAAAGAAGTAAAAGAAGCTGGAGGTTTAGCAATTATCGGAACAGAAAGACACGATTCAAGACGTGTTGACAGACAGCTGAGAGGTAGAGCGGGACGTCAGGGAGATCCGGGAAGTTCTCAATTCTATGTATCCTTGGAAGATAACCTAATGCGTCTTTTCGGTTCTGAAAGAATTGCTAAAATGATGGACAGAATGGGTCATAAAGAAGGTGAAGTTATTCAGCATTCTATGATTACCAAGTCTATCGAAAGGGCTCAGAAAAAAGTAGAAGAAAATAACTTCGGAATCAGAAAAAGACTTCTTGAATATGATGACGTGATGAACAAGCAGCGTGACGTGATCTACAAGAGAAGAAAGAATGCGTTGTTTGGAGATCACCTGAAATATGACATTACGAACATGATTTTCGATGTTGCCAATTCTATTTCTGCGAAAGGAAAAGCTACAGGAAATTATAAAGATTTCGAATACGAGATCATCAAAACCTTCACAATGGAATCTCCTGTTTCTGAGAACGATTTCAAAAATAAAAATATTCAGGATTTGACGAATATTTTATTCAAAGCAGCTCAGGATGATTACAATATGAAGTTGAAGTTATTGAAAGATAAATCATTCCCGATTATTGAGAATGTATATCAAAATCAAGGTTCGATGTTCAAAATGATTCAGGTTCCTTTCACGGATGGTCACAAAACAATGACAATCGTTGCAGATCTTAAAGAAGCTTATGATACGCAGTGCGAAAGTTTAGTTAATGATTTTGAAAAGAATATCACTTTATCAATCATCGACGAAAACTGGAAACTTCACCTTCGTGAAATGGATGACTTAAGAAGATCTTCTCAGGGAGCTGTTTATGAGCAGAAAGATCCATTGATAATTTATAAACAGGAATCTTTCCACTTATTCAGTGAAATGATAGATAAATTAAATAAAGAAATTATTTCATTCTTGTACAAAGGAGAAATTCCCGCATAAAAAAAATAATTAATTCATAATATAAAACCCGCAACAACCTGTATTGTTGTGGGTTTTATTATTTATTGTATAACAATTATATGATAAATATCAATCTGTTTTTTAATTTAGAATAATTAAAAACAATATATTTGCAGAAAATTTGACTTTCATGAAAAATGTACTGATCTGTGCCTCTTTGTTGGGTTCTATGCTAAGTTTTGCCCAGGAAAAAAAGGATACTGTTAATTCTAAAAATATAGAAGAAGTGATCATCAATAGAATGGTGAAAAAACTTGATACAGAATCTTCCAACAAAATGCCGGTGAAATTCATCGAAAATCCTCAAGTGTATTCTTCTATCGATAAAGGGATTTTGGAAAATGAAAATATTTTCACTGTAGATGATGCTTACAGAAACGTAACCGGTTTACAGAAAATGTGGAACCCCACAGGAAGAGCCGGAGATGGTGGTTCGTTCTTTGTTTTAAGAGGTTTCCCTTCTCAGGCATCTACGAGAAATGGTGTAGTGGCTCCCGTTACTTCTACCATTGATGCAATCAACGTGGAAACATTGGAATTCTTGAAAGGTCCTGTCGGCACACTTTACGGAAGCAACGTAGCTTCTTATGGTGGTCTTATCAACAGAGTGACTAAAAAACCTCAGCAAAATTTCTTTGGTGCTGTTTCGGCTTCTGCAGGAAGTTATAATACGTACAGAGCAACGGCGGATGTGAATGCTCCGATTACAAAAGACTTACTTTTCCGTGTAAATACGGCATATACAAATGAAGGAAACTTCACAAAAACTGACGCGAAAAATCAATACACCACATTTGCACCGAGTTTGACTTGGAATGTTTCCGACAAAGTTCAGTTGAATGTAGATTATGAATTGTTCGACAATAGAGTAACGGCAAACCCATACTTCTTTTATCTTTCTCCGAAAGCATTGAACGGAATTGATAATATGAAAGATTTGGAAAAAGCGGCAGGCTTGAATTATAAAGAATCTTATACCGGAAATGATTTGTACATGACTGCAAGAAATTCTAATGTTTTCGGAAATGTGAAGTGGAAAATCAATAATAACATTACTTCAAATACTTACATCAATAATTCTGATTCTTATTCAGACGGTTACAATCCGTATTTTTCGATTGCTTACACAGGAGGACAATATTTGGTTGCAAGAGCAGATCAGTCTACAAATGACAGTAAAAAATCTTGGTTCCAAATTCAACAAAACTTCAACTTCAATTATGATTTTTCAAACGGAATGAAAAACAGAACAGTTGTTGGTTTTGATTACATGAGAACAACGGAAAGATTACGTTATAAGTATTTAAATTCTAATTTTGATACTGTGTCAGCTTCAGGCGCAGATTATTCCGGAATGAATGCTGCTGCTTTGACTGCGCTTTATGCTGACACAAATAAATTTTCAACCTACGATTATTTGAGCGACCTGAATACCTATTCAGGATATATTTCCAACTTATTTACTCCGATTGCCAATTTGCATATTATGGCAGGACTTCGTTATGAAAACAACGATTATTTGGGTGGAATGAACGGGACAAATGCAGAGAAAGCCTATAACCAATCTGCATTCTCTCCAAAAGCAGGTATTGTTTATGAAATCGTAAAAGATAAATTCTCAGTTTTCGGAAATTATCAAAATTCATTTAAATCAAACGGATATTATACTTCTGACACAGCGGGAACGACCACTTTATCAGACCCTGAAAGAGGAAATCAGTTTGAAGGAGGTTTTAAAACAAGTTTATTTAACAACAGATTCAATGCAACGGTTTCTTACTACAATATTAAAGTGAAAAACCAATTGCTTTATACCGGAGAATATGCCCCAGGCTTTGTTTCAGTTCAGAAACAGGCAGCTTCTACACTGAGCAAAGGTTTCGAGTTGGAAGTAAATGCATATCTTGTAAAAGGATTCTCTTTAGTCGGAGGTTTGGCTTATAATGATACTGTAGATGAAACTACTAAAACAAGACCAACAACCGCAGGTTCTTATTGGAATGCGAATTTCAACTTGGCATATCAATTTGTTGACGGAAAAATAAAAGGTCTTGGATTCGGATTTGGAGGCAATTATGCAAGTGATAATAATGTAACCGGAGATTTTATTTTACCAAAATATTTTGTTTTAAATGCCTATGCGTTTTACGATGCAAAGAAATTCAGAATCGGGATTAAAGTGGATAACTTCACCAATGAACATTATTGGACAGGATATTCTACAGCGAATCCACAAAAACTAGCCAACTTCTTAGGAACAATCGTATATAAATTTTAATAAAATAAATAAAAGCTAATTTTTCCCGGCTAGCTTTTTACTCTGAAATAGATGCATCATAAAAAAACCTTCATTTGCAAAAAATTAGAAATCAAGTTGTTTTTTATAAATATTTAGGAAAACTATTATCAAACCTCATCAGGAATTTAACAACACAGAAAAATATGCCAATCCCAATTATGACATTCACATAGGACTTATTTCGGGTTGGTTGAAAAATTCATTTTTATTCTTTGCACATCATAATACATAACGAGATTTTTAACATAGCTAGGGGGAAAAATAAAACAAGAACCTCTACTTCTGATACTATCACTAACCTTGAATAAAACCGATCATAGTTAACAATTATGAATTGGGAGCAACGGGACAGATTGCAAAATGGATCAATTATGAAGTAACGTCTTATATAAGTACATCAAAATTAGGAGTCCCTTTCATTCAAAGTCCAGAGAGCCCCGGAAATTGCATGGTTTTGAAAGACTCCTATACTTCAATCCGACAAGATGAATCAATTTCGGGGAAGCTACAGCCTGATGAAAGGAATTACATCTCCGAAACAACAGCAGAATTTCTGCGTAGAAAATTTTGCCTTAGCTTCAGGTAAGACCTACTCAGAAGTTATCTGTCGGTTTGGATATGCTTTATGCGCTTGAGCAAGACAAACAATTTGTATTTCGAAATTAAGTGAAATCCCTTTGTCTATCTTAAAAATCAACCGCAAACATTAAAAAAAACTTCGTCTAGCCTTGCGATTAAAAAAAATTTAAACAGTATAAATCAGTGCAATTTATAAATATTCTAAATAATAATTAAACCTTATCTTTACCGAACTTAAAGAAAATATGAAGAAAAAACATCACAAGAAAAAACCAAGCACATTAAAAAAATGGATCGGAAAACTGCATTTGTGGTTCGGTTTGAGCATCGGATTTTTAATCTTCATTATATCTATTACAGGAGCTTTATATGTTTTCAAGGATGAAATTGAAAATGTTACCAGAAAAGATGTTATTTTTCATAACGAGCAAAATATAGGTCACAAACAGGTGCTTCCAATCCGTACTTTGGAGAAAGCTGTAGTGGAACAGGTGAAAGAAAAATACCCTGTTCATTGGGTGAGTATTCCGATCGATAAAAAGATGTCTTATCTTTTTTATTGGTACGAACATGACCCAAAAGGGTGGAATTATTTTGACGAATTTCCAATCTACAAAGTTGCTTATGTGAACCCATACAACGGAAAGGTTCTAAGAACATACGACGAAAAAAACAGCTTCTTTCAGATTGTAAAAATGATCCATTGGAGCTATCTTCTCAAACAGGAATGGGGAACCTATCTTGTCGGGATTCCAGTGATTATATTTGTCATCATGTTGATTTCCGGGATTATCCTCTGGTGGCCAAAAAACAAAGCAGCCAGAAAACAGCGCTTTTCTTTCAAATGGAAAAATGTAAAAAGCTGGAAAAGAAAAAATTATGATCTTCATAATATCTTAGGATTTTATGCTTCTATTTTTGCTTTAATATTTTCATTAACAGGCCTTTTTTATGCCTTTTTTGCCGTTCAGGCCACTTTTTATTTTATCTTTTCGGGAGGAAAAACCACATATCCCGATTTTTCAGATATCAAAACTAAAGCTCCAATTGAATTGAGAACAGAAGGAACTTTAGACAAAATCAGCAATACCGTAAAAGCAAAATATCTGAGTTCTTACGGTTTTTCGATCGATCTTGGCCACAAACATATTGACGATCATAAACATTCGAATTTTGAAGTTTATGTGAAGCATTTATCATATTCTTATCACAAAAGCAGCAGCCTTATTTTTGATGAAAATTCCGGGGAGCTGCTACATACTCACGACATGAAAGATAAAAATTTTGGCGAAAAAACTGTCGGAGCCAACTTTGACATCCATGTCGGGTCTATTTTAGGACTTCCTACAAAGATCATCGCCTTTATCGTAAGTCTCATATGTGCCTCTTTACCCGTGACAGGTTTTATGATCTGGTGGGGAAAAAGAAAAAAGAAAACCATAAAGGCAGCCTGAAAAAAAAATTTCAATAATTATCTAGTTAATAATCCATTAATACAATCTTTTTTATAATTTTATCCTTTTAGAATTTTAGAATAGAAATGTCATTAATCGATTTATCAAAAAACGTTGCCCTAGGAATTGACATAGGCGGAACGAATACGAAATTTGGAGTTGTAAACCACCGGGGAGAAGTTCTTGAAAAAGGTAGCATTCGCACAGATGCCTACAAAAAAGTTGAAGATTTTATCAATGCATTATACGAAAATGTTCAGCCTTTAATCGAAAAACACGGAAAAGAAAAAAACTTTGATGGGATAGGAGTAGGTGCTCCCAACGGAAATTATTATAATGGAACGATAGAACAGGCTCCTAACCTGCCTTGGAAAGGAGTTATAGAGTTTGGTAAAATGATGGAAGCCAAATTTAATATACCTTGTACCATAACCAACGATGCCAATGCGGCCGCAATTGGGGAAATGCTTTTCGGTGCTGCCCGGGGGATGAAAGACTTCATCATGATCACTTTAGGAACAGGTGTAGGAAGCGGTATCGTAGCTGGTGGTAAATTAATTTACGGACATGATGGCTTTGCAGGAGAACTGGGTCATACCATCGTAAAACCGGGAGGAAGAAAGCACTGGAGCACCGGCTCAGAAGGAAGCCTTGAAGCTTACGCATCCGCAACAGGAATTGCCATCACGGCAAAGAAAATGAGAGCAGAGTTTCCGGAATCCATGCTTAATCAGTATCCTGAGGACGAAATTAATTCTAAAACGGTTCATGAATGCGCCTTAAAAGGCGATCCTATTGCCATTGAAGTCTTCAGGTATACAGGGCAGAAACTAGGGGAAGCATTGGCAAATTTTGTGATGTTTTCTTCTCCGGAAGCTATTCTTTTATTTGGAGGAGTAATTAAAGCGGGAGATTTTATTTTAAAACCTGCAAAACTTTATATGGAAAGAAATCTTCTCCCTATTTTCAGAAATAAAGTGAAATTGGTTTTCAGTGAACTGGACGAAGCCGATGCTGCTATCTTGGGAGCAAGTGCTTTGGTTTGGGAAAAGTAATTGAATACTATTTAAATAATATTGAGTATCCTTTTTGAAAGGATGCTTTTTTGTTTTTACTCTCGTTTTTGCAAATCTAAGGAGCCTCTCGAAGCATCTTTAATAATAAAGTTTGGACATTGATTTTAATATTAAGTCTCACTTAAAAATAATTTGTCTCATCTATCATTATAATTACATTTAAAAGACCTGAATAATTATAATTTGAAAAACTTTTTCCTATTTTTGGTTAGTTTTTTTCCATTATTCTACTTTTTAAAAGAGATTAATTTAAATACAATAATCATCCAATGGATAACAATAGTTTAGAACAAATTACGTTCGGAGGCGGGTGCTTTTGGTGTGTGGAAAGCTGCTTCAACATGCTGAAAGGTGTAAAGTGTGCTATTTCAGGATATTCCGGAGGGCATAAAGAAAATCCGACTTATGAGGAAGTTTGCACAGATGAAACCGGACATGCGGAAGTGGTACAGATTACTTATGATTCGGCAATTATTTCTTATGAGCAATTAATGGATGTTTTCTTTTTCCTTCACAATCCTACCCAACTAAACAGACAAGGCAACGACATCGGAACGCAATACCGGTCAGTAATTTACTATAAAAATAACGCTGAAAAGACAAAAGCTGAAGAAGCCATAGAAAAATCCAAACAATCCGGAAGATGGCCGGGAACTTATGTGACAGAAGTTACGAAATTCGACAAATTCTGGCCAGCTGAACAATATCACCAGGGTTATTACAACGAGAATCCCACACAGCCTTATTGTAGTGCTGTTGTTGGTCCTAAAATCCAGAAATTCAAAAAATATTTCGAAGAATTGGGTATGTTGAATGAGGAATAATTTTAAATATCTTAAGCTTTGGCTAAAGACAGATTGATTTTATAATCTTACTTAAACGAGCTATAGCCCGTTGCTATCGATACAAAATACTATAAAAAATAAAAGCAAAGAATTTTTCTTCACTGTTTAAACATTTCTGTATGCAAAATATCATCTTCTAAATATTTTTTTCCGGTATCTTTAAAACCAAATTCAGAATAGAATTTCAACAAATAATTCTGTGCAGAAATCCTAATTTCTGAAGTTTGAAACCGGTTTTCAATAGTTTCAATGGCATATTTTATTAAAAGTTTTCCTAAGCTTTTCCCCCTCGCCATTTCGGTAGTAAGAACCCTTCCAATGGATGTTTCCTTATATTTTATTCCTTTGTTAAAAACCCGACAATATGCCAAAATTTCTCCATTTTCCTCCGCCCAGAGATGAACTGCTTTCTGATCATAGTTATCCAAATCTGGATAAGGACAGTCTTGTTCAATTATAAAAACATCAATTCTTGCCTTTAAAACGGCATACAGTTCCGGAACGGTAAACTCATCGAAAGTTTTAATTTTCCAAATAATATTACTCATCGAAATTTATATTATTTTGTACCAAAAAATCATTTGTTTTTTCAATAAAATGAAGGATTTCCTCGCACCCTTCTTTCTTTTCGGCAGAAGTCACATATATTTCAGGTAAATCTTCCCAGGTTTTGTGAAGCTCCGTTTTGTAATCTTCCACATTTTTAATTGCTGCATTCGGCTTCAATTTATCCGCTTTTGTAAAAACAATTGAAAACGGTACACCACTTTCCCCACACCATTGTATAAATTCCATATCAATCGTTTGAGGTTTGTGCCTTGAATCCACCAGTACAAAAAGATTTACCAGATTCCTTCTATTGAGAATATAATTTGTAATAAGTTTTTCAAAATCTTTTCTGATAGATTTGGAAACTTTTGCATAACCATAGCCTGGCAAATCAGTCAGATACCACTGCTCATTTACTAAAAAATGATTAATAAGCTGGGTTTTCCCCGGAGTCTGTGAAGTTTTAGCCAGATCTTTATGATTCATCATTGCATTAATGAGTGACGACTTCCCAACATTAGACCTTCCGATAAAAGCATATTCTGGGATTATAGCTTCAGGGCAATCCTGCCATTTTCCGCTGCTCTTTACAAACGTTGCTGTTTTAATAATCATTTTCTGAGTTTTTTTAGAAAAACAAACCATTAAGAAAAGCTCTTAATGGTCATTATATTTTATTTTAAACTTTATCTTTTAGCCAGCCATAAAGAATTTCATTGAATTCATCTGGCTTTTCCATCATTGCAGCATGTCCGCATTTATCAATCCAAAACAAATCCGAATTTGGGATAAACTTGTGCATATCTTCTGCTACTTCAGGAGGTGTTACATTATCCTGCTTCCCCCAGATCAAACATGTTGGCGTCAGAATTTTAGGAAGATCATTCAGCATATTGTGCTTGATGGCGCTTCTTGCCAGCATTACGGTTTTGATGCCCTTCATCCTGTCATTCACAACCCCGAAAACCTCGTCCACAAGATCTTCAGTGGCAATGGCAGGATCATAGAAAACTTCTTCCGTTTTTTTCCTGATATAAGAACGGTCATTCTTTCTTGGAAAACTATCTCCAAAAGTCCTTTCATATAAACCAGAACTTCCTGTAAGAACCAAGTTTTTAATTAAATCCGGTCTTGCCAATGTCAAGATAAGTCCTACATGCCCTCCCATGGAATTTCCTACAATCGTTACAGGTCCTTCTATATGGGTTTCTATAAACTTGGCTATATATTTTGCAAGAGTTGTAAGATTAGTATTAAGTACCGGCAAATCGTAGATTGGCAACTGAGGAACATATACTTTAAATCCCCTATCCGAAAAAAAATCCACCATCTTATCGAAATTACTCAACCCACCCATTAATCCGTGCAGTAGCACTAATGGATGTCCTTTTCCCGCCTCTATAAAGGTGTATTTCTTTTCTTTTTTTGTACTAAATATCATATAATGCCTTAATAAAGCCTTGCAAAAATACAAATTAAACCTCAAAAATATTTTGATTACCCTAATTTAAAATAAAAATAATATACCAAGCCTTTTTTTATTCACTTTTTTATGAATGCGTTTTGTATGGAATAAATAATACTTTCCACAACAATCACCATATCAATAAATTATAGCCTTGAAATTCAATATTTAATAAAACTTATTAACATTAAGTCAAAAAGTGGGAAAAAGTGGGAGATTTTGGAAATTATTATATAAATTTGCTCCAAATGAAGAGTTTCATTGGAACATATGAGTGTAAAATTGACGACAAAGGCCGACTAAAAGTTCCTTCATCTTTAATCAAACAGATGGAAAACTTTGACGACAAGGTATTTGTAGTCAAAAGATCTGTGTTCCACCCCTGCCTGGAAGTTTATCCTATGAATGCATGGGATAAAGTGATGGGCAAAATTAATAAACTGAACAGATTCATTAAAAAAAATGCTGATTTCATTAGAATGTTTACAGCAGGAGTAAAAACAGTAGAATTGGATAATGCGGGAAGATTACAGATACCTAAAGACCTGATGCATTTTGCAAATCTTCAAAAGGATATTGTGATTACGAGCGCAGGAGAACTGTTTGAAATTTGGGATAAAGAAGCCTATGAGAAGGTAATTTTCATTGATGAAGCCGATTTTGCCAGCCTTGCCGAAGATGTGATGGGCACTTTCGATGAAGAATAACCACACGACTAATAAATAAAAGCGATAAAAAACACAACTAAGCATGTATCATAACCCCGTTTTGTTGAAGCAAAGTGTAGATGATTTGGTGACGAATCCGGACGGAACGTATGTGGATTGTACTTTTGGTGGTGGCGGTCATTCCAGAGAAATATTAAGCCGGCTTTCGGATAAGGGAAGATTGTTTAGTTTTGATCAGGATCTGGATGCTCTTAAAAATACAATTGATGATCCGAGATTCACATTAGTTAATCAGAATTTCAGGTTCCTGGAAAACTCTTTGTTAATATACGGTGTTTCTCAGGCCGATGGTATTCTGGCAGATCTTGGGGTTTCATCACATCAGTTTGATGAAGCAGAAAGAGGTTTCTCCACAAGAAGCAACGCTCCTTTGGATATGAGAATGAATGTCATGCAGAATCTTGATGCCAAAAGAGTCATTAATGATTATGAAGAAGAAGAGCTTGCCGACATTTTTTATCACTATGGAGAGTTGAGGGAAGCAAGAAAACTTGCGCGGGAAATCGTTCATCACAGGAAAACAAAAAGCATAGAGACCACAGAGGATCTGAAAAAGCTGTTCAGCTATATTCCTCCTCATAAGGTTAATAAATTTTATGCCCAGCTGTTTCAGGCAGTAAGAATTGAGGTGAATCAAGAGCTGGAAGTTTTAAAAGAAATGCTGATTCAGGCCTATAAGGTTTTAAAACCGGGCGGAAGACTGGTAGTAATTTCTTATCATTCTTTAGAAGACAGACTGGTAAAAAGATTTTTAAAAAACGGAATGTTTGAAGGCGAGCCTGAAAGAGACATTTACGGAAATTATAAAAAAGCATTTGAATTGGTGAAGAGCAAAGCGATTATCCCAGATGATAAGGAGATCGAAGAAAACTCCAGAGCCAGAAGTGCAAAAATGAGAACAGGAATAAAAGTATAGTTTTTGGGGTCATTGTTGATCGTTGTTGGTTTAAATCCAGCAACAAATAACAAGAAACTATCAACAAAAAACAAATGGCAAAAAGAGCAACAACAAATCGCCCTCAGAAGAGATTAACTTTTATAGACATTATAAAAGGAAATTTCCTAAACCGTGATGAGATCAAAATACATTATAAGTATTTTCTGTTGTTGTTTATATTAATGATGGCAATGATTTACAGCAATCATCTCGTCAACAAGAAGATTAAAATCGTTAATGCTTTAAAAGAAGAAACAGAAGAATATAAATCGCGAAACGCTTACGCACAAAGTAAGCTGATAAAAGTAAAAATGGAATCGGAGTTGGGGAAAGAAGTTGCACGGGACTCTTTGATGACCCTGGAAAATCATCCCCATAAACTGCTAATAAAACTGGACAGTACAGATGCAAAAACCAAATGAATACGATAACAAACGTAAAAAAACGTTGAGATGGGGCTACCTCTTTGCAGTGGTGGCTTTGTGCGTGTTTGTAATGTTTTTGGCGAGGATCGTGATCCTCCAAAACACTAATGTTCAGGAAATTAAAGACGATTACATTAATAAAAACTATCGTGAAGCTACTCTAAAAGCTGCCCGTGGAAATTTATTCGCTTCAGACGGCTCTATCCTTGCTACCACTGTGATGCGTTACGACATTTATCTGGATTTCAAAACAATGAAAGACACTGTTTACACCAACAACATCGGTGCTTTAACAGATTCTTTAAGCAAAATGTTTGGAAAATCGAGGGGTGAATTCAGAAAAAAATTCGACGAGCAGAAAAAAAAGAAAAACCAATATTTTACTTTGGTGAAAGGGCTTGATTTCGATCAATACGACAGAATCCGAAAGTTTCCAATCTTTAAAAAAGGAAAAAATAAAGGAGGTTTCATCGTTGACAGAAACTACAAAAGAGAGCTGGCCACCTCAGAAATCGGAGCCGGAACCATCGGTATGGATAACGGTGAATACAGTTCAGGACTTGAAGGAGCTTTCTCAAAATATTTAAGAGGAACCGATGGAAAAAGATTGGAGCAAAGAATCAACTCGTCACAGTGGAAACCAATTGATTACTGGAAAGTTCAGGAACCTGTTGATGGAGAGGATGTTTATACGACTTTAGACCTTAGAGTTCAGGATATTGCACATTCTGCTTTGGAAAAGCAGCTGATCAATTTTGAAGCAAAACATGGAACCGTGATTGTGATGGAAGTTGAAACGGGAAAAGTTCGAGCAATGGTTAATTTAAAAAGAAATGAAGAAGGAAATTATGAAGATTCCTACAATTATGCTTTAAAAGATAATATTGAACCGGGTTCTACCTTCAAAACAATTTCGCTTTTAGCAGCAATGGATGACGGTTTCATCGATGAAAATACAACTGTAAATGTAGGAAACGGTGTTTGGGTATACGCAAAACAAAGAATTTCAGACGGGCACGGAGGCGGAACTTATGAAATTAGTGATGTGTTGGCAAAATCTAGTAACGTAGGGACGGCAAAACTAATTACAAAATATTACGCCGACAAACCTCAGATTTTCCTGGATCATTTGAAACGTTGGAAATTATTCGACAAAATGGATATTGAGCTTCCGGGAATTACAAAACCGAAAATCGTAACTCCTCAAAATAAAAGATGGAATGCCGCAACACTGGCTTCAATTGCCTATGGATATTCCTCAAATATCAATCTATTACAATTGGCAACTTTCTACAACGGAGTCGCTAATGGCGGCAAAATGCTGAAACCCCTATTCATTGATAAAATCATGAAGGACGGCAAGATCATATACAATGCAAAGCCTGAAGTAATGGTCAATAAAATGGCTTCCGAAAAAGCTATTAAAATGATGACCAGTGCCCTGACGAAAGCCGTGGAAAAAGGAACAGGAAAAAGTATCTTCACACCGAACTTAAAAATGGCCGGAAAAACAGGAACCGCAAGATTCGAATATTGGCTGCCCGGTCCGATGAAGTACCGTGCATCATTCGCAGGATTCTATCCGGCTGATAATCCGAAATATACGTGTTATGTGATGATCAGCGAACCGAATACAGCAAAAGGATTTTATGGAGGGACAGTTTCTGCGCCGGTGTTTAAAGAAATTGCAGGAAAAACATTCTTAAAAACACCTCAAAACATTGAAAAAGAAATGCTTGTCGACAAAAAGGTAAACCTTAACAAAATGGTTGAGCCGAATGTGAAAATAGCAGTCAATAATAAACAAATGCCAAGTGTAGTCGGATTAATCGGTAAAAACGTAATCCCGCAACTGGAAAATTTAGGATATCGTGTAGACTTTAAAGGAGTGGGAAGAATTACCGAACAATTCCCGCTAGAAGGCACAACGATCAGTAAAAACCAGAGAATTTATTTGTCTCTGCAGAATTAAATAAGAAGAGTCCTGAAGGGACGATTTAAAACAGAATAGGATGAAAATCCTATTAAAAAAAATGCAAAAACGAATCCGAAGAGTTCAATATCAATAGCCATAAGTGAAACTTATGGACTTATGGAATCAAAAAGAACGATTAAAAAATATAAAGCATCAAAGAAATGCAATTAATTGAATTATTGAAAAGAATCCCAGTTTTAGAAATTCACGGTGACGACACCCGTGAGGCTTCAGAATTGGTATTCGACAGCAGAAAGGTTACGGAAAACTCTTTGTACATCGCAATGAGAGGAACGGTTGTGGATGGACATTCATTTATTGCATCTTCGGTTGAAAAAGGAGCCACAGCAATTGTTTGTGAAGAATTTCCTGAAAGTTTAAATGAAAATGTTACGTATGTTAAAGTAAAAGATTCATCTAAAGCTTTAGGACAACTGGCTTCTAATTTCTACGGAAACCCTTCTGAAAAATTAAAATTAATCGGAGTAACAGGAACCAACGGAAAGACTTCTGTTTCTACCCTTCTTTTTGATGTATTTAAAAACCTAGGTTACGATTCCTCTTTACTTTCTACGGTTGAAATTAGAATTGGGAATCAAATAATTCCGGCAACACACACGACTCCGGATGTCATTACAATCAATAAAATTTTAGCCCAGGCCGTTGAAGAAGGCTGCGAATTTGCCTTTATGGAAGTAAGTTCCCATGGAATTGCTCAAAACAGAATCGAAGGGCTTCATTTCAAAGTGGCAGGATTCACCAACCTGACTCACGACCACTTAGATTATCATAAAACTTTTGACGAATATTTAAAAACGAAAAAAAGATTTTTTGATGAGCTTGAAGGTACAGCCGTTGCCATCACCAATGTGGATGATAAAAACGGAAATGTCATGCTTCAAAACACAAAGGCGACGAAAAAGTCTTATGCTTTGAAAACAATGGCTGATTATCATGGAAGATTATTGGAAGTGGATTTCAACGGAATGCTGCTTAATTTCAACGGAAAAGAATTCTGGACGACACTCACAGGCAAGTTTAATGTTTATAACCTGCTACTGGTTTTCGGAATTGCTTCTGAGCTTGGTTTTGAATCAGACGAAATTTTACAGGCGATCAGTAAATTAAAAAGAGTTTCAGGAAGATTTGAAACCTTCAAATCAGACGGCGGAATTTTCTTCATCGTAGACTATGCACACACTCCGGATGCTTTGGAAAACATCCTGGACAGCATTAATGATATCAGAACAAAAAACGAAAGATTAATCACTGTTTTTGGTTGCGGAGGAGACAGGGATCACTCCAAAAGGCCTGAAATGGGCAATATTGCAACGAAAAAATCAACGTTGGCGATCATCACTTCAGACAACCCGAGAACGGAAGATCCCGCAGCAATCATCAAGGAAATTGAAGCAGGCGTTGAACCTCAGAACTTCAGCAAATACACTTCAATCCCGGACAGAAAGGAAGCCATCAAAATGGCGATAAAGTTTGCAGAACCGAAAGATATTGTTCTTGTAGCCGGAAAAGGCCACGAAACATATCAGGAGATTAATGGTGTGAAGCATCATTTTGACGACAAGGAAGTAATTAATGAGCTTTGGAAATTAATGAGTAAGTAAAAATTTAAATTAAAAGATTTAGAAATTCAGAGATTAAGGTATTACGAATTTCTAAATATCTCAATCTCTTAATCTTTAAATTAAATAAAATGTTATACTATCTATACGAATATCTAACCAGCCAGGGAATCCATGTTCCGGGATTAGGACTGCTGAAATACATTTCCTTCCGTGCAGGAATGGCTGTTTTATTTTCATTAACCATTGCTCTTGTTTATGGAAAAAGGATCATTAATTACCTGAGAGCTAAACAAATGGGAGAATTGGTTCGTGATCTTGGACTCGACGGCCAAAAGCAAAAAGAAGGAACTCCTACCATGGGAGGTCTTATCATTATTTTAGCTACAATTATTCCTGTGATGCTATTCACCAGAATTACAAACGTTTACATCGTCCTTTTGCTGGTTTCCATGCTTTGGATGGGCGCAATTGGTTTTATTGATGATTACTTAAAGAAGATTAAGAAAAATAAAGACGGATTAAGCGGTAAATTCAAAATTGTAGGGCAGGTCGGATTAGGTCTAATTATAGGAGTTACAATGTATTTCCATCCTGATATTACCGTTAAAAGAAAATATGCCGATGCAAAAGTAGTGAACAGAAATAATGTTGAGCAAAACTTCATGCCTACGGAAAAAATCACTGTTTCTACAGTTCCTTTTGCTAAAAATAATGAATTTGATTACAGCGGGATCTTATTCTGGATGAATGATAAAGATGCTCATGAGTGGGCATGGATCGTTTTCATCCCGATTGTGATTTTCATTGTAACAGCCGTTTCCAATGGCGCTAATATTACAGACGGAATCGACGGACTGGCAGCAGGTACAAGTGCTGTTATCCTGCTTACCCTAGCACTTTTTGCCTATCTTTCCGGAAATATCATTTTTGCGGACTACCTCAACATTATGTTCCTTCCGAATATGGGTGAAACCACCATTTTTGCCGTTGCAATGGTGGGTGCGGTTATCGGTTTTTTCTGGTATAATACCTATCCGGCACAGGTTTTCATGGGTGATACGGGAAGTTTAATGCTGGGAGGGGTAATCGCCGTTTTAGCGATTATTTTAAGAAAAGAATTACTGATTCCCATTTTATGCGGAATCTTTTTAATCGAAAACCTATCTGTAATGCTTCAGGTTGCGGTTTTCAAATACAGAAAGAGAAAATTCGGGCTGGAATATGCCCAAAACAACAGATTGTTTAGAATGTCACCATTACACCACCATTATCAGAAAGGCGGTTTCCACGAAAGTAAAATCGTAAACAGAATGATAATCATCGGGGTAATTCTGGCTATTGTATGTCTCATTACATTGAAGATGAGATAGAAATCAACAGTAAGCAATAGGCAGAAAGCATCAGGCTTAAAGCTTATAGCATAAACAAAATAATATGAAAATAGTTGTTTTAGGGGGAGGAGAAAGTGGTTGTGGGGCTGCTTATTTGGCTAAAAAACAAGGTTTGAAGGTTTTTCTTTCAGACAAGGGAGGTATTAAAGATAATTATAAGCAGTTTCTTATAGATAATGAAATTGAATTTGAAGAAGAAAACCATGATGAAGAAAGAATTTTAAATGCCGACTGGATTGTAAAAAGCCCGGGAATTCCGAAAAAAGCTGAGATTATCCATAAAATTCATGAGAAAGGAATAAGACTTTCCTCAGAAATTGAATTCGCTTCGGAGTTTACAGATGCCAAAATCATAGCAATCACCGGAAGTAACGGAAAAACAACAACCACGTCTTTGATCTACTATATCCTGAAAAATGACGGATTGAATGTCGGCTTAGGCGGAAATATCGGATACAGCTTTGCAAAGCAAGTAGCCGATGAAAATCACGAATATTATGTCTTGGAGGTAAGTTCCTTCCAATTAGATGATATTCAGAATTTTAGACCTTATATTTCTTTATTGTTGAATTTGTCTCAGGATCATTTGGATCAGTACAATTACAATTATGAAGAATATGCATTGGCGAAGTTCAGAATTACTGAGAATCAGGAAAATGACAATTTTTTCATCTACAATAAAGATGATGAAATGAGTAAAAATCTTTTGGAGAAATTAGAAATTAAAGCGAAAATGATACCTTTTTCAACAAAAGAAAAGCTATCTGAAGGAGGTTTTATTGATGAAGATAAAATTGTGATCAAAATGAAAGATGAGTTTTCAATGAAGATTGAAGAGCTGTCCTTACTTGGAAATCATAATGTTGCCAATAGCTTAGCTGCATCAATAGCGGGTAAGATATTAGAAATTAATAGTGAAAGTATAAGAAATTCATTAATGACTTTCCAGGCGGTAGAACACAGGCTGGAATTTGTAACTGAAATTGATGGAGTAAAATATATCAACGACAGCAAGGCAACCAACGTCAATGCAACGTATTATGCCCTGGAAAGCATGAAAAACCCAACAGTATGGATTGTTGGAGGTCTAGACAAAGGTAATGACTATACTGAAATTGAGGATTTAGTCATGAAAAAAGTAAAGGCAATTGTATGCTTAGGAATTGATAATCAGAAAATTATTAATTTCTTCAAAGACAAGAAAGAATATATTTATGACACCTCAAGTATGGAAGAAGCGGTGAAGATTTCAAAATCTCTGGCAAAGAAAGGAGATACCGTTTTACTTTCACCATGCTGTGCAAGCTTTGACTTATTTAAAAGCTATGAAGACAGAGGTTGTCAGTTTAAAGAGCAGGTATTAAAATAATTGAAAAAAGTAGCAGTGTATTCATGATTTTTTTATCATAAATACATTTTACATTAATACGAAAGTATGAACGAACAAGACACAGAAAACAGATTTGAATTCCTGAAGGGCGATAAAGTACTTTGGATGGTCATTCTTGTGATCTCCATATTCTCTATTTTCCCTGTATATTCTGCAAGTTCGAATCTGGAATATATCGTAAATAACGGGACTACAACTGGCCACGTTATCAAGCATATGTTTTTTGTGGTTTTAGGTTTGGGCATTATGAGAATCGTGGGAATGATAAAATATGAATACATCGGAAAATTGAGTAGCATACTGCTTGGCTTAATGGTTATTCTACTGATTATCACGATGTTTACAGGGCAAACTATCGACGGAGCGAGTGCTTCCCGATGGCTAAAAATTCCGGGAACACCTATTTCTTTCCAACCTTCTTCGTTTGCATTTTTAATGCTGATTATTTACTTGTGCAGATATTTAACCAAGAAGATCACAAGAGAAAGGCTTCCGATTGAGAACATTATGTACATTTTTGGGCCTATATTATTGGTTTTTGTGTTGGTTGCGAAAGATAACGGTTCTACAGCACTAATGATTTTAATGGTTTCTGTGGTTGTTTTGATTATAGGCCAATTGCATTGGAAGTATATTGCAGGCTTCATTTCTGCATCATTTGTAGCTATTATTTTGTTTTTATTGATTGCATTAAATACAAGTTTAATTGGCGGAAACCGTGTCCATACATGGATGAGTCGTATTGAAACATTTACGTCTTCCAAAGCAAAAACAGTAGACACCGATGATGAAAGCTTAAAAGCAAAAAATTATCAGGTAATGATGGCAAAAGCAGCCATTGTTCATGGCGGGGTTACAGGAATGGGCCCGGGAAAAAGTGCATTAAAACAAATGCTTCCGCAGTCTGCCTCCGACTTTATTTTTGCAGTAATCGTAGAGGAATACGGAGTAATTGGTGCTGTTTTTCTGATAAGTTTATATTTAATTATGATAATTCGTATCGTCATGATAGCCAGTAAGATGCCTGCTTTTTTTGGTTCCTTACTTGTTCTCAGTCTCGGCGTTATGATTTTCATACAACTCTCTGTAAATATTGCAGTTGCAGTGAATCTGATTCCGGTAACAGGGCAACCGCTGCCATTGATCAGCTACGGAGGGACCTCAATGTTGGTAACCTATTTGCAGTTGGGAATTATTTTAAACATAAGCTCAAGAATCCAGATTTATGATGAAGAAGGAATGGGCAAAAAACAAAGTATAGCCGAAATAAACGATATTGCTTAGGTCATTGCGAGGAGCGAAGCGACGAAGCAATCTCAAAATTTGTAAGAAATGAACAAAAAGCTAAAAGTATTATTGTCCGGCGGAGGAACAGGAGGTCACATCTTCCCTGCCATTGCCATTGCAGACGAAATCAGGAAAAGATTTCCTGATGCAGAATTTTTGTTCATCGGAGCCAACGGAAAAATGGAAATGGAAAAAGTTCCGCAGGCTGGGTATAAAATTGAGGGAATTGATATTGCCGGAATCGACAGAGGAAATATGCTGTCCAATTTAGGATTGCCTTTTAAAATTTTAAAAAGTTTATCCAAATCAAAGAAAATTATTAAAAGTTTCGCTCCAGATTTTGCAGTCGGAACGGGTGGTTTTGCGAGCGGACCGGCTTTGTATGAAGCCAACAAATTGGGAATTCCGATTTTTATTCAGGAACAGAATGCACATGCAGGCGTAACGAATAAAATTTTAAGTAAAAAAGCAAAAGCCGTATTCACAGCCTATCCGAAAGTGGAAGGTTTTCCGGCTGAAAAAATAAAGTTTCTGGGTAATCCGATTCGTGATAACATTGTTTCAGGAATGCAGGAAACGTCTCAGGCAAAAGAAAAAATGGGCTTAGACAAAGACAAACTGACAATTTTATCTGTCGGAGGATCTTTAGGCTCAAGAACATTAAACAACGGTTGGAAAGACAATTTAGAAAGCCTAAAACAAAAAGGCTATCAATTGATCTGGCAAACCGGAAAACTGGATTATCAAGAACTGAGCAACGAATCTCGAATCTCGGATCTCGGATCTCAAATTCAGTTAAAAGAGTTCATCAAAAACATGGAAACAGCCTATTCTGCAGCAGATGTGATTGTTTCGAGAGCAGGAGCCATTGCCATTTCAGAGTTGGCGGTAGCGCAGAAGCCTGTTTTATTGGTTCCCTTCCCTTTTGCAGCGGAAGATCATCAAACCAAAAACGCCATGAATCTGGTTGAAAAAAATGCAGCCAGAATGGTAAAAGACTCTGAAATGCAGGAAAAATTCTGGAATACCCTTTCAGAGATCTGCGAAAATGAAAATGTAAGAAAAGAAATGTCCGAGAATCTTAAATATTTTGCCAAGCCTAATGCCGCAAAAGAGATTGTAGACGAGATTTTTAATAAACTGTAAAAAGTATTCGTGTAAAATGTATTAATGAAGTCGGACATACATTATACATGAATACATTAATACAAGAAAAAGAATGAACAATTTAGAAACATATCAAAATTTTTACTTCGTTGGAATCGGAGGTATCGGGATGAGTGCCTTGGCGCGTTACTTCCATGCTTCGGGCAAAAAAGTGTTGGGCTACGATAAAACCAACACCAAACTCACTCAGGCTTTGATGAATGAAGGAATTGATATTGTTTTTGAAGATGTTATTAATGAAAAAATCACTTCGCTTCAGAAGGAAAATACCTTAATCATTTACACTCCTGCAATTAAAAAGCTAAGAATTTTAGATTATTTTATTGTTAATGAATTTGAGGTATTAAAACGTGCAAAAGTTTTAGGTTTAATTACAGAGAACACAGATTGCATCGCAGTTGCCGGAACTCATGGAAAGACAACAACCTCCACTCTGGTTTCGCACTTATGCAAAGAAGCGAACTTGCCTTTTTCATGTTTTCTAGGTGGGATTTCTGAGAATTTTAAATCTAATTTCCTGTATAATGGTTCTCAATATTCGGTAGTTGAAGCAGATGAATATGACAGAAGCTTTCTAAACCTTTCTCCCAATTGGGCGGTGATAACCTCCACAGATGCAGATCATTTGGATATTTATGGCGATAAAAATACGATTGAGGAAGGGTTTAAACAATTTGCAGCTTTAGTCCCGAATGACAAGCTGCTTTTTGTAAGAAAAGGAATTGAAATCGGAAGACCTCATATCACCTATGCAGTGAATGAGGTTGCGGATTATTACTCAGATAATTTGAGAATGGAGAATGATAAAATCTATTTTGATTTTCATACTCCAACAGAAACTATCAAGGATTTTATCTGGGAAATTCCGGGTATTCACAATGTTGAAAATGCGACTGCAGCATTAGCAATTTTAAACAACTTAGGTGTTGATTTCGAAACTTTGAAAAAAGCAATAGCCAATTTTAAAGGAATTAAAAGAAGATATACCAAACACAGATATGAAAACGGTAAAATTTATATTGACGATTACGCACATCATCCGACAGAAATCAATGCGGTGATGAGCTCAATCCGAACTTTTTACCCTGAAAAGAAATTATTAGTAGTTTTCCAACCTCATCTTTTCAGCAGAACGAGGGATTTTGCAGACGGATTTGCTGAAAGCTTGAGCCAGGCTGATGAATTGATTTTGCTTGATATTTATCCGGCAAGGGAACTTCAGGAAAATTTTGAAGGGATTACTTCAAGCTGGTTATTGGAAAAGGTGAATTTAGACAGAAAGGAAGTTTCAACATTAGATGAAGCTTTCAATAAGATAAAAGAAAAAGATTTTGACATTCTTCTCACAGTAGGCGCAGGAAATATTGATACGCTGTATGATCCTATTTGTAAGTGGATAGGAAAAATTTAGATAAATAAATTTAACGCAACGAGCGCAATGAAAATTTAAAAACACAATGTATATTTTCCGTTCGCAAAGGCGTTTTACTCAGCAAATGATAACTGAAAATATCATTTTAAGAGTATTAAAAAACACACAAATGACAGAAAATGAAATTTCAAAAATAGTTTTTGATGCAGGATGAAAGTACATCGTAAACTAGGAATCAGACTCTATGAAAATGTTTATGAGCAATGCTTAATTCACGAATTGAAAAATAGTGGCCTTAGAATTGAGAATCAAAAAGACATCAGCATCAATTATGAAGGCTTGATTGTTAATAAAGCATTTAGAGTTGATTTATTAATTGAAAATAAAGTAATTATAGAAATAAAAGCAGTTCCGGAAATTAACAAATATCATTTCTTTCAGCTTCTTAATTATTTAAGAGTCACTGAAAAGAAATTAGGAATGATTTAAATTTTCATTCCACCTTATTTAAAGACGGAGTAAAAAGAGCAGTAAACAAATTATAATAAAAATTGCAAAAGATATTTTCAGTTGTCATTTGCTGAGTAAAACGCCTTTGCGAACAAAAAATATAAAGTAAGCATTTAAAGAAAAACCTTGCGCTCATAGCGTTAAATATAAAAATGAAAAATAAATACAGAATATTAAAAATTGCCATCACAGTAATTATCCTGGGATTCCTGTTGAGTTTCTCCTTAAAGAAATTCAGCGGCCAGAAAATTACGGACAATAAGATTTCTGTAAAGATGAACGAAAAAACGCCGGTTTATTTCATTGATGAAAAAGATATCCGCGAGATTGTAAAAAAAGAAAACCCTTCCGGAAAAGTCGGTGACTTGAATATCCCGGCTTTGGAGAAGAAAATTAATAGTCTTCCGGCCGTAGACAGCGCCAATGTGTATTTAAATTTAAATGGAAAACTAAATTTGGATATTAAGCAGAGAGTTCCTGTTTTCAGATTAAATAAAGAAGGAAGAGACTTTTATGTAGATGAAAAAGGCATTGAATTTCCGATCTCTAAAACCTATTCGCATCCTTGCATGCTTGTAACAGGAAATGTGAAAAAAGATGAATATTCAAAATTGGCTGCGCTGGTGGAAAAAATAGATAAAGATGATTTCAGCAAGAAATATTTCATCGGAATTTCAAAAGACAGAAATGGAGACTATAATCTTCTGACAAGCGAAGGAAATTATAAAGTGGAAATAGGAGATCTCGATAATATTGAATTTAAAGTAAAAGGCTTTAAAACTTTTGTGGAAAAATACCTGGTCTATCAAGATCCTGAAAAGTACAGCATGGTATCTGTAAAATATCAGAACCAGATTGTAACGACTTTAAATCCTCATTTTAAAGAAAACGACAGTATTTTAAAAGCAGGGAATAAAGAACTGGTAAAAGTCCCTACTCCTGTGACAATTAAGAAAACAACTGAGATCAAGCCAAAGACTGAGGTAAAGAAAAATACTAAAAAAACTGGCTCCTCTTTATCAAAAACGAAGGAAAGCACAAAACCGAAAACAATAACAAAACCAAAGGAAACCAAAAAAACAGAGAAGAAAGCAACGGCATCAAAACCGAAGACAAAGGCAAAAGTTAAAGTAGAATAAAAAATCAAATCGGTATAAAACAAATGGAAAATCAAGAGTATTCAGTAGGTCTGGACATCGGGACAACAAAGATTGTCGCGATTGTCGGAAGGAGGAATGCACACGGGAAAATAGAAGTTCTCGGTGTAGGGAAAGCTAAGAGTCTTGGTGTTCACAAAGGTATTGTGAATAATATTTCACAAACCATTAATTCAATCAAAGCTGCCGTGTCTGAAGCACAGTCCAGCGCAGGAGTTCCCATCCGTAAAGTAACGGTGGGGATTGCCGGGAAACACATCCGTTCTCTGCAGCACTCCGATTATATTATGCGTGAACATCCGGATAAATTCATTACAGATGACGACATTGAAGCATTAAAAGATCAGGTCAAGAAGCTGGTAATGCTTCCTGGTGAAGAAATTATCCATGTACTTCCTCAAGAATATAAGGTGGATTCCGAGGGTGAAATCCAGGAGCCTGTCGGAATGCACGGAAAACGTTTAGAAGCCAACTTCCACGTTGTAGTCGGACAGATGGGAAGCATCCGAAACATCGCAAGATGCGTAAGAGAAGCAGGACTGGAAATGGAGGCCCTTACATTGGAACCTTTGGCATCTTCAGAAGCCGTTCTTACCAAAGAAGAAAAAGAAGCCGGTGTAGCCATCGTAGACATCGGTGGTGGTACTACGGATATTGCTATTTTCAAAGACAATATCATTCGTCATACCTGTGTAATCCCTTACGGAGGCGGAATTATTACAGAAGATATTAAAGAAGGCTGTTCAATTATTGAAAAGCATGCTGAGCAATTAAAAGTAAAGTTCGGATCTGCAGTTCCGGAATTGGAAAAAGACAGTACATATGTTACCATTCCCGGACTTCACGGAAGACCAGACAAAGAAATTTCATTAAAAACATTGGCACAGATTATTAATGCAAGAGTGGAAGAAATCTTAGAAATGGTCAATACAGAATTAAAAGCTTACGGCGCTTTCGAACAAAAGAAAAAACTGATTGCAGGAATTGTTTTAACAGGAGGCGGCTCAAACTTGAAACATCTTCGTCAGCTAGCCAATTACACAACAGGATTCGACAGTAGAATCGGCTTTGCCAACGAATATATTGCCAATGACAAAAACCAGTATCTGAAAGGTCCCGAATTTGCAACTTCTATTGGATTATTAATGGAAAGTTTAAAAATCAGGGATAAAAAACAAATCCCACCCGTTGAAGAAATCGATTCGGAACAAACACAGCCAAAAGCTGAATCAGCAACAACATTAGCTGAAGCTTCACAGCAGCTGGTTCAGCAACAGGAGCAACCCGTTCAGCAGCAGGAAACTCTAAGCCAGCAACAGGAAAAAAGAGCGGCAAAACTTACTTTCGGACAATCGCTAATGGAAAAAGTAAAAAAATTCTTTGAAGAAGTAGAATAAATTATAAATGATAAAAGATCAATGATAATTGATAAACTCGGGTCAAAACTGTTCATCTATCATTCATCAATTATTCAATTATCAATTATCAATTATTAAAAATTATCGTTATGGAAAATTTAGGAACTCAGGGGTTTTCATTTGATTTACCAAAAGGAAATTCATCAATAATAAAAGTAATCGGTGTAGGCGGTGGCGGAAACAACGCGCTAAAACATATGTACGAAAAAGGTATTCACGGAGTAGATTTCGTGATATGCAATACAGACGCTCAAACTTTAGATAATAACCCTGTTGCCAACAAAGTACAGTTGGGAACATCCATCACAGAAGGGCTAGGTGCCGGTGCAGATCCTGAGGTAGGAGAAAAATCGGCAATCGAAAGTATCGAAGATATCAAGGCTGCAATGGGACAAAACACCAAGATGGTCTTCATTACTGCCGGAATGGGCGGTGGTACAGGAACCGGTGCGGCTCCAGTGATTGCCAAAGTAGCAAAAGATATGGGAATCTTAACGGTTGGGATCGTTACTGTTCCTTTCAGCTTCGAAGGAAAAAGAAGACTGGAGCAAGCTGAAAATGGTCTTGATAAATTAAGAAATAATGTTGACTCTTTAATCGTCATCAATAATGATAAACTAAGACAACAATTCGGAAACCTTGGCTTCAAGCAGGGATTCTCAAAAGCCGATGAAGTATTAACTAATGCCGCAAAAGGAATGGCAGAGGTTATTACTGGTTATTTTGATGTAAATATCGACTTTAGAGATGCTAAATCTGTACTTCAGAATTCGGGAACTGCATTGATGTCTACAGGAATTGCTTCCGGCGAAAATAAAGCCGAAGAAGCGGTTAAAAAAGCATTAGACTCTCCTCTATTGAACGACAATAAAATCACAGGTGCGAAAAACGTTCTATTGTTGATCAGAAGTGGCGTGGAAGAGGTAACAATGGATGAAATCGGTGTGATCATGGATCATATCCAGAAAGAAGCAGGAAACACGGCAGATATCATTTTCGGGGTAGGTGCAGATGAAGAATTGGGAGATTCTGTAAGCGTTCTTGTCATCGCAACAGGTTTTTCAAATGAAAATAAAAAATTTGCAGGGCCAACAGAAAAGATCAAGATCAGTTTAAATGATTCATTCGAAGCACCGAAGGAATCGCCTTTTAAGACGAGAGAAGAAAGAGAAACCTCCGATTCTTCTCATAATTTTGGAGGAAAAAATCTTTTCAGATTAGATGACGAAGACAATGAAACTTCACAATTCACTACATCTTCTATTGAAAAAAAAATGATCATTGAGGAAGAAGTTGTAAAAACTGAAATTAAATTCTTTGATAAAGAAGAGGATACGCAGGATCCGGCACAAGGCTGGAGAATAGAAGAGAAAGAAGAAGAATCTTTTAACCTCTTTTCTTTAGACGAAGAATCAGAAGATCCGAATGATCTGGAAATTGAATCTTTCAAGTTTGATTTTGACAATAAAAAAGAAGAGCCTCAGGCAAATAATGTTTTCAACAATTCTTTTTCAGAAGAAAAGTCAATTGAATTCAGCTTCTTTGTAAACGAGCCTATAAAGAATGGGCCAAAGTCTGATTTTGATCAGCCAAAAGCAGAATTAACTTCTTTAAATGAAGTAAATCAACTGACTGAAGAGCCTCAGCAAAAAGTCGAGCATTTCTTTCAAAACTTAAAAGAGGAACCAAAAGCCGAGACACAGTCGGGAGTGGAAGATAAGAGCGAAACTGAAGCTCCAAAGATAGCTGAATCAGAGTTTACATTTGTCAATAAAACGGGTGATCAGGATAGAGTAACGGAGAGAAGGAATAAACTAAAGGAATTCAATTCGCGCTATCAAAGTTTTGACAGCTCAAGCGAGTTCGAATCTGTTCCTGCATTCAAGAGAAAGAACATCTCTATTGATGAATCTAATGCTTCAGACCAGAATATTAATACCTATCTGTCTGATAACAATGGAAGTATGCAGATCAGAGAGAATAGATTTCTGAATAAAGACGTTGATTAAAATCAATATAAAAATGTACCGATGTAACAATAGCAGTGTCATGCTGAGCCTGTAAAAGCATCTCGATTGAGAAGCTGTTACATTGGTGCATTGTTAAATTTAAAAACCATGAGTTTAGAAAATACCATCAACGAAGCTATTAAAATAGCAATGAAAGCTAAAGACAAAGTGGCTTTGGATTCTCTTCGTGCTGTAAAATCTCAGATATTACTGTTGAAAACAGAAGCAGTAGGGGCGGAAATAACAGCAGAGCAGGAAATTGCCATTCTCCAACGAATGGTAAAGCAGCGTAAAGACTCTTACGACCAATTTACAGCACAGGAAAGAAATGACCTTGCTGAAGTGGAAGAAGCTCAGATGAAAGTAATTGAGCAGTTCTTACCCAAACAACTTTCTCTGGAAGACCTGGAAGCAGAAATAAAAAATATTATCGCCGAAACCGGAGCTGAATCTATAAAAGATTTAGGAAAAGTAATGGGAACAGCCTCAAAATCTCTAGCCGGAAAATCCGATGGGAAAAGCATTTCCGAGATGGCGAAAAGGCTACTTTCATAAACGGGATACGAGATATGGGTTATATATCTCATTTTCCCGAAACACTTACATGTACCTCAATAATGGATATTCAACCTTTGCATATCGATTTGATTAAAGAAGCCTGAAACTTTTGTTTCGGGCTTCATTTATTTGTAAATTTAATTGTCCCTGTCACTTACATAGAATTGGAAATATCTTCATGATTCAGGGAAAGAAATAAAGCTTTTTTCATGTTATCTGTTTTCAGAATCATTTCAAATTTAATAAAAAAAATTAAATATTATAGAAATAAATTCACAATAATTGACCCTTTATTAAGTAATTAACATCCAGCAAGTTCTGTTTAACAAAAGCAGCGATAGTTTTTATATATTGAAGAAAACTAAAGAAATGCTTAAATTTGTACTTTACAAAAAAACAAAAAATATGTATCCACAAGATTTAGTAATGCCTATGAAGGCTGAACTTACAGATAAAGGCTTTGAAGACTTGACAACTCCGGCTCAAGTAGAAGAAGCATTAAAACAATCAGGAACCACACTTTTGGTGATCAACTCTGTATGCGGATGTGCCGCAGGAGCTGCAAGACCGGGAGTTGTATATTCTTTGACAGGAAATAAAAAGCCGGATCATTTAACAACTGTTTTTGCCGGTTTTGATACTGAAGCGGTAGTTGAAGCAAGAAAACATTTGGCCCCATTCCCTCCAAGCTCACCTTGTGTAGCACTTTTCAAAGATGGAGAGCTGGTTCATATGCTGGAAAGACACCATATTGAAGGAAATCCTGCAGGAGCAATCGCTGCCAACCTTCAGGCTGCTTATGACGAATATTGCTAAGAAACATTACATTAAATAGTAAACCGTTACAATTTTGTGGCGGTTTTTTTATTTTAATCTGAAGCTATTCCCCTCTCCACACTCGCTATTTTTTGTTTCAGGCTTCGGCGGCTTCGCCGCCGAAGCCTGAAACAAAATGAGCTCAAACAAATGCTGTGATCGGGGCTAGGATGTCAGGATTAGTGGCTTCGAGAACCTTGATCACTATTAAAAGGTAGTCTTTTTCATCAATTTTCGTCCAGTTTATTAACGATTATAAAACCTAACGGGTTTCAGAAACCTGTTAGGCTTGGAATATGATAAATGTAAAAGCACTTTTAATTTTTATTTAACACTATAAAAAATTCTCAGAAAATCCAATTATTATTATATTTGTTGAAATGGCAACGAAAGCACTTTTCAATACTGTGGTTAATTGGTTTATCCGCCAGAGGATAGATCAGATTCAGAATTTCATGGATCATCCCATTGAAACACAGAAGGGGATATTATTTTCCCAGCTGTTTCACGCCGAAGACACAGAATATGGCAAGAAGTTTGGCTTTAGCTCTATTTCCAGTTATCAGGACTTTAAAAACAAGCTTCCTATCGTTACTTATGAAGAAATGGAACCTTATATTGAAAAAGCAAGACAGGGACAGAAAGACATAAGCTGGCCGGGCTATATTAAGCATTTTGCAAAATCTTCCGGTACTACCAATGCCAAAAGTAAATTTATTCCGATTTCAACGGAAAGCTTAGAATACTGCCACATGAAAGCTGGGAAAGATATGGTTTCCATTTACGCCAACAATCATCCGGAAAATCAACTTTTTAATTATAAAAATTTAAGGTTAGGCGGAAGTTCTGAATTATATGCAGATTTTAACACAAAATTCGGTGATTTATCGGCTATTTTAATTGATAACCTCCCGTTTTGGGTAGAAATCACCACGACTCCAAGTAAAAAAGTTTCTTTAATGGGAGAATGGGAAAGCAAGCTTAAAGCAATTACCTCTGAGGTAAAAAACGAAGATGTAGGAAGTATTTTGGGCGTTCCAAGCTGGATGATGGTACTTTTACAAAAGGTTTTAAAGGAAGCGGATGTTAAAAATATTTCTGAATTATGGCCAAATCTGGAAGTTTTTTTCCATGGTGGAATCAGCTTTAAACCTTATAGAAAACAGTACAAAAATATTATCGGAAAAAATATCAATTACTACGAAATCTATAATGCATCTGAAGGTTTTTTTGGAATACAGGACAGGTCAAATAGTGATGAAATGCTTTTAATGCTTGATTACGGAATTTTTTATGAATTTATTCCTATGGATCAGTTTCATTTTTCCAACCCGAAAGTGGTAAGCCTTGAAGATGTGGAAATCGGAAAAAATTATGCTATGGTAATTACAACCAATGGAGGACTATGGAGATATTTGATCGGCGATACAGTTATTTTTACTTCAATCAACCCATTCCGTATAAAAATTACGGGGCGTACCAAACATTATATCAATGCATTTGGCGAAGAGCTGATGATTACAAATGTAGAATCCGCACTTTCAAAAGCCTGTGAAGAAACTAAGGCTTCGGTTTCTGACTTCACGGGAGCCCCTGTTTTCATGAAAGAAAATGAAAGCGGAGCTCATGAATGGATTTTTGAATTCTGTGAAAAGCCAAATGATCTGGAACGCTTCATCGACATTTTTGATCAGCACTTGAAATCGATCAACTCAGATTACGAAGCAAAGAGATATAATAATATAACCCTAAAACGTCCGATTGTTCATATTGCTAAAGACAATCTTTTTTACAACTGGCTGGAATCCAAAGGAAAACTAGGCGGACAAAACAAAGTCCCAAGATTGAGCAATGACAGAGAATATATTGATCCTCTACTGGAACTAAATAAATAAACCGCAGTAAGCTCTGCGGTTTTCTTTTTATTTACTTAAATCTTCTTTCAGCTTTTTCGCGGCCTCTTCTACTTTAGAAGCTCCTTTTTTTGCAGCTTCCTTAGCATCTTTACCTACTTTATCTGCTTCGTTTTTAATGTCCTCACCTGCTTTATGGAGATCTTCTTTAGTTTTATCTGCCGTTGCATCTATTTTATCCTTGGCTTTTTGGGCTGCGTCATCTATTTTATTGCCAGCCTTATCTATTTTGGCCTGGGTATTTTCTTTTGCTTCGTTTATTTTTGAGGAATCAACGGCTATTCCGCCTTCAGAAACGGTAGTTGTGGTGGTGGTTACAGATCCGTCAGAATTCTCTACTTTTTCAGTTTTCGTAGTTGATTTTGTGCATGATACCGCCAATACAGCGGTCATTAATGCCGATAAAATGTTTTTTTTCATTCTTATTATATTTTTTAAAAACGTAATTCTGTATTGAAATATTATTCAGTTTTTGTTTCAGAAACAGCCGAAGGCTCTTTGCTGTTCTGCTTCTTGTCGCCTTCATCTTTTTTCTTCTCTTCTTCTGCCTTCTTTTTATTTTCTTTTTCCAACTCTTCCTTAAGCTTTTTTTCCTGCTCCTGCTTCTTTATAGCCTCTTTCAAAGAGTCCTGATACTGCTGGGAAGACATCCTGATCTGGCGGACAATATCAATGGAAGTGGCTCCGTTGGAAAAGGAATCTACAGCCGTTGTATCATAGCTAGCTTTTGCCGTATCTGCCGGATAAAAATCAGCCGGTTCTTTCTTGGAACATGAAATTATTAAACCCGAAAAGATAAAGGCTATAAAAAATAAATTTTTCATGGAACTAATTTAATAGAAATTCCGCAATTACAAGATAGTGATCTGATAATTGTACAGAATTATCTACTTTATAGTTTAAAGAAATAATGGATTTTGAGCGGAAAATATGATCAATCCTCAGAGGAACCTTATAATCGTGAAAGCTTGAAGGACTGCAGTTACCCGCCTCCAGAAAAGCATTCTGAAGATCTTTTCCCAAGCTGTAATATTCATAAGAATTAGGAACAGAATTAAAATCTCCGTCCAAAATCTCCGGATAAGGCGAAAGATCTATCACTTTTCTGATTTTTTTATATGATCTTCATGAGCTTTGAAAGTCGGGATCATATGTGATAGAATCGTATTGATTTTCTTGCCTTCCTTTCCGAAACCATCAAACTGAATCATCGACTTGCAGCCAGAACGGCTCAAGACAAACATTAGATTTCCTACAAAATTAGGTGGAATCTTACATTATCCAAAGTACATAAGAATAAAATAGCAATACTAATATGAGCAAGCAATAATATCTGGTGTAATTTCATGAAATAAGACTAAAGAGCACCTAAAGCTTTCAGTAAAACCCAATTCTCTTAAAATCTTTAACTTTTTTATGAATTATCTTTCTAATTTAAATTCTGCCATTACGGGAAAATGATCCGAAAGCTTTACAGAGCGATCGACTTTATAATCAACAGGAATTATTGATTTTGAAGCAAATATATAATCGATCCTGATAGGAAATTTGTAATCATGAAAACTTGTTGCGCTTCCTTTTCCAGTCTCTACAAAAGCATCCTGAAGGCCATCCAGCAAATGATAATATTCATAAGAATTGGGAACAGAATTAAAGTCTCCTGCTAAAATTACAGGGTATGGTGAATTTTCTACACTTTTCCTGATGGGTTCAATCTGCTCCTGATGCATTTTAAAAGTTGGAATAAGCCTTTTTACAATTCCTTTTACTTTTTCTTCGTCTTCCTCGCTGGATCCATTCAATTTTACCATACTTTTTTCAAACTTGAATGGCTGGAGATACATATTGATGATGCGATATGTTTTTCCTTTTATTTCAATATCCGTTTGTACCGCATAGGCATTATTGTATCCAAAATCACTCTCGATCAGCTGTTTTTGGGAAATAATTTTATACTTTGAAAAAATGGAAATGACAGGCAGTCGTTCCCCTTCCGTTAAGCCATCGAAATGATATTCTTTATTTCCTCCATATTCCTGAAGCAAAACTATATCAGCATTTTGGCTATTCACAAAAGACTCAATATTTTTTACTCCAAAACGTCCGCCTTTGGCATTGAAAGACAAAACCTTAAGGTCAGCATTTTTTTTATCCACGGATCTTATTGTTGAGAAATTCACCCATCTGATAATGGGTTTAAAAAACAATAATCCTAAAAATAAAAACAGAAAAGCTCTTTTTTTCCAGCTGAAAATCCAGAAAATAGTCAGTAAAATATACCCGATAATTAAAATCGGAAAACCCAGAGACAGCAAATTAAACCAAGGAAAAACCTTTGGCGGAACATAGGCATTCAAAAGCATTAAAGCCAATAGAAAGAAAATTCCTAAGTGTAAGATTAAAAATATGAGACGAACGACTTTCAACAGTAAACTTTAATTAAATCTATATAATTGTTTTTTCCAAATTGTTGCCAATATCCACCCTACCAAAGCTCCGCCTACGTGTGCAAGATGTGCAATGCCTCCTGCATTTCCGGAAATTCCAAGCCATATTGAAACAATGATTACAATAGGCATCAAATATTTTACTTTCATCGGAACCGGAATAAACATCATTGCAATTTTAGCATCCGGATAAAGTGTAGCAAACGCAGCTACTACGCCAAAGATTGCACCAGAAGCTCCAACCATTGGTGTTCTTAATGCAATATAAAGATTCTGAGAGAGTTCCTTGCCTTCCGGTGTTGTTGCACTAATTTTCATATCACCCGTATAACCGATCACTGATTTTGAATATATTTCAGACGCATTTAGTCCTAAGGTCTCAAGACCGGAAACCATCTGCTGCACTTCAATAAAATTCCAGAGGTTAAATAAGAAAAAAGCACCTAAACCGCTTAAAAAATAAAGAATTAAATATCTTTTCTCCCTTAAAGTCTGTTCTAAAATAGGCCCAAAACTCCAAAGCGTCAACATATTAAAAATGATGTGCATATAACCTCCGTGCATAAACATATGGGTGATAATTTGCCAAGATTTAAAGTTGGGCGAAAACGGGTAAAATCCCGAAAGTGTATCATATAATTGCGGCATAAAGAAATATGACACAATAAATACCAACACATTTATAATGATAATGTTTCTTGTGATAGGCGGGATACTATTAAACATTTCCTAAAATTTATTTTTAAAATCATTAAACGGAACCTCAAAAAAACATCTTTTCCCATTCGGTAAAAACTCCGGGAAGCCTAATGCTGTAAAATCTCTGATCAGTTGTTCCGCATCTTTTTTATAAATAAAATCAAATCTGGATTTCGACTGCATTTTATTCCATTGATTTTGATAGAATTGCATGAATTCTTCTTCACTTTTATATTCCAGAATCTCAAAAAGGTTTTCCAGGAATTTCATTACCTGCATTTCTTTCAGTCCTTCCGGAACAGCATCTATTCTCAGTACATTTTCGTGGGCAATGGTCATTTCAAAACCTAATTCCGGCAGGTATTTCTTTATTGATTTATATTTGCTCTTCTCGATTTCGTTCATGTGATATTCAAGCGAAAAAAGCAGGGCGTGGCTATTGGTTGTTCCTTTTTTCACCGGTTTGGTATTTTCAGAAACCCACAATCTGTGCATTCTCCCCAGATCCAGCATCAATGTCTTATCCCCTTTATTAAAGAGCCAGTAGCCGTTCGGGAGCCTCATCAGGTCTTCATCGAAATCTTCATCTTCGAATAAATTGATTTTTGAAGGCTCTGCAGCAATATTCTGGTGATACATTTCCGCAAGGTTCTGAATTTCCGCCTGCTTCACTTCTTTTTCCTCCAGAAACGGGTTATAGTCCTTATCTACAATGATTTCGGGCATTTTAATCACATTATTTCCTCCTCCGCTGTTGCTTTTACTCGGAAAAGATTTTTGCATGATCTCATCCAGCTGAGGATCTCTTTCAAAATCAAGGCTTGGCGCGACATTATAAATTCCCAACGATCTTTTTATGGTCGAACGAAGCAAGGCGAAGATCAAATGTTCATCTTCAAACTTCACTTCCGTTTTCTGCGGATGAATATTAACGTCAATTTTCTCAGGATCAAGCTCCAGGTAAAGGAAAAATGTCGGAATATATCCCGGTAAAAGCAATCCTTCAAACGCTTCCTGGACGGCCTTATTAAAATAAGCGCTTTTAAAGTATCTTCCGTTCACGAAAAGAAACTGCTCGCCTCTCGTTTTCTTAGCCCCTTCCGGCTTTGCAACAAACCCATGAAGCTGGCACCAGATGATATCTTCTTTAATGGGGATCAGCTGCGGCTGTAATTTTCTTCCGAAAATATCCACAATACGCTGCATCTGACTTCCTTTCCTCAGTCTGAAAACCGGCTCGTCGTCATGAAATAAGGAAAACTCCAGATTTTCATGGGCCAATGCAACTCTTTGAAATTCATCGATGACGTGTCTGAATTCAATATTATTATTTTTAAGGAATTTTCTCCTTGCAGGAACGTTGTAGAACAGGTTTTTAACTAAAAAATTAGATCCGTCAGCAGTCTGAACAGGATCCTGAAACTGAAAAACTCCACCTTCGAGATAAATGTTTGTCCCAATGGCAGCACTTTTCTGCTTTGTTCTCAGCTCAACCTGAGAAACGGCGGCAATGGACGCCAGGGCCTCTCCACGGAAACCCTTTGTTGCAATTTTAAAAATATCTTCCGTTCCTCTGATTTTTGAGGTAGCATGTCTTTCGAATGCCATTCTTGCATCAGTTTCAGACATTCCTTTCCCGTCATCTACTACCTGAATAAGGTTTTTTCCGGCATCTCTTACAATCAGCTCAATCTTTGTAGAATCGGCATCAATCGCATTTTCCAAAAGTTCTTTCACTATGGATGAAGGTCGCTGCACCACTTCCCCCGCCGCAATTTGGTTGGCTACATGATCCGGTAAAAGCTGAATAATATCTGACATAAAAAATGGAATTCACCTTACAAAAATAATCATTCAAAACAAGAATTAAAAAATTATCATCTTAATATAATTTAAATATTTCCAAGTTCTATTCTTTTCGCTTTAAAAAGCACAACCCTCACTTCAGAAACGGAGAGTTATTTCATAGCTAGTTTACACAAAATTAATACTGATATTAGTATGTCTTTTTAGTTTAAACAACTTCAAAATATAAAAGCAAATGATAAAATAAGTAGTAAAAAATTATGATTTTTTAAGTCGGAAAATAAATTCAAAGATTACATGAATTAAGCATCCTGAATTCTATAAATAACGATGCTTTAAAATAAAAAAGCTGACAGTTTTTGATCGTCAGCTTTTTATGTACCCCAGGCGGGACTTGAACCCGCACGCCAAAAGAGGCACAGGATTTTAAGTCCTGCGTGTCTACCAGTTCCACCACCAGGGCATGGAGTGGAGCGAAAAACGGGATTCGAACCCGCGACCCCAACCTTGGCAAGGTTGTGCTCTACCAACTGAGCTATTTTCGCAAAACGTGTGCGGATGAAGGGACTCGAACCCCCACGCCTCTCGGCACCAGATCCTAAGTCTGGCGTGGCTACCAATTACACCACATCCGCGTTTTTATTATGATTTATTTTAAAGAGCTTACTTCGTTTTTGTGAGTGCAAATATAGGACAATTTTATTTAGTTCCAAGCCTTTTCAGAAAAAAAAATTAAAATTTTTAGATTTTTTTTCTCGTGTAGTCTTTATTACATTTCAATTTACTAATTTTACATCGTTAATAAATATGATATGGAATTACAAGGTACGGTAAAGAAACTTTTTGAAACTCAAACATTTGCAAGCGGATTCCAAAAGAGAGAAATGGTGATCCTTACTCAGGAACAGTATCCGCAGCCGATCAGCATAGAATTTTTATCTGACAAAATAAATTTGTTGGATAATGTATCAGAAGGGGAAAATGTAAAAATCGGGATCAACATCAGAGGAAGAGAATGGGTGTCTCCTCAGGGTGAAACAAAATACTTCAACTCAATCACAGGCTGGAGATTGGAAAAGGTTTTTGATAATGGTTCTGAGCCTACACAAGCTGCTCCTTCGCAATCTGCATCGCCGGTTTCAAACGAGAATCCGTTTGCCGGAGACGACGATGATGATTTACCTTTTTAATTGAAAAGAATACTATCAGATAATAATCCTGCTTTTTACTAAGTGGGATTTTTTTTCCTAAAATATGGTTCGATTAGACAAAAATGAGATTGCATTTCCTGATCCTGAAATCTACGATGCACACGAAGGACTGATCGCTTTCGGGGGAGATCTGTCCATAGAAAGAATCTGGTTTGCCTATCAGCTCGGTATATTTCCGTGGTACAATCCGGGGGAAGAAATTCTGTGGTGGTGCCCTGATCCGAGGTTTGTGCTATTTCCTGACGAATTGAAAGTATCAAAATCAATGAGGAAAATACTGAACAGAAATATCTTTACCTTTTCGGAAAATCATAATTTTCGAGAGGTTATCAAAAACTGCCAGCAGGCCAGCCGAAAAGGGCAAACCGGAACCTGGCTTTCTGACGAGCTGATGGAAACCTTCATCCAGCTGCATGAATATGGCCTTGCCAAAAGTATTGAAGTCTGGCAGAACGGGGAATTGGCAGGTGGATTTTATGGGCTTCAGATCGGGAATGTTTTCTGCGGCGAAAGTATGTTTGCCAAAGTAAGCAATGCTTCCAAAGCCGGATTTATTCATTTTGTGGAAACTCATAAAAATGATATCGAATTAATTGATTGCCAGTCTCATACAAACCACTTAGAAAGCCTGGGAGCAAGAATGATTTCTAAAAAAGAATTTTTAAAAATTTTACATCAAAATAATGAACGTAAATAATGAAAAATGGATTCTCCTGATTGTTTTAAGCATCATTTGGGGATCTTCTTTTATCCTGATAAAGAAATCTTTAGAGCATTTTAGCCCCTACCAAGTGGGTGCGTTAAGGGTTTTGATCGCCGGAATTATTTTAATGCCTATTGCAATTTCGAAGTATAAATTATTTCCGAAAAAACATTTGAAATGGCTTCTTCTGGCCGCCTTTACGGGAAACTTTATTCCGATGTTTTTATTTCCGATTGCGGAGACTGAGGTAAGCAGCAGTATTGCGGGGATTATTAATTCTATGATGCCAATTTTTGTGATTATAGTAGGTGCTTTGGTATGGAAGTTTGAAACCACAAAACAGCAGATTTTGGGCACTTTAATCAGCTTTACAGGGGTTTGTTTACTTGCTTTCGGAGGGAATGACGAAAGTGGAAAATTTAAACTTATACCTATTGTATTGTTATTATTGGCCACTTTATGCTATGCCGTAAGTACTACCACGGTAAAATCTAAGCTGATGGAGGTTTCTTCTACGGTTTTATCAGCATTTGTATTTTCATTTGTATTATTTTTCCCTTCATTATTAGCTTTATCAGGGACGGGCTTCTTTTCAACCTTTAGCTTTAATGAAGATACTTTGTTGGGATTGATGTTTGTAAGCTTATTATCGATATTCGGAACGGGGCTCGCAATGATGATGAACTACAGGTTATTAAAGGTGTCTTCTCCTTTATTTGCCTCAACTGTTACTTTACTGATGCCGATTGTAGCGATTATCTGGGGGTTTTTGGATGGTGACAGATTAAGCCTGATGCAGTTTGCGGGCGCGGGAATTATTATTGCCGGACTGATCTTTTTAAGGACAAAACCTAATGTTATAAAAAAATAAGAGGCTGTCTCAAAAGGTAAACTAATGCTCTGAGAATCTCCTAAATGACAAAATTTGTCAGACAGGAGTCCGAGAGAGGGCTTACTTTTGAGACTCCTCTTTTTATTTAAGTTATTATTTTGTCGCAGGGATCACAAAGATTTATTTAATAATTCAACCTTTTATTTTTAAGATAAACAAAGGCATAAACTTATCAAAGTAATACAAGTTTTCTGCTACGTCCTTATGAATTCTTTTTCTTAACCTTTGCCTTTGCTTTTTTCACCTCATCTTTGATGAATGGATATTTTTTCTGCATATCTGTCACTAATGACGGATCCAGATCTAATGCTTTCTGAAGTGATTCGCTGCCTTTTTCCTGATCTTTTAAATTGAAGTAGCAATTGCTTAACTGATAAAACAATTCTGCTCTGTGATGTGCTTTTACAGCTTTATTCAAAACCAGAATGGCCTCTTCATATTCACCCAAAAGCATCAAAACCTCCGAATAGGCATACCAGTTGTAGAATCTTGTCGGTTCGGCTTCAACCAGCTTTTTAAGACATGCAAGACTTTCTTCGAACTTTCCAGAATCTATGAACAAAAAGGCTAATCTTTTCTGATAGTCGAGATTATTTTCATTTAAATGAGTTGCTTCTCTTGCAAAATGTAAAGCTTCGGTCATCCCGCCCATTTCTTCATAGAGATACGACTGCTCCATCATCGCAAGATAAAACTGAGGGTCTTCCCTTAACGATTTCTGGAAGGCATTAAGTGCTACAATAGGCTGTTTAAGCGCTTTATAGCAAAGCCCTATTTTATAAAATGTAAATGCTTTTGTGTATTCCAACTCCAGCATTTCTTCATATACTTCTATGGCTTTTTTGTATTGCCCTAATGCTTCGTAACAAGCCGCTTTATTAGCATAGACTCCAACAGAATTTGAATTGATTGCCAATAAATAGTCGTAACCCTTTATGGCTTCTTCATAATTTTTCCTATTGAAATAAAACTGGCCGTATTCAAACCAAGCCACTTCGGAGTAAGCAAACTCATCAAGATATTCATTAAGAAAGGCAATGGCCTCATCGCTCTTATTAAGGTCTGCAAAGCAAACCATACAGTTTTCCAGCGCGTAATCGTCCGTAGGATCTTCTTTAAGCGCTTTTCTGTAATGTTTAAGGGCGTTAAAAGGATCTCCTAGATTCACATATTCATCTGCAATAAAATTGTGAAGAAAGTTTTCTTCTTCTTTTAGTTCCAAAGCTTTTTTACAGATTTCAATGGATTTTTTAGGATTTCCTAAATTCGAATAATACTTTGCATAGCAAACCAAAAAGTCTGTATTTTCCATAGAAGAACCTTTCAGCTCGTCGATAAGCTCTTTCGCCGTATTATAATCTTCCCATTCCAGAAGAATCTCAAGTTTTTTGATCTTGATATCTAAAGAATTGGGATGAAGCTTCAGCCCATAATTAACCGCAGTATCGGCATAATTAAAGTCTCCAAGCTCCAGATAATAAACAATAATGTCTTCTAACTCTTCTGTATCGAAGTAGAATTCATCATTATTTTCCATCATTTCCTCGAACTTTTTTACAAGTTCATTTCCAAAATATTCTTCCAATATAAAACAGTTTTAAGATTTAAGACTTGTGATATGAGATATATAATACTCGGTTCTGAAAATCTTACTACTATAAAGTTAATAATAATTCTTTTTTTAAATGATGAAACAATTGTTAATTTTTTAAATCAAACTATTGATTTTAGCTATCATTTCATCACCTAATCTGTCGGCCTCTTCCTGGAATTTAGCCTCTGTATAAATCCTGATGATCGGTTCTGTATTAGATTTTCTAAGGTGAACCCAATTATTTTCAAAATCTATTTTAACACCATCTACCGTAGAGACCTCATGATTTTGATATTCTTTTTCCATTTTAGTTAAAATTTCATCTACATTAATCTCCGGTGTGAGTTCAATTTTCTTTTTCCCCATAAAATAGCCAGGATATCCGGCTCTCAGCTCAGAAACCTTTTTATTTTCCTTTGCCAGATGAGTTAAAAACAATGCCAGACCTACTAAAGAATCTCTTCCGTAATGAAGATCAGGATAAATAATTCCTCCGTTTCCTTCACCTCCGATCACGGCATTTTTTTCTTTCATTAAAGTAACCACATTTACTTCTCCTACAGCGCTTGCAAAATATTCTGAGTTGTGAGACTGAGCAACATCTCTCAAGGCACGACTTGAAGAAAGGTTGGAAATGGCCACTCCTTTTTTATTTTTTAATAAATAATCTGCAACGGCAACCAAGGTGTATTCTTCACCGAACATTTCTCCTTTTTCGTCTATTAAGGCCAGCCTGTCAACATCCGGATCTACTACAACCCCTAAATCTGCATTTTCTTTCTTCACCAACTCGCAAATATCTCCCAAATGTTCTTTTAACGGTTCTGGATTGTGGGGGAAATGGCCTGTCGGCTCACAGTATAATTTTACCGTTTCACAGCCAAGCTTATCCAGCAGCATAGGAATTGCAATTCCGCCCGTAGAATTTACAGCATCAAGAACCACTTTGAATTTTTTAACCTTAATGGCTTCCACATCTACCATCGGCAGGTTAAGAATCTGCTGAATATGAATATCGAAAGCATCATCTCTTTTTTTATATTTGCCTAAATCATCTACTTCTGCATAGTTGAAGTCTTCGCTTTCAGCCAACGCAAGAACTTCTGTACCGTTTTCCCCGCTGATGAATTCTCCTTTATCGTTTAATAATTTAAGGGCGTTCCATTGTTTCGGGTTGTGGGAAGCGGTAAGAATAATTCCTCCGTCTGCTTTCAGTTCTGGAACCATGATTTCCACGGTTGGTGTTGTTGAAAGTCCTAAATCAATTACGTTGATTCCCAATCCCTGCAAAGTTGCTGTAACTAAAGAAGAAACCATCTGTCCTGAGATTCTGGCATCTCTTCCAATAATTAATGTAAGGTCTTTTTTATTTTTATTATTCTGAAGCCATGTTCCAAATGCTGATGCAAATTTTACCACATCCAGCGGTGTCAGGTTATCATTTACTTTTCCTCCAATTGTTCCTCTTATTCCTGAAATAGATTTGATTAGCGACATTAATGTGTATGTTTTTTGGTTTTATTTAAATAAAATTTTGTGCAAAGATACTTATAAAATAGGTATCTTATTTTTAATTTTATCATAAGTATTCTTTACGGCTTTGGGTGGTGCAAAACGATAGCCTATGTAGATTAGCCCGTACAGATTGTTATTGTAAAGAGATGATTCGGGATCCAGTTTATAATTATAGGACATATAATTTAGCTTACCTCCGAACAAAAACTTTTTCGTATTATACCCGATATGAATGCCTCCACCGAACTTGTGGGTAAAATATTTATTTTTATCTTTTTCAGACCTTTCTCCATTTGGCAGGTCTTCCTGAAAGCTGGCCCATTTTCCACCGATTCCTGCAAATGCAAAAGGCGAAATATTTATTTTATCCTTAATAAGCCAATTATAATAATAAGCCAAATTCAAGCCCAGATTAAACTGTGTCTCTTTATTTTTTAAATCATCATCTTTATTTCTAAAATAAGTAAGATCATAGTCTAAAGATGGTACAAAACTTCCGTTGCTTTCTTTCTGCCATTCTCTTTGATAATAAATTCCCGCCAAAGAAAAATCTTTATTGAAAGAATATGCTGTATTCCCGCTAAAGCTTTGAATTCTAAGCTCCGGAAACTGGATATAAGGATCTCTGCCTTCCTGCCAATAAGGATCTATGTCCCCCAGATTTTTAAGGTAAAATCCTTTCATATTTTTATATGACAATGTCTGAATGAGCTTTCCCGGAAAGAGCCTGATTTTAAAGTCAGTATATGAGCTTTTTCCTTTAAGGTCATTATCGTTATTCCCAGGAAAAAATCGTGGCGCAAAGCCAAGCATTATACTTATAATCCTGTAATCAACAGACAAATACATATTGATATTGTTGTTGAGTGAAATTTGGTTTTTATATTTTTGCCCGTCTTCACTAAAATTTGTAACAAAATCTTCAATATTGGTATCAAAGTTTGCCCGAACCATTACCAGATTTTCGTAAGATATAATTTTTGTAGTATCTTCTTTTTGACCACTGATGCCAATGCTAAAGAAAAAGACTAGCAGTAAGAATTTTATATTTTCACTCATTGAGTATTTTTTCCTGAATGAAAATTACAAAAAAAACAATTCTTAAAATAAAATTAAGAACATCCGCAATTTTTATCGCAATTGTTTCTTTTTGAGCTAAACTTTTTCGGTGTAAAATTTTTCTTTAACATTTTGAATAAAGAATAGCTGGCAAATGCAACAACCAATGCAACAATTACATATTGAAATATTAATGAAGAATCCATTATTTTAAAATCTGATAAGCTATCATCGACACAAAATAGGCCAATCCCGTCATCATTACTACCTGCAAGCCGGTCCACTTCCAGCTTTTGGTTTCTCTGTATACTACTGCAAGCGTGGAAACACACTGCATTGCAAACGCATAAAACAAGAGTACGGAAACTCCCGTGGCAAAGCTGAAAACCTTTTCACCATTCGGTTTTTCGTCTCTTCTCATTTTATCAATTACTTTCACTTCGGGAGCATCATCTTCCAGACTGTACAATGTAGACATTGTTCCTACGAAAACTTCTCTTGCCACGAAACTTGTAAGGATCCCTACCCCCATTTTCCAGTCGTACCCGAGCGGTGCAATAAGGGGCTCGATTCCTTTTCCCATTTTAGCCAAATAAGAATGATCCAGGTGAACATTACTTGCCACAAACTGATCCGGCTTCTGCTTTGGTCCGAAATAACTCAGAAACCAAATAATAATGCTCACAATGAAAATAATTTTTCCCGCACCCGTAATGAAATCCCAGACTTTTCCTAAAACCATTTTGAAATCATATCTGAAAAGTGGTTTTTTATATGTCGGTAAATCCATTACCAGGTAGGTTTTACCTTTATTTTTAATAAATCTTTTAAGAACTGATGCAGAAAGCAATGCCACCACAAAGCCCAGCAGATACATCCCCATTAGCACCAAAGCTTTATATTTTATTCCTAAAAATGTTCCGTCTGAAATAATCAAGCCAATGATGATGCTATATACCGGAAGCCTTGCGGAACATGTCATGAAAGGTGTAACCAGAATAGTCAGTAATCTTTCTTTTAAGTTTTCAATATTTCTTGTGGAAATTACCGCCGGGATTGCGCAGGCAGTTCCTGAAACCAAAGGCACAATACTTTTTCCGTTCAGTCCGAAAGGCCTTAAAAGCCTGTCCATCAAGAATACTACTCTTGCCATATATCCCGAATCTTCCAGTAAATAAAGAAAGTATAATAAAATCCCGATCTGTGGTGCAAAAACTACAATTCCTCCGATTCCCGGAACAATTCCGTTGGAAATTAATGAATTGATTGGCCCTTTCGGCAAATGTTCGCTGATGAAAGTGGTCATCCAGGAGAAAAGATCATCAATCCAGCTCATCGGATATTCTGCAAGAAAGAAAACACTCTGGAAAATAATCAATAAGATCATCAGAAAAACAACATATCCCCAGAATTTATGAACTAAAACTTTGTCTAGTTTTTCAGTTAATAATTCTTTGAACTGCGGTTTTTTGGAGATAACATTTGATAAAATTTTGTCTACCGACTGGTATCTTCTCACCGTTTCCTGAACCTGCAACCTTTTTGGGACCAGGGTTTTGGAGTCCGGCTCATTCATCAGTTCCATCACTGATTCTATTCTTTCTAAATCTGTTCCTAAAGAAAGGCTCATCCAGGCTTTATATTCGTTATCAAGTCCATTGTGTGAGGCTACTTTTTTAATAAAATTTTTGTGTTCGTTCGGAGTTTCGAATGAGATTTTTTCCGCTTTTACGAACTGGTTTTTAAGTACTGCTTCTTTAATCTCATTAATCCCGATCTGCTCTTTCGCGTTGGTCTGAATGATTGTAATGTCTAAAGCTTCTGAAAATTTTTGAATATCAATAGTAATTCCTCTTCTTTCAGCCTGATCAATCTGGTTAACCACCAAGATCATCGGAATTCCCATATCCTGAATCTGCTGGAAAAGGAGAAGGCCTCTTTTTAAACTTAAGGCTTCAAGAATATAGATAACCCCGGCATAGTTTTTCTGTTCATCAATAAGGAATTTTGAGAAGATCGCTTCATCCTCAGAACTGGGGTAAATGCTGTAAGAACCCGGCAAATCTATGACCTCAACCTCTTCATTTTTAAAGCTGTAGTGGCCTGAATGACTGGCTACGGTAACCCCTGCATAGTTTCCTGTCTTCTGTTTTTTATTGCAGAGTGCATTGAAAACCGTAGATTTTCCTACATTGGGATTTCCTACTAAAAGTACCTTTTTTTTCTGACTGTGCTGCATTAATTCAATTCTTCAACAATAATATAATCTCCTTCTTCCTCACGAAGGGCGATTCGGCTTTTTTCGGCCCCAAACTCTACATACATCGGCCCTTTGAATGGCGCCTGGTATAAAATCCTGAAGGAGGTTTCCGGAAGAAGCCCCATTTCTATGATTTTGTTGGGCATTTTCAGATTGTCATTATCATACCCTGTAATCTTTCCCATTGTGTTTTTGGGAAATCTGCTCAATTTATGTAAATCCTTCTCTTTCAAAGCCTATTTTTGGATACAAATATACGTTATTTAAATCTAATCTAAATAACTGTATTATATGAAAGAAATCAACCCGAAAACATTTCTGCATTCAGGTTGATTAAATATAATTTAGTTGATATGACTGTTTTTTATTTTTCCACTCCAGTTTTTTCTACATTTCCTGTGTTTACTTTTCCGTAATCAGGTTCGATTGGATTATCATTGGCATTATAAAAATCTTTATATTGTTTTTCTTGCTTTTTCATCATATCTCCAATAGTACCATCCATTCCTGGGATTGACTTAGATAACATTTCTTGTGTCATCATTGGTCTTACAGAAGCAAACGGATCTTTTTTGAAATCATTAAACGTTTTTTCAAATTTATCTCTAGGTAATTCTTTTACTTTTCCACCTGTTGCATGCATTAGATTTTCGACATATGAAAATTCTGTATAATCTTTGATTTTTTTATTTCCCTGTAAAACCCAAGAATAATTTTTTGCATCATCTTCGATTTTAACTATAAGCCCTGGCAGCCCCCAGAACTTGTAAGGGCCATCCTGAAATGGTATATCTGTTGTAAACCAGGCAGTCCAGGTTCTTCCTCCAAATTCTGTTGTTGCTCTTTGAGTATTATACTCTCCTATCTTTTGCTTATCGTTAAGAATTTTCCAGTTGAATTTTAAATCCGAATTATATCCTATACTTGCAGGTGTAAATCCGTTTGCAACTTTATCAACGTATTGAATTTTCATGCTAGGATAAAATTTATAAATTCTTGCCGAAATTTTTGGCATTTTAATCGATTTTGAAAGATCTTTCATTACTCCTGCTTTCTTCATTGCTTCAATTTCGACTTTCATAATGGAATCCTGAGCAATAACGGTATAATCTTGATAAACAGATCTATTTTTATCTGTAATGTCCAAAATAGTAATCACCTTATCCAGCTTTGCAGAATCTTTTTTAGGTTTAAAAGTCAGCTCATAAAAGAATCGGTTCGCCGTTTCTTTGGCATCTTTGTCCTGAGCGTTTACGAAAGCAAAAAGCGCTATAAAGAATATTGAAAATAGGTTTTTCATTTTTTCTGATGTTTTACTAATTAGTTAGTTTTTTCTAACTTTTGTTACAGATTTTTAAATTATTTTTTTTTCGTCTTAAATTTATAACGTTTAACCTTATGTGATAAAAAAAACCAACCTTAGTGAGGCTGGTTTTTATTTTTTTATTTAAAATTGAATTTTACGGTGAACATTACCTGGCTTGGGCGAAGCTGGATTCTGGTGTAACTATCCGTAAAAGCATCTACCGTATATGTTTCAAATAGCTTTCTATTGGCAATATTCATCCATTTTATTTCAAAATCAATTTTCTTTTTAGCCCATGTAAACTGATATGAAACATCAAAGAAAGGATTTTTATATGTCGAGGTCTGATTTCCTGTATTTACCTGATCCCAATAAAAACCGATGGTGTGGTTTTCTATAGGATATAGGAATAAATTTAAGTTGTGATTATATCCATTAGTTTTAAAATCTGTTCCTGTAACACTGTTTCTTTTGTTCCAAGAATATGTAAAGTTATAATCAATACTCATCCAGCTGAAATATGTATTGTTGAATTTCATCCCGAAACTTTGATTCGTTGTCTTATTTTCAAACCCTACATTATTTCTTTTCTGGAAAGATTCGGATTCTGTGTTTTTGTAATTTACTGAAGCGTTTGTCTTAAATTTTGGGAAGTACTTTCCGATTTCAGCGCTGTAAGTGTTTGAAGAATTTTTATTATCTTCCAACTCATAAATGATAGTAGAAGCTCCCGTCCCCTGGTTCAGGACATTTGCGGTAAGATTTCTTTTTGCATAGCTGTATCTGTATCTTATATTAAAAAAGATATTATTCAACGGGTTTCTGTATTCTATTCCCACTCCTGCAGATTTAGAATTTATTTCATTTATCGGATTGGTTGGAGACATTGAGCTTAGACTTCCGGGATTTGATAAAATGTTTCCTGCATACATATCACTAATGTCACCGAAATTATTACTAATACTTCCATTAACGCTCGCCTTCCAAAAAGACGCAAAAGTATATTGTGCGAAAGCATTAGGCTCAAATGTTACTTTATTTAATGACTTTGAAACACCTCTTTCATCATCTTTGGCCGTAATATTATTGAAATTAACGGGCATTTGTGCAAATAACATCCACGACTCAGTCTTATAATTAATGCCTAAAGCAGCATAAGGAGTCGTATTAGTATATTTTATATCGTTTACATAGCTCTTTCCATATCCTATATTTCCATTATTAGTAAGCCCCAATAGCTCAGAATCCATTTTATTTGTTGAAAAGTTGAGTCCTACTTCAGGGGTAAAAGTCCAGCCTTTTGTTGAAAAGCTAACGTTTGCAGAATGATTCGCCTGAAAAGTTTTCATATTAAAATTCTGACGAATTGTATTGGCATCCTGGAAGTCAAAGAAAGTATACTGTTGAGAAACAGGGTCATATGAAATAGGAATTTTTACATACGAAGAAGGGTTAATATCAAGAGACTGGTGATCATCCTGATAACTTAAGTAAGACTTAATATTGATCATTTTTTCCTTCCACGGTAAAATTGTGCTTAAAGAGTTTTGAAAAGAGGTTGTAGGAGACTGCACTCCTTCATCACCTTGTCTGCTGCCAAACCGGTCTGTGATATCTGTACTGGCTCTGTCTGCATTCCAAAACTGACTAAAAGAGGTTGTATTCTTAAAAAATCCTTTTTTTGCATTTTTTGTGAAAATTAATTCAGCTTTTGCCTTATCCGTATAAAAATGATTCAGGATATTCGTTTTATAATGTGTATTTTGCTGATAGTCATTTTGTTCATTATAAGATTCTCTTTCTATGGCATTGTTGGTATAATTTGCATTAGCTTTTAATTCCCATTCTTTTTTCTTATCAATATTTGTAAGATAATTAGCTGATATATAGTGCACGCTATTCATCAGATATCTTTTTACAGGAAGATCCGGTGTACTTGCATTTTCCACATTCAGCCAATCATTTTGTGCTGCATTTATTCTTCTTCCTTCCCATCCGCTTCCAAATGCCAGGATATTCCCTTCATTTTCTACCTGTTCTCCTGCATTATTCGATTTATAATTTACTACCCACTGGCTTTTCTGGCCGAAAAACATCGGGGTTAGTTTTACATTCCATAAGAACGGGCTTGCCCCGACTCCCACTTCTCCTCTACCTGTCATGGTAACCGAATTTTTCAGTTTGATATTAATGGCTGCCTGGTCTGAAGGCACTTTATCCTGCAATATTTTTACTGGTTGATGATTTTCAAGAACCTCAACTTTTTGTACCGCATCTTTCGGAAGCGAGTTATTGATCGTTCCGTAGCCTCCTTCCATAAGGTCTTTCCCGTTCACGTAGAATTTATTGATGGCATTTCCCTGGTAGAGAATCGTTCCGTCTGTATTGACTTCAATCCCGGGAATTTTTTTCATCACATCTGCCAGCGTCCTGTCGCTTTTGCTGTCGAATGCTTTCAGATCATACGCAATGGTATCACCTCTTGCTGTAATAAGCTTTGTCTTCAGCTGTACTTCTTTGATTTCCGTGGCTTCGGCCTGTAATTTAAAATCTTGGTTTTGGTCGTTATTGCTGAGCTGTTTTGTAAGAGGTCGCTGGTTGAATGCCTTTACCTTCAGGTCTACATTCGGTTCTGAAGAAGTGAACGTTACTTTATATTCTCCTTTAGAATTGGTAATTGCATAGGCCAGAATTGCATCCTTTCCCGGTTCCTCCACCGTTACACTCGCACTGGGAATAGCAACACCATCTTCATCCGTGATTTTTCCTGACACTGTTTTTTGTGAAAAAAACAGGACAGAGAAAAAAATCAACAGGAATAAAGAAATTTTCTTTTTCATAATTTATTATTTGTCTAATTAGTTAATGATAATGGCTTTTTGTTACATATGTGTAAAGATTGGGTTTACTTGGAAAAGTTAAATGTTCTTTTATCACTACAAATATAGTTATAATTTATTTTATTTGTGCTATTCTTTATTTTCTGTAGAATATTTCCCGATATAAAGAAAAATTTTCGCCGAATTTTTGTTTATTCATCGTATTTAAGCAACAAGTGAAGATTCAATCATTTTTATTTTTAAATTTTTTTAATGATGATTAGCTTTGCAAATATCTCACGAAAGTGAATTTTTGTTAAGACACATCACTAAATTATTTGTTTTAAAAATGGGAGTTATTAGTAGATGTAATTTTTCTTCTTACTTGTGTTTAATATCCTGAATTTCAGGATATTTTTTTTTGAATTTAATATTTAAACATGTTATTAGGCTGATTGCACATTTTGATATTTATATTTCGAAATTAAGTGAAGTCGAAGATTCGCCGAAGTCCAAACCGCCTGAAGAGGTTTCACAAATCCCATAACGGAAATACTCCAGCATCGCGCAAAATAGAATTTTCTTTTTAATAAAATATTTGTTAAATAATTGTTTTTAAAATCGTTAAAAAATTCTTTTCAAAACCAGAAATTCTTTTCTAGAATAGAATCTCAAAATCAGATAATGCATCATAAGACTTAAAGAGAAATACATCAGAGGTAGAACGCCCAAAATGTTTCGTGAATTTCTCATTTGTGCCATATCACAAACATATGAATTTTGCAACAATTGTATAATGAAGAAAACCAACGAATTATACTGTATTTTTTAAGTAACAAAAAATTAAAAAATTTTTTTAAGGAAAATTTTTCAAAAAATAAGAATATAATATTCTTATTTCAAACATAACTTTCATTTAAGCAAAAAAAATAAAAAAAATCTCCCATTACTAAATATTTTATTAATTTTTTGTCAATTTTGCATTTCAAATAAATGTTTTATCTTTGTTCCAGAATGAATTTTTATTCAATCAATTTGTGTTTTTGCCCTGTAAATCTTTTACAGGGTTATTTTATTTTTAGACAGAATCATTTTGTAAGCATATCCCTTTTGTTTGAATAATACCAAAGAAAAAAATACTGACAATTAAATAGTTATACAATATTTTGAAAAATTTCAAAATATTTTTTTAATAAAAATCTTTAACAAAATACTTTGAAATCCATTCTTATTTCAAGCATACTATTTTTTTTTATAAAAATTATAAAAATTAGCCCATAAATACTATCATAATATCCACTTTTCTTCGATTTTTTTTATAAAATAAATGTTTTATCTTCGCTTTAGAATGAATTTTTATTCAATCAATTTGTGTTTTTGCCCTGTAAGCTTTTTACAGGGTATTTTGTTTTTTATTCCTCTGATTTATCCTTTTCTGTTTTTATTTAGACCGAATAGTTTAAATTTATTTCAATGATAGATTAAAAAAAGCTTAAACTTGTCTGCATATATTTTTATTTAATAATTTTGTAACATTAAAATTTTAAAGATGGGAATCAACTTAAAGCCGATAGATGTTGTAGATGATATTACTCAGGAAGAATTTATTAAAAAGTATCTTAAACCAAGAAAGCCTGTTGTAATCAAAAACATGGCAAGAAAATGGCCTGCATATCAGAAATGGACCATGGAATATATGAAGGAAGTAGTAGGAGATGTGGAAGTTCCGTTATATGATAGCTCAAAAGCAGATCCGGCCGCTCCCATCAACGCTTCAGCCGCAAGAATGAAGTTTGGAGATTATATAGAGCTTATCCAGAGAGAACCAACAGACCTGAGGATTTTTCTTTTTGACCCAATAAAGTATGCTCCGAAGCTACTGGAAGATTACATTTCGCCAAAAGCTTTAATGGGAGGATTTTTAGATAAATACCCTAATATGTTTTTCGGGGGGAAGGGTTCTGTAACCTTTCTTCATTTTGATATTGATATGGCACATATCTTCCATACTCATTTTAATGGAAGAAAGCACATTCTTCTTTTTGATTATAAATGGAAAGAAAGATTATACCAAATCCCTTACGCAACCTACGCGCTGGAAGATTATGACATAGAAAATCCGGATTTTACAAAATTCCCTGCTCTTGATGGTGTAGAAGGTATTGAATGCTTCCTTGAGCATGGTGATACTTTATTTATGCCTACAGGCTGGTGGCACTGGATGAAATATCTGGATGGAAGTTTCTCCATTTCTTTAAGAGCTTGGGACAAATCATGGGCAGTAAAGGCACATTCTTTATGGAATCTTACGATACAGCGTAAATTTGATGATATCATGAAGAAAAACTTTAAGAAAAAATATATGGACTGGAAAGAAAAAGTAGCCATAAAAAGAGCAGAAATAGCTTTAAAAAGAGGTTTACCAAGATAAGACACAAATTTTGAAGCATCTTTTTTATTGGTATGATGAATTAGTCAATATTTAATCTGACTGTTAAAATAATCGGTTTTCCCTGGTGCATTCCTACTTTGGCTGCGGTTTCTTTGTCTGATTCAGATGAACGCGATGTCGGCTTTATTTTTCAATTCTTTTTTCTAAAACGGAATTGATATTATTTTGAGCCGCTATGATTTTGCTTTTATCATCATTAAAAATAAACCTTTTTATCATTGAAATGTTCAGCAGTTTTGTAATTAATTCCTTCTTCTTCAAAATTAACAGGAATCCACTGGCTGAAAAATGCTTTGGTAATTTTATCCTTCAATCATGCCTCCCAAAAAAACTGAATTCTAATTTTTCTTTTATCTGAAATTTTTCAATCGTATCATTTTTTACACAAAAAAAAACATAATTATATCTTCCAAATTATTCGCGTTAATTGTAAACTAAATAATATTGTCGATTGATTTTCATTATCAAAATTTATTTTATTTATAGGAATATACATAAAATTTGTTTTTAAACCCATTTAATTTCGAAATAAAACCCCTCCTCTTCCAGTCCTCTATGTTTCTCCTGATTGAAGATAAATAGTTTACTGGGTCTTCCGCTGCCTTCTTTTTTCAAATTATTGGTTTCATTAAGCAATTCGTAACTCATAATTTTTTTGCGAAAATTCCGGCGATCAATTTCTTTACCAATAATGGTTTTATAGAGATTTTCAAGATCAGAAAACGCAAACTCTTCATTCAAAAGATTAAAAGCAATGGGCTGGTACTGAATTTTTTTACGAAGCCTTTTTAACGCAACATCAATAATTATTTGATGATCAAAAGCCAGTTTTGGAAGCTGATTCACACTGAACCATTGTACATCTTCTACATCGGAATCTGCAAAGACTTTATGATAAGAGGGATTCACAAGTCCTAAATACGCTATGGAAACCACCCTGTTTCGAGGATCACGATCAACATTACCAAAAGTGTAGAGTTGTTCCAAAAAATCAGGTCTTATACCTGTTTTTTCATATAGTTCCCTCTTTACCGCATCGTCGAGATTTTCATTGTTAAGAACAAGTCTTCCCGGAAGAGCCCAGTCTCCTTTGAATGGCTTAATATTTCTTTGGATCAATAAAAGCTGAAGGTCATTTTTTTTAAAATATCCAAAAATGACCGCATCTACGGTAACTTTTATATCCTCTAATTCTTTTGGAGACTCCATTGTATTAATTTGCGTTACGAATACACAAAATTACAATTTAGATTAATACTATTCAATATTAAAATAAAAAATCTCCAAATAATAATTTTTATTAAATTTACCTGAGTTAGGGATAAGAAAATAATAATAGTTGTAAATTTTAATTAATTGATAATTATTATTTTAAATATTATGTTTTGATGATTTAGCTTTCAGATCTTTAAAAGATGACTTCATTATTTCTGGTTTATAACCATTTTTCTATCCTGAAAATCAAAAAGTTGATCAAGAAATGAAAGGACTAAGTATAAATTAATGATTTTCTTTTAGTTATTCAAAATGCTTATCCCGAACTCAGGTTAAATATGGAAGGCAATTGGAGCGCTTCAACAAAATCAATGGAATTTAAAGGAAAAATGAAGGATCCCGCAAGACCGGGAAAAGATTGTGACGTAAGAGAAGTCTTTACTTTCGTGGATGACAACACGCAGAAACTGGAAATGTACGGCCCAGATTCTAAAACAGGAAAAGAATTTAAAATGATGGAAATAAAATTTACCCGTAAGAAATAAATAAAAAATCCGCAGAACTGTCTGCGGATTTTACTTTTATCTTCTGCCTTTTTACTTGGCTTTTATTTAATCATTAAGCTTCAAAACAGCCATAAATGCCGATTGTGGTACTTCTACACGACCAATCTGCTTCATTTTTTTCTTACCTTCTTTTTGCTTTTCCAAAAGTTTACGCTTTCTGGAAATATCTCCTCCGTAACATTTTGCGGTAACGTCTTTTCTCAATGCTTTAATTGTTTCTCTTGCAATAACTTTCGTTCCCAAAGCTGCCTGAACTGCAATGTCAAACTGCTGTCTCGGGATCAGTTCACGAAGTTTTTCACACATTTTTTTACCTATATGATAAGCATTAGAATCGTGAATCAAAGAAGATAATGCATCTACCATATCTCCATTAATCAGGATATCCATTTTTACCAACTTGGAAGCTCTGAATCCGATTGGATGATAGTCGAAAGAAGCATATCCTTTAGAAATAGATTTTAATCTGTCATAGAAGTCGAAAACAACCTCTGCCAAAGGCATGTTGAAGATTAATTCTACCCTTTCAGACGTCAAATAACTTTGGTTAACGATTTCCCCTCTTTTTTCAATACAAAGTGTCATTACAGATCCTACAAAGTCAGATTTCGTAATGATGGAAGCCTTAATATAAGGCTCTTCCACTCTATCTAAAATTGAAGGATCCATCATTTCGGAAGGGTTATTGATAAGAATCGGAACCTCTGGTTCTTTTTTAGAATAACCAAAATAAGAAACGTTTGGAACTGTTGTGATGACGTTCATATTAAACTCTCTATCGAGCCTTTCCTGAACAATTTCCATGTGAAGCATTCCTAAGAATCCGCATCGGAAACCGAAACCTAAAGCCGCTGAACTTTCCGGTTCGAAAACCAAAGAAGCATCATTTAGTCTTAATTTTTCAAGAGAGAATCTTAACTCTTCAAAATCCTCAGAATCAATTGGATAAATACCTGCGAAAACCATTGGCTTTACTTCCTCAAAACCTTCGATTGGTCCTGCAGCAGGCTTATCAAAAGAAGTGATGGTATCACCTACTTTTACTTCACGGGCATCTTTAATACCGGAAACCAAATATCCTACATCTCCACAACCTACAGTTTTCTTTGGAACCTGCTTCAACTTCAAAGTTCCTACCTCATCAGCTCCATATTCTTTACCTGTTGCAAAGAATTTAATTTTTTCGTTTTTCGTAATGCTTCCGTTTACCACTTTGAAATAAGCCTCAATTCCTCTGAATGGATTGTAAACTGAGTCAAAAATCAAAGCCTGAAGCGGTGCATCGGGATCTCCAACCGGAGCCGGAATTCTTTCCACAATTTGCTCTAGCAAATGGTGAACACCTTCACCTGTTTTTCCTGAAACTCTCAAAACATCTTCATATTCGCAACCTATCAAATTCATGATTTCGTCAGTTACTTCTTCAGGATTTGCAGAAGGAAGGTCAATTTTATTCAAAATCGGAATGATCGTTAAATCATTTTCCAATGCCAAATACAAATTACTAATCGTTTGTGCCTGAATACTTTGAGCAGCATCTACAATAAGAAGTGCCCCTTCACAAGCAGCAATTGAACGGGAAACTTCGTAGGAAAAATCTACGTGCCCCGGTGTATCAATTAAGTTTAATATAAATTTTTCGCCTTTATATTCATAATCCATCTGGATGGCGTGAGACTTAATAGTAATCCCACGTTCTTTTTCCAAATCCATATCATCCAGCGTCTGAGACTGTAATTCTCTTTGAGTCACCGTATTGGTGTACTCCAAAAGACGATCTGCCAAAGTACTTTTACCGTGATCGATATGAGCGATTATGCAAAAATTTCGTATGTTTTTCATTTAAGAACTTGTAATTTGCAAAGATAAGAAAATGATAGAGAATTTCTTATTCTTAATTTTAATAGAGAGAATTTAATTTGTGATTAATTTGATTTTGAACTTGCAACTCTTTTTGAGACAAAATTTATATCCTCTTTAACTTAAAGAGTATAAGAATTGTGTCCTAACAAAGTTAGCAACTCCAATATATTGTGTCTTCTGCGCAGAAACAACGACAGAAAATAACAGGAATAAAATAATTTTTTTCATAATGTTTTTAAGTTTCTGCAAAAATAGAGATTAATCTAAAAATCAAACGACCCTCACAAATAAATTGCAAGAGTCGTCCAACATTAAAAAAATAAACTATTATGGAGTTTGTCTTTGTCTTGGAGCGTTATTGTTGCCGCGAGGTTTTCTTTCGTTCATCTTATCTCTCATCATTCCCTCAGACTGAAACAGCTTCAAGACTTTTTGGCAAGGAATTACCTGCTGCATTTTATCCGCGTATTTTTTTCTATTATCCAATAACTTTTGTCCTACCTCAAAACTCTGCTGAAGTTTAGCCTTGGCTTCTTCATTGGACAGCGTTTCAGGGTTAAACTTAGAATTAAACTGGTTTTTAATCTGCTTCTGGCTTTCCAGATATTCATTATAGATCTCTGTAAATTCGGTTTTATCACTAGGATCTATATCCAGATTTTCCATCACCATATTGTTTCGGAACTTGGTAAGGAGCATTTTTCTTTCCTCCGGAGAAAGATTGTTTATTACTTCCTTTCTTTGTTTAGGGTCCATTTTTTTCCAGTCATAATCCATTCTTTGGGCATTCAGTCCAAAACCATAAATAATCAAAAGTGTAAATAATATCTTTTTCATCTTTCTCATTAATTATATAAATCCAGGTAAACGTCCTGTGTTGAATTGCTTGCCAACTCTGAGATTTCAGAATTTGTAAAAGAATCCAGGTATTCGTTCATCTGAGTTTCTTCTTGTTGTGAAACAGATTTTAAAGCTTTACTTATCGTTTCAGCTTTTGTTTCTGTTCCGCTGTTATCTTGAACTAAGACTTTATTATTATTTTGATTTTCAATTATTTGATTATTATTTTCGATAGAAGTTAAATCAGATTTCAAAGTTTCATAAGCCTTTTCGCTTTCAGACTTTTTTTCCTTGATATTCGAAGCATAAGCTGTCTGAGAATTTGTTCCTTTTGAATCATTATTGCTGTCAAAAATAAAAGTCGCTCCAAAAATCAAAGCCAGTGATGCGGCAGCTGCATAAGCCCAATTTAATTTAAAAATCGATACTTTTTTCTTAGCCGTCAGCACACTACTCAATACATTTTCCTGAATATTCTCAAACAGATTTTCAGGGACTGTGTAAATATTTTTACGTTCTAATTTTTCCAGATCAAAATTATTGAGCCCACTCAATACCCTCCCCTGAATGTTTTCAAACAAATTTTCAGGGACTTTATAGATGTTTTTGCGTTCTAATTTTTCCAGATCAAAATCTTTCATCTTGTCGTTTTCTCAAAAATTATCTCTCATAATTCTCTTTAATATATTCTTCTATTTTCTGTTTGGCATAATGATAATTCGTTTTCAGTGTCCCTACCGACATATCCACAATTTTGGATATCTCTTCGTAAGGCAGATCATCATAATACCGCATCATAAATACCAGTTTCTGCTTTTCCGGCAGGCTTTGTATAGCACTCTGTAGCAATATCTGTATTTCTTCGGCATCTCCGTCTGTATTATCCGCAACAAGATTCTGCATGTGATACTCAGCATCCCCATCAGTTTTCTGCATTTTCTTCAGTTTATTGACTTGCTGTAGTGCTTCATTGGTAGCAATTCTGTACAGCCATGTATATAACTGGCTATCATTTTTGAACTGGTGAAAATTCTGATAAGCTTTAATAAAAGTCTCCTGCAAAGTGTCCTGAGCAAGATCTCCGTCCACAATAATTCTTCTTATGTGCCAATACAATCTACTTTGATAAGCATCCATTAAAGCACGAACTCCTTTTTCCTGAGTTCGTGGATCTTGCATCAACGAAATAATTTCCGTGTCCTTAATCTTCATAAGATGCTTTCATTGTTTTGGATTACAAAAATAACTGAAAGTTAAATTACTTCTTCAATTTTTAGTCCAAATATTTTTTATTGTTAAAATTAATTTTTAAGATTTAAATTAAGAGGTAATATTTAACGCAGGTTCGTAAGGATTTTTTTAAAATAATTGAAAATATTTTCCGTTCGCAAGGCCGTTTCACCAGCCAAGGCTATATCACATTCATACTCAATTGCTGAGTAAAACGCCCTGCGAACGCATCCTACATAAAGATTCTCCGCAAACCCTGCATTGAAAATTACTCATACTAACTTTGTACCCCAACTTCTCTTCCAAAAAACTCAACACAAAATCCTATCTTTGTTATATGCAAATTGTAATCATCGGTTCCGGAAATGTAGCCTACCATATGGCAAAAGCTTTTGTTCTGAATAAAATTCCTTTAGCACAGATTTTTGGCAGGAATGAAGAGGAACTGAATAAAATCTCCGAAGAACTCAAAATCCCGGTTTCTACGCAGACCCTGGAGGATGCGGATGTGTATTTCATTTGCGTAAGTGACAATTCTGTGGAAGCCGTTTCTAAAATTATTACTAAAAAAGAAGCCTTGGTAGCCCATACTTCAGGTTCGATTTCCAAAGAAATTTTAGCAGGGGAGTACAGAAAATCAAGCTTTTATCCTTTACAGACCTTTTCAAAATCAAAAGAGCTGGATTATTCAAAGATTCCGTTTTTTATTGAAGCTGAAAATGAAAATGATCAAAAAACATTGTTTGAAATTGCTTCCAAAATCTCCAGAAATGTAATGGAAAGCACTTATAATAAAAGAAAATACATTCACTTGACAGCCGTTTTTGCTTGTAACTTTGTGAATCATCTTTTTTCAAGAGCCAAGGAAATTTCTGATTCCCAAGAAATTCCCTTTGAATATTTTTTGCCGCTTATTGATGAAACAGTTCAAAAAATACATGAAATTGATCCCAAATCTGCACAAACCGGACCAGCCGTGAGAAACGACAAAAGAATTCTGGAATTACACGAGCAGTTGCTAAAAGACGAAAGCCTTGAGATTTATAAAACAATGAATCATTCTATTCAAAAAATGTATGAGCTATAAAGACAAATTAAAAAATATTAAAGCATTTGTATTCGATGTAGACGGAGTTTTCACAGATGGGAACGTTTATCTGATGCCTGGAGGAAATATGTGCAGGGTAATGAACGTCCTGGATGGTTACGCAGTGGTTAAAGCATTGAAAAATAACTATATCATCGGAGTAATCACCGGCGGAAATGACGAAATGGTAAAACACAGAATGAACTATCTCGGGGTAAAGGATTACTATCCAAAATCACCAGATAAAATGATAGATTTTGAAGATTTTAAGGCTAAGTACAATCTTAAAAATGAAGAAATTTTAACAATGGGAGACGATATTCCCGATCTTCATATTATGAAAAATTCTGCTGTTGCTGCCTGCCCGGAAAATGCCGTCTCGGAAATTAAAGAAATTGCAACATACATTTCTTCAATAAAAGGCGGAAGCGGGGCAGTACGTGATGTAATTGAACAAGTAATGAAGGTTCAGGGAAAATGGCATGATGATAACACACAATCAGTTTAATTATTTAGAAATGAAATTATTACTAGCCTCACAGTCTCCTAGAAGAAAAGAATTATTATCCAGCCTAGGCTTCGATTTTGAAGTGGTAAAAATTGATTGTGAAGAGATTGTTCCCGAACATATCAAAGTAGGAGAGTCCGCAGCTTATCTGTCAGAATTAAAAGCGGATGCCTTCCGAAAACTGGAAGAAGGAGAAGTTTTATTAACAGCTGATACCGTTGTAGCCATTGACAATCAGTTTCTTGGAAAACCAAAAGACAAAGAAGAAGCTACACAAATGTTGAAAATGCTTTCCGGAAAAATACATCAGGTGTACACAGCTATTACCATTAAAACTTTAACAAAAACCATTACACAAACAGATATTGCGGATGTAGAGTTTGATAATATTACAGATGATGAAATTGTATACTATATCCAGCATTACAAACCTTTCGATAAGGCAGGAAGCTACGGCATTCAGGAATGGCTGGGGATGGCCAAGATCAGAAAAATGAATGGCAGTTTCTATACCATTATGGGACTTCCCACTCATTTAGTTTACAAAATTTTGAGAGAAATATAAAGAGTTTCAATACAAAATTTTATTATTTTTACAAAATCATCAATCCTACTGATAATAAAAAGTAGATTAGCGAGTTATATTGAATAATGAAAAAGAATATTTTATTCCTTTTAGTGCTTTGTATCGTAGCTTCCTGTGCCACAAAAACCAAGAGGCCGGAGCAGCGATCGAAGTTTATGAAAGGTTTTTCCACATACTACAATACTCTTTTTAATGCAAAGGACGCATTAAACAGTGAGTTTGAAACGAGAGACAAGGGTCATAAAGATAATTTTTATGCACCTTACATTCCTATTCTTACATACGAAGATCAGCCTTTGGGAAGTAACCTTGGACAGTCTACCGCATTTGCAGAAAACTCCATGAAAATGGGAGAGGTAAATAAGCAGTCTGCTTCAAACCAGAATAATAATAGTAGAAATGGCCCTCCGGAAATGCCATCTGGGATATCAGGAGGTTCTGGAAACAATCCACTTTCAGGAGCATTGGGAACAGGCTCCGGTTCGGGCACAAATCCTAATCAACCTGATCAGAAAGGAGCTACCGTATTAGAAATTGCAGAGGCAAAAGCTTTAAAGGCAATTAATAAATATTCTGTAATAAAGCATGGGGAAGAGCAAAACAAACAGATCTTTGATGCTTATATGATTCTTGCCCAAGCCAGGATTTATAGCGGAAAATCTTTAGAAGCACTAGATGCCCTGAACTACGTCTTTACCCACATGAAAGATGATAAAAGGCTTCCTTTAGCCAGAATTTATCAGGGTTTGGCGTATGATCAGCTTAAAAATTACCATAAAGCGCATGAAGTTTTCGCAAAATTAAAAGGAGAAACAATCAGTAAGGACTATGATAAATTATTAAGTATTTATTATGCAGAATCTCTTTTGGATGCAGGAAAAAAAGAAGAATCCGTAAAAGAGCTTGACCGCGCTTTTGAGCTTAACAGCAACAGAAAACTGAAAAGCAGAGTTGCCTATCTGAGAGGGCAGGTGTTATTCGGACTTAATCAACCGGAAAGAGCAAGGGAAAGCTTTATGGCCGCCTACAAATATGCCAATGATTTTGAATTTGAAGTGAAATCCCAAATCGAAATTGCTAAAACTTTCAACGGAAAAGGAGATTACAGCGGGGCAAAAAAGTACCTAGAAGACATCAGTAAAAAAGGAACCTACGGATCAAGAAAAAATGAATTTTACTATGCATTAGGTTTAATGGCCAATAAAGCCGGAAAAAAAGACGATGCCCAAGAATATTTCAGAAGATCTTTAAAGGAAAAAGTTTCAGATCCGCAGATTCGTGGTCTTACTTATTATGAAATAGGGAAGGGATATCTGGATAAAAATGACTATATCGGGGCCGGGGCTTACTATGATTCTGCTTTGGCTGTAATGACATATGAGCCTTCTAAAGTTCTTCTTACAGACCAGTCAATATACATAAAGAAAATCTCGAAAAATTATTATTTAATTAAAAAAAATGACAGTATTCTGAATTTAGCCAAAATGAGCGCTGAACAAAGAACTGATTTTTTCACAAAATATATTGCAAAATTAAAAGCCAAAGAAGAAAAGGAAGAGCTTGAAAGAAGACGCGCAGAACGAAGCAAAGGCTTTGATACAGGAGATTACAGCGCTAATTCTATTTTTGCCAATAGCTCAAATTCTTTCGAAGATTTTGGTGTAGCCACAAAAGGTTTTTATTTTTCAAATGCAGGAACCGTAAGCAAGGGAAGTTCTACCTTTAAGCAGACCTGGGGTGATAGAGCTTTGGTAGACAACTGGCGTTTCTCTAAAAAGATGGCAACCATTGATGATATGAAGAATGAAGCGCTGGGGGCAACAGATGTACCAAACCCAAGACGTTTCGAACCTGCTTTTTATATCGAACAAATACCTACTGATGCAGCAAAATTAAGCCAGCTGAAAAAAGACAGAGATACAGCCTCATTAGGACTTGGGGTAATGTACGAAAACTACTTTACCAACACTCCTTTAGCCACAAAAACTTTGTATGACCTGGTAGATGTAAAGCCGGAAGAAAAAGTAATGCTACAGGCCTTATATGAAATTTTTGCGATGAATTATCTGAAAAATCCTCAGGCTGCAGAAAGAGCAAAACAGATCCTCCTGACAGATTATCCGTATACTTCGTACGCAGAATTTGCCAGAAATCCTAAGAGCACAACATTTGTAAAATCTTCTGAGGATGTAGAAAACCAGTACAAACAGGCCTTTGCTTTGTATGAATCTGAGAAATTCGGGGAAAGTAAGGATATTATTAACCAGACGATCCAAAAGTACCCGAAAGATGCTCTGGTTCCAAAATTATATTTATTAAATGCCTTCAACGCAGGAAAAACGAATGGGAAAGAAGTAATGATCCTTCAGCTGGAGCAGATCGCATTGAATTACGGCAAAACCCCGGAAGGAGAAAGAGCCAAAGAAATGCTCAATTATCTGAAAAGTGACCTGAGCTTTCAGGCAACAGATAATAAAGGAAATGCAATTCCTCAACAGCCGGGAAATCCTAATAATAATGTTCCTCAACAGCCTTCACAGCCGTTCAACGGCACCGGGGCCCCGCCAAAACCGGGAATGAATAACGAACAACAGCTACAGCCTTCAAGCGGAAACAGCAATCGCCCTTCGAGAAGATCTGCCAACAGTAACGTTCCTCAGCAGCTACAGAATGGCACATTACCTGCAAAACCACAATAAAATAAAAAGCGAAGATTATTCTTCGCTTTTGTTTTTCTTTACTCCATGAAAATCTTTGAGATAAAAAGGCTCAAAATAGGCTATGTCCTCAAAGTTTTTTTTATTTATTTTTTCTAAAGTTTTTTTTACCAAATATTGGGCAGAAGGATAAACATTTTCATCATAAACAGCATCAGGAAGCAGTATAATTTCTTTTGCCTTTTTGGCTCCGTCTCCTACAAAAATTACTTTTTTATCCCTAAATTCTTCAAAAGAAGCTTCATCTAAAATTTTAGCCTCTGTCGGAGAGATTTCTTCCCCTGAATTCCCTTCATAAACAGCTGTATAAACTTCCATTCTCCTTGCGTCGATCAAAGGTATTATAAAATCATAGTTTTTTCCTAAAAAAGGCTCTATCATGCTTTCTAAAGAATTAATGGCAATTAATGGAACTTTTAATCCATAGCAGAATCCTTTTGCGGATGATGCTCCGATTCGTAAGCCGGTGTAAGAACCGGGACCTTTGCCTAAAGAGACGGCTTCAATTTCTTTCAATGAAATACTGGCACCTTCCAAGGCCCATTCTACAAAAGTATGAAGGCTTTCCGACTGCTTATAATTTTCCGAAACCTCTTCAGTAAGGCAGAGCAGTTTTTCATTATCAGAAATGGCCACTGAACAGTTTTTGGAAGAAGTTTCTATGTATAAAATTTTCATTTTTAAATATTAAGCTAATTTGCAAAATCGCGAAAAAGCGAAATTGCTTTTATTTTTTATCCAAATTTAAGCCATTCTTTTGAAATTATTTTCTGTAAATCGTTCTGGGTTCCGCCTGGGCAGCAGGGTAGATGGTCATATCAGAAATACAGATATGTTTGGGAGCATTCACACAATAGGCGATCGAATCGGCAATATCTTCGGCTTTCAATGGCTCATAGCCTGCATACACTGTTGCTGCCCTTTCCTGATCTCCTTTGAATCTTATCAAAGAAAAATCAGTTTCTACGGCTCCCGGCTGAATATTAGTAACCTTTATTCCAAATTCTGTCAATTCTAATCTCATGCCTTCAGAGATAACGTCTACTGCCTTTTTTGTCGCACAATACACCACACCGTTTGCATAGGTTTGTCTTGCAGCAACAGAGCTAATGTTCACAATATGTCCGGAATTTCTTTCTTTCATTCCGGGGATGATCATTTTTGAAACATACAAAAGTCCTTTCACATTTCCGTCAATCATAGAATCCCAATCATCCGTTTTGCCAGCAGAAAGGGAATCAAGACCATGCGCATTCCCTGCATTATTGATTAAAATATCGATATTTTTCCAGTCTTCCGGAATTGAATTGATCGCTGCTTCAACTTCTTCAAGGTTCCTGACATCAAATTTTAAACTAAATATTTCGGTGAAGGTAGAAAGTTCAGTTTTCAGTGATTCCAAAACCTCTTGTCTTCTCCCGCAGATAATGATTCTGTTGCCTTGTTTTGCCAGCAATTCTGCAGTGGATTTTCCTATCCCGGAAGTGGCTCCGGTCACTAATATTGTTTTCATAAAAATTTAATTTTTTAATGTAAAAATATAACAATGCAACAATTGGCAAACTGGTATATTGATACATTATTACATTGAATTAATTCGCATCGAATGCTTCAAAGGCATCCTGAATATGTTCGATCATTAATTTTCCTGTTTCATCGGGAAGTACAGAAATAATATCAAATCTTACTTCCAGATTTTTATTAAATTCTTCCAGATAGTGATTCGCTGCGGAAACAATCAGTTTAATTTTTCTTTTATTAACAGCTTCCTGCGGCAGAATAAAAGCATCTGTGGAACGTGCTTTTACTTCAATGATAATGACCAGATTATCTTTTTCGGCAAGAATATCAATTTCAGCCTTTTGAAATCTGAAATTTCTTGTCAGAATCTTATAGCCTTTTTTAATTAAATATTCTGCTGCGAGATCTTCTGCCAGTTTTCCGAGGTCATTGTGTTCTGCCATATTGTGTTTGAGAGTTTGAGGGATTTGAATATTAAAATTCAATCTTAACCTTATCCTTAACCTGTATTTTCACATCTCCACCAATAATCAGTGGACGGTTGTCTTTGATATGGCCATTCGGGAAACCAAAAACTACCGGGAAATTATACCTGGAAATTCTGTCTGAAATCAGTTGATAAGCAAATTCATCAAAGCTTTCTTCATATTGTTTATTCTCTTTTTCATCACCCATATTGGTCATTCCGCCGATGATTAAACCTTTTATTTTTTTGAAAACTCCGGCTAATTCCAGGCTCATAATCATTCGGTCCAGAGCATAAAAATTTTCACCGATATCTTCGATAAAGAGTATTTTATCTTTAAAGTCAAAGGAATATTTTGTTCCTAAAAGCGCGTAGATTAATGCTAAATTCCCTCCAACTAATTCACCTTCAATAGTTCCTTTTTTATTCAATTGATGAGATGTAAGGCTGTATTTTGGAGTTTTTCCTTTTAAAATATCAAATATCAATTCATAGCTTTCTTCGGTCACACCAAAACTTGAAGTTTTAATGGTCTGCCCGTGAATGGAAACAAAGCCTTTTTTTAACAAATAACTCTGGATCACCGTATTATCAGAATAGCCGATGTACCATTTTGGATTTTTGGTGAAGTTTTTTAAGCTTAGATTTTCAATTAAATGCTGGCAGCCGTAACCGCCTCTGGAAGCCCAGATGGCAGAAATTTCACTGTCATTTAAAGCCCAGTTGATATCTTTTATTCTTTCCTGTTCTGTTCCTGCATAATTGTATCCGTTGGAAAATCTGGTGTAAAGGTGCTCACCCAAAACAGGCTCATAGCCTTTATTTTTTATCATTTCTATTCCCTTTTCGAGTTGGGACTGATCTACGGCTCCGGCAGGGGAGATGATGGCAATTTTATCGCCTTTCTTTAATGATTTTGGAAAGATTTTTTTCATTTGTCTTTTTGATATTTTACTTCTTTTTTCTCGGCTTCTTCTAATCTTTTATCAAATTGATTAAATTTTTTAAAGCTTTGCAGAAAAATAAAGAAACTGAATATAATTAAGATTCCGCCTACGATTCTTCTGATCTGATTAGCGAGCTTTTGTGTTAATCTGTCGTGAAATTGTTTGGCAAGAAAGATTTTAGCAAGATCAATACATAGGTAAGTAGCAATGACAATCCCGATGTATAAAATAAAATTGCTGGTATCCGGATATTGATTCCTCACAGAAATTACCGTTACCAGCCAGAATAAGATCACTCCTACATTCAAAAGATTAAAGAAAAAACCATTAATAAATGTTTTAAAATAATTCTGATTAATGATTTTCTCTTCACCGGGCATGTGCATTTTGGTTTTTGTAACCATCATTACAATTCCGTATACAAAGATGAGTATGGCTGTGATCCTGTAAAAACCGGGATGTTTGTCAATTAAAGTTACAATGTCTGCACTTGCATAATAGGCAGCCAAAATACACAGCAGATCTGCGGAAATTACTCCCAAATCCAAAGCAAGGGCATGTTTTGGGCCCCTGGAAAAGCTGGTTTCTATTAAAAGGAAAAAAATTGGGCCGATAAAAACCAGACTCAACATAAATCCTAGTACAATGGCAGAAAGTATAAGTTCAAACATTCAATAGCTTTTTAAATGAAAAATTTTTTATCCCATTTATACAAAGTTAGCCTTTATGTTTTAGTTAATCAACAATCTTAAAATCCAACTGTTTCTGAATAAGGTTTGCCTTCACTACTTTTATCTGAACCTGGTCTCCTAGCTGATATCTTTTACCATGTCTTATGCCATAAACAGCGTGGGTTTTGGCGTCAAACATATAAGAATCGTCTACTAAATCTCTTAATTTAATTAACCCTTCCGCTCCATTTTCAGGAATTTCAACCCAGAAACCAAATTCTGCAACTCCGGAAATCACTCCATTGAAAGTTTCTCCCAAATGTTTTTCCATGAATTTTACCTGCATATATTTGATGGAATCTCTCTCCGCGTCGGCAGCCAGCCTTTCCATAGAACTGCAGTGTTTTGCTTTTTCCTCAAGATCTGCTTTGTTCGGAGATTTTCCTCCGTCCAGATAATGCTGAAGCAATCGGTGTGCAATTAAATCCGGATAACGACGGATAGGAGAGGTAAAGTGTGTATAATATTCAAAACCAAGACCGTAATGACCAATTGGCTCTGTAGAATATATTGCCTTGCTCATACTTCTCATAGCAAGCGTTTCGATCATATTTTCTTCGCCTTTGCCTTTTACATCATGCAACAACCTGTTTAAAGATTCAGCCACTTTTTTAGTATTGGCAAGATCCATTTTATATCCGAAAGTCGAAACAAAATCTCTCAAAGATTCCAGTTTTGCAGGATCCGGATCATCATGGACCCTGTATATAAAGGTATTTTGAGTGATGTCTCCTTTTTTGTTTAATGAAATAAATTCAGAAACTTTTTTATTAGCCAACAACATGAATTCTTCTATCAAATGATTTGAATCTTTACTTATTTTAAAATATACACCAACTGGCTCATTGTTTTCATCTAAATTAAATCGAACTTCACTTCTGTCAAAGGTAATTGCCCCTTCTCGGATACGTTCTACACGCATGATTTTTGCTAATCTGTCAAGGATATTGATTTCCTCCTGAAGATCGCCTTTTTTAGTTTCAATTCTTTCCTGAGCTTCTTCATATGTAAATCTTCTGTCGGAATGGATAACTGTTCTTCCAAACCACTGTTTTTTAATCTTAGCATCATTATCAAGCTCAAAAACCGCTGAAAATGTATATTTATCTTCATTAGGACGAAGCGAACAAACATCGTTACTCAAAACCTCCGGAAGCATCGGTACAACACGGTCTACAAGATATACAGATGTTGCTCTCTGATACGCTTCATCATCCAAAATAGTTCCCGGAACTACATAATGGGAAACATCTGCAATATGAATACCTACTTCCCAGTTTCCGTTTTCTAACTTCCTGATAGATAATGCATCATCGAAATCTTTTGCATCTTTCGGATCGATTGTAAAAGTACATATTCCGCGCATATCCCAACGTTTTCCCACTTCTTCTTCAGTAATTCTTCTGTCGATTTTATCGGCATCTCTTTCCACTTCTTCAGGAAATTGGTAAGGCAGGCCATATTCAGCCAGAATAGAATGAATCTCTGTTTCGTGCTCTCCCGGAGCTCCTAAAACCTTGATAATTTCTCCTTCCGGATTTTTATCTCCCGGTTTCCATTCTGTCATTTTTACGATCACTTTATCGCCATCCTGTGCACCTCCAAAATTTCCTTTCGGAATAAAAATATCTGTATTAATGGTCTTTTTATCGCAAACTACAAATCCAAAATCCTTATGAGCAACTACTTGCAGTGTTCCCACAAATTCAGTTCTGGTTCTTTCTAAAACCTCTAAAACCGAACCTTCTAGCTTTTTCCCTTTATAAGTATAGGTCACGATTAAAACCTTATCACCCTGAAGTGCATCTTTTACATTTTTGGAATGGATGAAAATATCATCTTCCAAGCCTTCAACTTTAACATATGCATTTCCGGACTGATTAAAATCGATAATTCCGGTAAGTGTTCCTTTGATATTAAGGTTAATAATGTATTTTCCTTTTTCAGTTTCTTTAATTCTTTCAGCACCCTGCAACTTATGCAATGCCTGGATTACAAGCTCTCTCTGTCTGGGGTTTTTATAATCAATTCCGTCAGCGATCTGCTTATAATTGTAGATCTTTGTGGAATTTTCATTCATAAATCTCAGGATCAGCTTTCCTATTTCCAGTAATTTATGCTCATTTTTATGACTTATATATTTTCTTTTTTTTGGCATATTAATTTAATTTTTATTTTTAAAAGATTTTAATAACAACCTTCATTAATCATATTTATGACTTATATGATTTATAATTTAATAACATCAATTTTCTTTCCAATTGATCTGTATAAGGGGTTTTTGTTTTGTATAAATTTAATACAAATATTGAGAAGAGAGGGGAAAAACCTTTTATTAAATATCTTTTAAATATTTTCAGGCTTACTTGGGAATGAATAGACTGGTAAATTCTATTGATCGATGCAAATATACGAAATTAAAAATAAATAAGGCTTGCAAATTGATTTACAAGCCTTTTATAGTTTAGCAAAATGCTATTTTATCAACTCTGGTCTGGTGTCTTCCTCCTTCAAAATCTGTAGAAAGGAATTTATCAGCAATCTCAATAGCCAACTCTTTGGAAATGAATCTTGCAGGTATTGAGATCATATTGGCATCATTATGTTGTCTTGCCAATACTGCAATTTCCGGTATCCAGCACAGTGCACAACGGATCTTTTGATGTTTGTTGGCTGTGATCTGAACTCCGTTTCCGCTTCCACAAAATAAGATTCCCAATTCATTTTCTCCGTTTTCAACAGAGGCTGCAGCTGGATGCACAAAGTCCGGATAATCCACACTGTCTGCGGAAAGCGTACCAAAATCCTGAACCTCAAATCTTTCAGAAAGATGTTTTTTCACAATCTCTTTATATTCGAAACCTGCATGGTCAGCGGCAATGGCGATTTTTCTTTTCATAACTGTTTTATATAAGTCTTTTCTTGATTTATTTCCTTACAAAGGTAAGAATAATAACAACGTCTGTTAGTCTTTCGGGAGTAAATTGTGAAAAGCATTGCGAATAACTGTGGATAAGTATGGTAAAATAAATGTTTCGTAACATCAGAAAAATTTGTAATGAAAATAAGAACCTAAAATTTTTTTACATTTTTAAAAAAACTTTTAGGTAACAATTCTCTGGTTTTTCCGGAAATCGGTTATTCATAAAGGGAATTTGGGGAAAGTTATCCATATTTGTTAGTAACAAAGAGAAAAATCAGATTTACAATAAATTATATTGTGAATTAAATATGAATTGAATTAAAATTTCATGTTATCAAGTTTTTCAAAAAAAGTTATCCCCTAAATTAACATCACTCAACAACAAAGACATATTCTTTTTTTTTAAAGAGAAAAAATTGTTGATTAGTAAATGTTGAGCTTGCGAGAAAGTTTTTGAAAACTTTTATAAGGTTGGGGCTTTTCAAAAATTTTAAAATCTTACATTTGTGAAAAGAAAATTCCAGGTTATTTATGAAAACAATCAATGATTTCAATTTTAAAGATAAGAAAGCTCTTGTAAGGGTAGATTTCAATATTCCGCAGGATGACCAGCTGAAAGTTACAGACAATACAAGAATCGTGGCAGTAAAGCCTACGGTAGACAAAATTCTTAATGATGGAGGTTCTGTAATCTTAATGGCTCATCTGGGAAGACCTAAAGGAGAAGTAAAAGATGAGTTTTCATTGAAACATATCGTTGAAGAAGTATCCAAAGTATTAGAAAAAGAAGTAAAATTTGTAGATGAATGTGTAGGAGAGAAGGCTGAACAGGCTGCTTCGGATCTTAAGCCGGGCGAAATCCTTTTATTGGAAAATCTGCGTTTTCATAATGAAGAAGAAAAAGGTGATGAGGCCTTTGCTGAAAAGCTTTCTAAGCTAGCCGATGCATATGTGAATGATGCCTTCGGGACAGCTCACAGAGCACATGCTTCAACAGCTGTAATTGCTAAATTTTTTCCTTCAACTAAATTTTTCGGTTTACTGATGACTAAAGAGCTTCAGGCAATTGATAAAGTTTTAAAAAGTGGAGAACGTCCTGTAACTGCTATACTTGGAGGCTCAAAGGTTTCAACTAAAATTACCATTATAGAAAATATATTACCTGCGATTGACAATCTGATCATAGGCGGTGGTATGGCTTTTACTTTCATTAAAGCACTTGGCGGAAAGATCGGGACCTCATTGGTTGAGGAAGATAAATTACCTCTGGCTTTAGAAATTCTGGGAAAGGCAAAACAGCATAATGTAAAAGTGTATCTTCCTTCGGATATTATTATTGCAGAAAGCTTCAGCAATGATGCAGATAGAAAGGAATCTGATATTTATACCATTCCTGAGGGATGGATGGGCTTGGATGCAGGACCAAAATCAAGAGATCAGTTCAATGATGTTCTTTTAGATTCCAGAACCATCCTTTGGAACGGGCCGATCGGTGTTTTTGAAATGTCAAATTTTGCAGCTGGCACAGTAGCCCTTGGTGACAGTATTGCCGAAGCAACCAAACAAGGGGCTTTCTCATTAGTTGGGGGAGGAGACAGTGTAGCTTTTGTTAAGCAGTTTGGATATGGTGAAAAAGTAAGCTATGTTTCTACCGGTGGTGGAGCAATGCTGGAAAGTTTAGAAGGTTTGGAACTTCCGGGAGTTGCTGCAATTAATAATTAATAATTTAATTTTTATAATTTTTTTGTCCACTGAATTTTATTGGTGGACTTTTTTGTTAAGAGAATTTGAAAATTTGAGTTTGTTAAGTTACTTGATTTTGATAAATTTTGTTATTTGCATTTTATTCTAGAAATTTTATTTATTAAAAAAGAGTGCGAATAACAGAATTAATAAAAAATAAACTCAAGAAAATTCTCGAGTTTTTAAATTTTATTCCAAAAATGTAAAAAATTGGCTTTTAGAAATAGGTCAAATTTCCATTTTCTACTTTTTTTCGATAATATATATCAAACTTGAAAATTCGTTCGAAAAAAGGGCTTTTACATTAGAAATTGTTCCATAGACTACCGCTTTTAGCCAAAATAGAGATGATTTTTTATATTTCTCGCTTAACATAGAGATATAGTAGGAATCTAAAACTAGAGGTTTTATTTTTCTCATTTTCCAATTAGGTTTTTTGGCAATTAAATTTTCCATTCCGTTTTTTGAAAAATGATAGATGTGTCTGGGTACATCATAGGCTGCCCAATATTCTTTGTAATGTTTTGCATCATAAGAAGTAGGGTTGGGAACAGCGATAATCAGTAATCCTTTTTCCTTTAATTTTTTGTTGAAAATTTCAAGCATTTCATCCTGATTTTCTACATGTTCAAAAACATGCCAAAGTGTAATTGCATCTATACTTTGATCCTGAATGATATTAATATCATCTAAAATTGTAGCTTTTGAAATTTTATTTGTTGCTGCCTTCCTGGCATCTGCATCAGGTTCAAATCCAAAAGTTTCAAAGTTATTTTCAATATATTTTACAAATTCTCCTGCTCCGCAGCCATAGTCTAATACTTTTGAACCTTTTTTAATTCTGTCTAAAAGAATTGTTTTTTTGTACTGTAAATTAAAAGACTGCAAAAATTTATAAAGTTTTTCTTTTAAACTTCCTGAGTCCTGATGATGAGAAATATAATCTTCACTTTCGTAATATTTGGAAATATTTGACGGAATAGGGGAGGTTTTAAAAACTCCTTTTGTTTCAGTCTCTTTAATTTCAAAAGTTTCCTGAGATAGAAAATGATCTTTAATTTTCATTTGATGTCCTGGTTTAAAAATGAAAATTGAAGCTGTTTTTAGCCTCAAATTTCAATTAATTTTTCAATTTTATGTTGATGTTTCACGTGAAACATATATTGATTATCGCCCTAAATAGACCAATAAAACATTAATATCTGCAGGAGAAACACCACTGATTCTTCCGGCCTGTGCAATCGTTTTTGGCTTTACATTAGACATTTTTTGTTTAGCTTCTGCAGATAAGCTGGAAATTTTATTGTAATCAAAATCTTCAGGAATTTTAATATTTTCCAAACGATTCAGCTTGGCAACATTTTCTTTTTCTTTTTCAATATAGCCTCTGTACTTGATATTGACTTCAGCCTGTTCTCTTACTTCACCATCATAAGTAGATGAAAATTCATTAATAAAGTCAATTTCCTCTAGTTTTTCCAAAGTCATATTCGGTCTTGTAAGAATCTGGGCTGCTCTGTAAGCCTGATCTACAGGGCTGCTTTCAATAGTTTCAAGAATAGGATTGATAACTCCTGGCTTTAAAGAAGTTTCTCGAAGAAAGTTCTCAAGTTCCTCACTTTTAGTAATTTTCTTGTTTACTCTTTCTAATCTGTCTGCTTTTGCAAGACCTAATTGATAAGCCCTTTCTGTAAGTCTGATATCTGCATTATCCTGTCTTAAAAGAAGCCTGTATTCTGCTCTTGAAGTGAACATTCTATAAGGTTCTTCTGTACCTTTTGTGATTAAGTCATCAATTAAGACACCTATATACGCTTCGTCTCTATTTAAAATAAATTCATCCTTTTCATGAACTTTATTATGTGCGTTGATCCCTGCAATAAGACCTTGCCCTGCGGCTTCTTCATAACCTGTCGTACCATTAATTTGGCCGGCAAAATAAAGATTATCCACTAATTTTGTTTCTAAAGTATGCTTTAGCTGAGTAGGAGGGAAGTAGTCATATTCAATAGCATAGCCCGGACGGAATACTTTTACGTTTTCAAAACCTGGAATATGTTTCATTGCTTTGATCTGAACATCTTCAGGAAGCGAAGAACTGAATCCGTTTACATATATTTCTACAGTTTTCCAGCCTTCTGGCTCTACAAATAGTTGATGTCTGTTTCTTTCCGCAAAACGGTTGATTTTATCTTCGATACTTGGGCAGTATCTTGGCCCTAAGCTTTGAATTGTACCATTAAACATCGGGCTTCTGTCAAATCCTTCACGTAAAATATCGTGTACAATTTCGTTGGTATAAACGATATGGCAGCTTAATTGTTTGGTTAATTTAGGAGTATCTAAATAGCTGAATTTTTGAGGGTTTTCATCTCCTTTTTGTTCTTCCATTTTAGAATAATCTAAGCTTCTTCCGTCTACTCTTGGTGGCGTACCTGTCTTCATTCTTCCGGCTTCAAAGCCCAGAGAAACTAATTGTTCTGTAATTCCGAAGGCTCTAGGTTCGCCCATTCTTCCACCGCCTAATTGTTTATCTCCAACGTGGATTAAACCGTTCAAAAATGTACCGTTTGTAAGTACGACAGAACGTCCTTTAATTTCAATTCCTAATGAAGTTACGACACCTGTTACTTTATTATTTTCGATAATAAGCTGCTTTACCATATCCTGAAAGAAATCAAGATTTGGAGTGTTTTCTAATGCTAATCTCCATTCTTCTGCGAAAAGCATTCTGTCATTCTGTGTTCTTGGAGACCACATAGCAGGACCTTTTGAAAGGTTTAGCATCTTAAACTGAATAGCAGATTTATCCGCCACAATTCCTGAATAACCTCCCATTGCGTCGATCTCTCTTACGATCTGTCCCTTCGCAATTCCTCCCATTGCTGGATTACAGCTCATCTGTCCTATCGTCTGCATATTCATTGTAACGAGTAGAGTTTTGGAACCCAGATTCGCAGCAGCAGCAGCAGCTTCACAACCTGCGTGTCCGGCACCGACTACAATTACATCATATATTTCTGAAATCATCTTCCTTTTGCTTATTTTAAGCCTTAAATTTTAATTTTTTTTGTAAATGTTTCACGTGAAACATTGTTTATTTTTACAAGCTAAAACAGCTTGTAAGAGATCATTAAAATGAATATTGATAAATTAAAAACTATAACTAATCTTTAAATTTATACAAATACTCATCTTCTTTGCTTCGCATCAGCTGTTCTTCTTCCTCTGTTTTGTCTTTATAACCACAAAGGTGAAGAATGCCATGAGCCAATACTCTTCGCAATTCTTCTTCATAATCTTTGGAAAGAGTAGAAGCGTTATCTGAAATGCGCTGCAAAGATACGAAAATCTCTCCGCTTATCGTTCTGCCTTTTACATAGTCAAAAGTAATGATATCTGTATAGTAATCATGCTGCAGATAATCCTGATTTACTTTTAATAAATATTCATCATCACAGAAGATATAATTGATTTCTCCAAGCTTTTTTTGCTCTGAAATTATAATATCTTCCAGCCAGGGTTGGTATGCTTTACTTACAGTTTCCGATAAGTTTTCGTAAAAGAATTGTATCATTGTTTTAAAACCAGTGCCCTAAAATAACACTGAATATACCTTTTTGATTATTTTTAAGTGAATGGCTGAAATTGACCTTGATCTGCCCGAATGGAGATCTGTATCCTGCAGTAATTCCCAGTGAGCTGTAATTTAATTGTACTGCATCTTCGAATTTAAGATCATCGGAAAGGTTAGCAAATGAAAAATTTCCGATGATAAAGTAGTTTTTATTAAATTTAAACTGGAGATCGTTTGATATCAAGACCACATTATTGGAACTAAGTTGTCCGAAATAAAACCCTGAAAAGCTTTTGAAATTTATAATATTCTGTTCAAAAATACCTCCGAGCCTGTACTGATAAAACTGAGGAAGATTATTACCTATACTGATCCCGCCATATAGATTAAGACGATAAGTAAATTGTTTCGATAAAGGAATGTTGATTCTTATGTCTGCTTTTACCTGAACTAGCCTTTTTTCAACTTCGGATTTCATTAAATCTATTACTTTCCCTTCCGCGTTGATATAAATTCCGCGGGTAGGGAAATCTCTATCGTTTTGCGTATCACTTTTTAAGAATATATAAGGGTTCAAAAAACGACTAAATCTTTTATTATTACCATTGGCTTCAGCTTCAAAATAATCGTGGCTTATTCCGCCTCCTATGGCAAATTTATCTTTCCAGATGGACTGGATATAAGCTTCATTTCGAAACCATTTCCATTGATCTACTCCATAGTTATTAATATCCTGTAGATTAAAACTCATCCCCGAGGAATATATTCCAAACCCGGGAATATATCCGTTATCAATAAAATAATTTAAATAATATCTTGGCTTGTCACCCACAATGACATCGAGGGAAAGATTAGAATTTTTAAATAAAAGACGTTTCGCGGAATAGTTGAGAAGCAGACCGGTTTTAAAAACTTCATCATAATGAAGGCCAAACTTTAAGAAATGTCTTGCATCGTCTTCTGTGACATAAAGCTTCAGATAATTGGCGTCATTATCTGGAACAATATCATAATTGATAAATTTATAGTTATTGGTAGCAACCAGCTTATCTATTTTTTTATTGATGCTTCCATAAGTCTGTAATGAAGGAAGCCTTAATCCCATTTTTCCTAAAACATGGTTTTTCCCGTAAATTTTACTTCCTATTATTTCTATGTCATCAATTTTATAAACATTGGAATAAATAGGGTTTACTTTTTCTCTCAGCCGGTCGAATGGCCTTTTCGGAAGCTGATTCAGAATTTGGGTATATTTTAATCCTTCTGTATACCCACTATCGAGAATTTTTTTCTTGTCATCATAGCTTGTGGCTGTCATTCCTTTTAAATCAGGCTTGATATTAATATCGGTATATTTATACTGACTTTTTGTATCCTTATGAATGTTCATATCAATTACCTGATTAAGAATCGCTATAATACTATTTAAATCTTCTCTTTTTGATAGATCCTGGTTCAGATCCACACCGATGACGATATCGATTCCTTTGTCCTTTAAAGGCTTTGAAGGATAGTTTACAGTCATCGCTCCGTCAATATAAATGCTGTCACCAATTTTTACAGGATCCATTAACGAAGGAAAAGCTGAGCTCGCCATTATCGATTGTACAAGATCTCCTTTTTCAAAAATCTCCATATTCCCACTTTCAAGATTGGTTGCTATACACATGAAAGGAATTGGTAGCTTTGAAAAATCGTTAATATTAGAAACATTTTTCAAGAGTTCTTTAAGAAGGTAAACATTTTTTTGGCCGGAGCTTATAGAAGAAGGAAGGGTAATTTTGCCGTCTTTAAGAGGAATTGATAAAAGATATTTGTCAACAGATTTATTGAAAAAAGTAGTCTCCTGACGCTGTGCTTTCGGATCCATGATTAAAGAATAGAAATCTGTATCCATTACAATTTTTTCAATCTCCTTTCCTGAGTATCCGGATGCGTATAAACCTCCTACGATGGCACCCATGCTTGTTCCTGCGATATAATCGACCCTTACGCCCAGAGAATCCAATACTTTAAGCACCCCGATATGAGAAAAACCCTTAGCGCCGCCTCCAGCAAGAGAAAGTCCTATTTTTGGGTTTTTAGGAATTACCAGATTTTTCTTTACCTGAGAATGAATCAAAAGTAACTGGAATGTCAATAAAAAGATCAGGAGCTTTCTCATGGGATATTAATCTTTTATATAAATCCTTTTCACCCGGGGTGAAATGGAGGTTAGTACTTCATATGTAATGGTTTTGCAATAGTCTGCAAATTCTTTCAAGCTTGGGTGAGCGTTAAAAATGGTTACCGTATCACCTTCCTTCACATTTTGGATATGGTCTATATCGATCATCATCATATCCATGCAGATACTGCCTACAATCGGTGCCAGGGTTTTATTTACACCTACACTTCCTACTTGATTTCCTATCAGTCTTGGAATACCGTCTGCATATCCGACGGGGATTGTGGCTATTTTCGTAGGATGGTCTGTTTTAAATCTTCTGCTATAGCCAACTGATTCTCCGTTTTCTACTAAGGAAATCTGTGAAATTACCGTTTTAAAGCTGACAACAGATCGTAATTGTTTTTGTATATCACTATTTGGTGATTCTCCTAACATTCCAATTCCGATCCGTACCATATCATATTGATGATCGGTATAGTCTGTAATTCCTGACGAATTCAGAATGTGGCGGACAGGAGTATAGCCTAATTTTTCTATCAAATAGTTTGAATTTTTTCCAAATATTTTTAGTTGATCTAAAGTAAACTGTCTTTCACCAGGCATATCTGATGATGAAAGATGGCTAAAGATACTTTGAACCTTTACATTCAGCCTATTTAAAGTTTCTCCCAATTGATCCAGTTCAAAATCCTTAAAACCAAGACGATGCATTCCTGTTTCAAGTTTGATATGAACAGGGTATTTTTTATCATAACCAGATTTACGGACGGCTTCATAAAACAGTTCCAGCACGCGGAAACTATAGATTTCTGGCTCCAGATTATATTCAATCAGGGTTTCATAGCTGTGCTGTTCGGGATTCATCACAACTATAGGAACGGTAATTCCTTTTTTGCGAAGTTCCACTCCTTCATCCACAAAAGCAACACCCAGATAATCAATGTGATGATGCTGTAGAAACTCTGATATTTCATAGCTGCCCAGCCCATAAGAGTTTGCTTTTACCATGGCCATCATTTTGGTGGTAGATTTCAGGAGTGATTTATGATAATTGATGTTATGCAAGATTGCGTTCAGATTAATTTCTAGAACCGTGTCATGCTTTCTGAGCTCAAGAATATCTTTAAGCCTTTCTATTTCAAATTTTCGAGCTCCTTTTAAAAGGATGATCTGATTTTCAAGTTCTGTAAGATGCTTACTATCAATTAATTCTTTAGTATTAATAAAAGTAAAGGTATTAGAATTAAATAAATCACTAAATTTTGAAATTTCATTTCCGATGAGAAAAACAGAATCAAATTTTTGCTCATTCACTAGCTCAGAAACCTCTTCATACAACTCCTTTGAATTGGAATTGACACCAACAATATCCGTTAGCACAAGAGATTTTTTAGGTTTTTTGTATTCATTTAAAAATTGGAGGGCAGTTTTTAGAGAATCAAGGTCAAGATTAAAGGAATCATTAATGACAATATTGTTTTTAATCCCTTCAATAGCTTCAAGACGCATTTCCACAGCTTTCAAAGCATTGATTTTTTCAACGATTTTATGATTTTCAATTCCAAGTTCTTTTAAAACGGTTATCAGTGCCAAAGCATTCGTTAAAGTTGCTTCATCCTTCTGATGCACAGGAAAAGAGATTTCTTCACCGAAATATTGCACAACAACATGTTCGTCCTTCGAAAAATTGTCTTTAAAATAAACCTGGTTGTTTTGTTTAAAGCCGTAAGAAATTAATTTTTTACTTGAATATAAGGCTTTTATCTTATTATTAACTAATGAATTATCACCGTTGTAAATAATCACTTCAGAATCTTTAAAAAGCTTAATTTTTTCATCAATCAACTCTGTCTCAGACGTAAAATTAGCGAGATGGGCAGTCCCGATATGAGTGAGTAAACCGATCTGCGGATGGAAAATATTTTCCAATTTTTCCATTTCGTCTGGCTTCGAAATTCCGACTTCGAAAATTCCCAATTCATGAGAATCATTTATTTGCAGCAAAGAAAGAGGAAGACCAATTTGAGAATTAAAACTTTTTGGGCTTTTTACGGTTGCAAATTCATTCCAAAGGCATTGATAAAGCCACTCTTTTAAAATGGTTTTTCCGTTACTTCCCGTAATTCCGATAGATTTTAAATGAGAATTTTCAAAATGATATTGGGCTAATTTTTGAAGAAAATCAACGGAATTATCAACAATAATCCAGGTAATATTTTCATACTGAGGATGATGATGCTCTGAAATAATGACATTGATACCCCTGTCAACTGCTGCTTCAATGAATTTTTCGCCAGAATTTTTCTGTGTATTAATAGCAATAAACGCTGTATTTTTAGTAGAATAAATAATCCTGCTGTCGAAAGCAATGTTTTTAATCAATATACTTTTGTCCCCAATAATTTTTGAATTGGTGATTTGTGCAATATGTTGTATAGTGTAGTTCATAAACTACTTTCAGTAATTAAATTATAATTAGACCCGGGGTTTCGAAAATTATTAATCATATTCAAAAGATTTATTTGGGCTCCTGAGACTTCATAAATGATAGTATTATGCTTCGTTATCAGCAATTTATGAAAATCTGTATCTTCATATTTTTGATGTATAACATTTTCATTCCCAAGCAAAACTATTTTTCTTTCTAAAATTTCATAAAAATCTTTTAAAACATCAAAGCCCCAATTTTCGATCAATAAATCTTCCAGAATTTCTAAATCCGATTTTGTCTTATTTGTCCAAAAAACGTGCATTTTTCTTTTTTGTAATTCGTTCCTTTACTTCATCCATTACCAATGAATGTTCCGTTATTCTGCCATTTTTTACATCATTTAAACCCTCCTGAATAGCATTCAGAATTTCATCCTTAGAAATTACTTCCGGCTCGATAATTTCTGCAATTTTCAGCAATTCTTCCGGGAGAAACTTTTTTTCTTTCATTTTACGAAAAAACGTAGGCTCAGAAATACCACTTTTTTCAATAATATATTTCAACTTAAAGGGCGAATTTCTCAAAATCTCATCAATAGAATTACTGATTTCTATATAATTTTTAATTTCTAATATCATTTTTTGATAGTATTTACTATTAATTTATAATCAAAATTAAAAATAAATTTGATATTAAATTCTTTTTTTATTTAAAACTTCATCCACAAAAACTCTTCTGCTTACTGCATCATAAGACTCTGTTTCTCCAAGCTCTACCAAGTCTTTTCCTGCAGATGTCCTCATTGAATAATTGGCCAGATTACCTGTTCTCCTGCAGATGGCATGTACTTTCGTAACGTATTCTGCTGTTGCCATCAGGTTCGGCATTGGCCCAAATGGTCTTCCCAAAAAATCCATATCCAGGCCAGCAATTACAACTCTTATCCCACTGTTTGCCAGCTGATTGGCTACATCTACAATGCTTTCATCAAAAAACTGCGCTTCATCAATACCAATCACATCACAATTGGAAGCCAGCAAAAGTATTTCATTGGGGTTTTCTACCGGGGTGCTTCGGATTTTATTCTGATTGTGGGAGATGACATCTTCATCAGAATAGCGGGTATCTAGTTTTGGTTTGAAAATTTCCACATGCTGCCCAGCCATTTCTGCTCTTCTCAGCCTCCTGATCAACTCTTCGGTTTTTCCGGAAAACATTGAGCCACAAATAACTTCCATCCAGCCGCTTTGTTTGGAATGATTAATTGTATTTTCTAAAAACATTTGTTAAATTAGCCGTATCTTTTTAAGATCAAAAGTAAGCAATTTTAACAAGATTCTTAATATGCAGAACATCCAAGATTTAAAGGAAAAGATTTTTTTTGAATCCAAGAATATCATTAGTATTCTGGACAAAATAAACAATGTAGACGAACTGTCAGCCAAACAGGATCTTGTGGATGAGCTTTCTAACAGGATTTCGTTCTTAAGCCTTCTGGAAAAAAACATCAAATATTTCGAAAACGAAAATATTTCATCAGGAGTTACCATCGTTGAAGCTCATAAGCTGAGCAATCAAGTTACAGAAGAAGAGGCTATTTTTAACAATCGGTTAAATGAAATTGTTGAAGATGAGTTTCATGAAACATTAGTTGATCTGGCTGAAGAGAATTCTGAGTCGGGAATAGAAGATAATGAAGAAAGATTTGAAAAAAATATAACTGCCGAAGAAGATATTTTTAATAATCAATTAAACGAAATTGATGAAAACGAACCTTCGGATTTAAATGAATTCTCATTGATTTTTGTAGATGAGGAGAGGATTTTAGCAGATTCTGAGCCGGATCATCATGATGATCTTCATGAAAATATGTTTAGTGATAAAAAAACGAATGAAGAAGTCATTTTTAATAATCAGCTGAACGAAATTGATGAATTTGAAAATGAAATTTCCGATAACCAGGGAGATGATCTTAATGATTTTGATGAAGAGGAAAAAATTCAGAATAATTTTGAATCTGATATAAAAAATACAACAGAGATTTTTGATATTACCGATGAGATTCCTAGTATTTTTGATACAGAAATTTTGGAAGAAGATCTGCTTATTGAAGAGGTTGAACAACAATTTGTAGCTTCAAATATAATGATGGAGCCGAGAGAAATGGCAACTGATGTGTCCAATGCAGAGAATATTGTAAATGAAATCAGAAACGAGTCTATCACTGAAGAGAAACAAGACCAAACGGTTTTAGCAGAAATTAATGACAGAAGAAAGATTGTTGAAATAAAAAGACCAATTCCTGAAGATAAAGAAAAACCGGCTTCTGACGAAAGTTTCGAAAATCTTGAAGCTTATCAGCAGGAGAAGAAAATAAAGCTTGCCAATATCAAAGGCTTAAAAGCAGTACAAACACTTTTTGATGATGATCATCTGGAAAGGGAAGTGCCTGTAGAAAGACAACCCCCCATGGAGAAAAAAGATGATACGGGAAGTATTTTGAAAACCAATATTCCGACCGATTTTATGGAAGCGGAAAAACCTAAACCTCAGTTTAAGCTGGATTTGAATGACAGAATTGCCTTCACCAAAACATTATTCGGGGGAAGCCAATCTGAGCTTAATGAAGTTGTAGGTAATCTAAACAGTTTCAAAACATTAGAAGAGGCAAAAGAATATCTGAGCGATCTTTATTACCAGAAAAAATGGAGTAAAGTAGACGAATATGCCCAAAGACTATGGATATTGGTGGAAAATAAATTTTTATAAACTAAATTTTGAGCGGAATCCTATATTTTGTTCCTACACCGATCGGGAACTTGGAAGACATGACTTTCAGGGCTATACATGTTTTGAAAGAAGTTGATTATATTTTATGTGAAGATACCAGGACTTCCGGAATCCTTTTGAAGCATTTCGAGATTTCCAAACCTTTAAAATCTTATCATCTGCATAATGAGCATCAGGCAACGGAAAAAGTGATTGCAGACCTGAAAAGTGGTCAGAATATCGCCATCATCACTGATGCAGGGACTCCTGGAATTTCTGATCCCGGCTATTTGCTGGGAAAAGCAGGTGCGGACAACAATATCGACATGATTTGCCTTCCCGGAGCTACAGCTTTTGTGCCGGCGCTGGTGGTTTCAGGGCTGCCGAATAATGAATTTCTTTTTGCAGGATTTTTACCCCAAAAAAAAGGAAGACAAACTAAGCTGAAACAGCTTGCTGAAGAAAAAAAGACCATCGTTTTATATGAAAGCCCGCATAAGATCAACACGACTTTAGAACAGATCAAAGAGTTCTTTGGTGAGGAAACTAAAGTAAGTCTCAGCAGGGAAATTTCCAAAAAATTTGAAGAAACTAAACGCGGGACTATCAATGAATTAATTGAATTTTCAAAAAGCAAAACTTTAAAAGGTGAGATTGTACTTATCGTAAATAATTCCATTTAATTGAAAAAATTAATTTTAGTATTGTTTTCGTCGGTTTGCCTAGGCCAGACAGATCATACAAACAAATACTTCTAACCAAAAAACTGGGCAAAGAGGTATGTTCCGAGATAAGGATTTTAAAAAAATCTTACCAGTTGAGTATGAAATAGAAAAAATGGTCCCTAATACTTTGATATTGAGTAAAGATGGCACTTATTCAGCTATTCTCCAAAAACCGGACAATACAAAGAATTAAAAGGTTTTGCAGAAATAAAATATTTTGAATCTTATCCGATGCTGATAGGGAAAAGCACGACCAACCTTTACGGAGTGGTTGATGAGGATGGAAATGAAGTGGTACCTTTTATTTATTATGAAATTATTACTTTTCCTGAAGTCAATGAATTTATCGTTAAAAAGAATAAGAAATTCGGGTTGACGAATCATAAAATGAGCCTTTGACAGGTCATTTTCGATAAATATATTCAGGATAAATGGGGATTAAATTGATCAAAGGAAAAGATTCCGAATACATTTTCTTTACAGAGCAGTAATAATTTTCTTTGCTTTAAGGTTTTCTTTCACTGTTATATAACAAAAAAAGGTATAAAATTTTGATAAAAAAATGATTTAAAATGCTTTGAATAACATTTTGTAATATCTTTGCGGACTGCTTAATTTTGAATAAATTTAAATAGATTATATTAGCAGACTTCAAAGTGCTGATAAATTATTAAGAAAATAATTAGATATGAAACTATTAGAAGGAAAAGTAGCGCTAATCACGGGAGCTACAAGAGGAATCGGAAAAGGAATTGCTGAAATGTATGCCCAGCACGGTGCTAAAATAGCATTTACCTATGCCGGATCTGTAGACAAGGCGAAGGAATTAGAAGCGACTTTAAGTTCTGTAACTCAAATCAAAGGTTACCAATCAGATGCGTCAGATTTCGATGCAGCCCAAACATTAATAGACGAAGTAATTGCAGAGTTTGGTAAAATTGATATTTTGATCAACAATGCCGGTATTACAAAGGATAATTTATTGCTGAGAATGTCAAAAGATGATTGGGATAAAGTAATTAAAGTAAATTTAGATTCTGTATTCAACCTTACAAAAGCCGTAATCAAGCCAATGATGAAGGCAAAAGAAGGATCTATCATCAATATGACTTCTGTAGTAGGGATTAGTGGAAACGCAGGACAAGCAAACTATGCAGCTTCTAAAGCAGGTGTAATAGGCTTTACCAAGTCTGTAGCGCTTGAATTAGGCTCAAGAAATATCCGTTGTAACGCGATCGCGCCGGGATTCATCCAGACGGAAATGACGGATGCGCTCGACGATAAAGCAAAAGAAAAATGGAATGAATCTATTCCTATGAAAAAACTGGGACATACTGAAGATGTTGCAAACGCCTGTGTATTTTTAGGAAGCAAAATGTCTTCTTATATTACAGGGCAGACATTGAATATAGATGGTGGCTTGCTGACATAAAAAAATGAAATCTGTACAGAATATTCTCTTATTCTTATCGATTTTACTACTAATCGGTCTGATGTACATTGCTCTTTTTAATGTATATCAGACCGACGATTATATCTACTCATACGGAACCAGAAAGCTAGGATTATTAGGAAATATCCAGAATTTTTACATGAATTGGGGCGGCAGGTATTTTGGATATACCATTAATATGTTTAATCCTGTTTCCAGAGATCTTGAAAATATTTTACCCAAAATATATCCTGTGTTTTTATTTTTAGCTTTTATTAGTATTTTAGCTTTAAATTTTAAAATATATTTTAAGATTTCGTTTATTAATTCCATAACAAAAGGGCTTCTTTTGTTTTTCTTTTACACCGTTATTTTGGTGAGCCTATCAGAACATTATTACTGGATCACGGGAGCGAATATTTATTTTCTGCCGATTATTTTATTCGGGATTTTGCTGCTTTTTTATCATCAATTTCAGGAAACAGGTAAAAAATATTGGTTTTATTTATCCGCTTTTGGAATTCTGATTCTAATGGGTTCTAATGAAATAATGGCATTAATCCTTTTAGGAATATTAACCGTTCTATATTTCCAGGATAAATCCAAAGAACACAAAATAGTATTATTTGTAGGATTAGCAGGATTTTTATTAAGTTTTTTAGCCCCAGGAAATTTTAAAAGATTGGCAGATTCTACTGATATTTTCTATATCAAATGGCTGAAAAGAGGGGGAATTTTTGGAGTAAATACCGTTTATATTTCATTTAAATTGATTTTAATTCTTCCTCTTTTCATTAAAGTTTTTGAAAGAGAATTAAAAAGAATTATTAACAAGATCAGCTTTAAAAAAGCGATTATAATTTGGGCAATTTCCTTTTTGCCGCTGGTTTTTACGGGGTATATTATGAATACGATAGGAAGGCAGTTTGAGAATCTTATTTTCTTTTATCTGATTAGTTTTTCTGTTGTAATGACGTTTAAGTTTGAGAAGATTAAAAAATTCTGGCCTATTTCATTTGTGATTATATTTTTACCAAAAATCAATATTTTTACTGAAAAATATTCTAAATTTAATGTTAATTACAACTTAAATTCAATTCTCAAAGAAATCCTTTATACAGATCTTAAAGCTTATGATCGGGAAATAGAAAACCGTATTTCTACAATTAAAAACTCCCCAAAAGATTCTTTGATTTTAGATAAAATAAAAACAGTTCCGCAGGTTTTATATTTTGACGAAATGTCTTCTGTAAACGAAGAGAAAAAGTACGTAAATGACCAGCTTCAAAAGTATTTTGACAAGAAATATATCAGAACAAAATAGGGCATCTTTCGATACCTTTGTTTATTTTACTGCTGAAATTTTATCATAAATTACTTTCACCTGAAGGTCTCCAAAACCAAGAATTCCCAATTCATCTCGAAACTTTTCAAAGATTTCATTAAAATCTGTCGTTCCGTTTTCTATTAAATTTTTAATAAAATTCTCAGGATTTATGGTAAGATAGGCATGAATAACGTCCTTTAAAAAAGGAAAACAAATTGATTGATTTTCAGATAGTTTACTCAGTAATTCCTTATTGTTTTCCTGATAGGCTTTCCAAAGATCAATTCCCAAATCAATATCGTTTTTATCGAACAAAATTTTTGAACTAAATGATTTTTCCAGATTAGAATTTGTGGAGGCAGAAAACCCTTTCCAGTGATCTTTTTCATCTGCTTTTGGGAGAATCCTGTAGATGGTTAAATTTTTATTTTCAGGCAGTATAGACAAGCAGAACCACATATTGACCTTGCAGAACAGATCATCCTCAAACCAAAGATTTACCTCAGAACCCTCCGGAATATTCAGCATTTTTTAAAATTCCGGGAATACTTTCTGATAGTAGCTTTTCTTTTCCACTGTATAATCATTCAAAACAGATTCAGCCCTCACTTTCCAGAAGTCCTCCAAAGAATACGCCTTCAAATTTCCTAAAACCAATGCTTCACGGCAGACGATAATCTCCCCCTCAACGGAAGTTTTCTCCAATTGATAAGCGAGATAATCGCCATTTGTAATATGAAATATTCTTTTCATTTTTAATCTTTAAATATCTGGTTTTCCTGCTCCTGAACCCTTATAAAAGTGGTTCTTTTTGAAAGTTCTTTTAATTTGGATGCCCCGACATAAGTGCATGTAGAACGTACACCTCCTAAAATATCTTTCACCGTTTCATAAACCGGACCTTTATAAGGCACTCTCACAGTCTTTCCTTCAGAAGCACGGTATTCCGCAACACCTCCGGAATGCTTATCCATTGCTGTTTTAGAGCTCATTCCGTAAAAAAGACGGAATTTTTTGCCATTTTCTTCGATGATTTCGCCGCCACTTTCATCATGCCCGGCAAACATTCCGCCCAACATCACAAAATCTGCCCCGCCACCAAAAGCCTTAGCAACATCTCCAGGCACCTTGCATCCGCCGTCTGCAATAATATGACCGCCTAAGCCATGCGCAGCATCAGAGCACTCGATAATTGCCGAAAGTTGAGGATAGCCGACGCCGGTCTTTACACGAGTGGTGCATACAGAACCAGGGCCAATGCCCACCTTTATAATATCTGCACCTACAAGAAGAAGCTCTTCCACCATTTCACCGGTTACCACATTTCCAGCGATGATGATTTTATCAGGAAAATTGGCCCTTGCTTTCTTTACAAATTCCACGAAATGCTCAGAATAACCATTGGCTACATCGATGCAGAGAAACTCGATTTTTGGGTGTTTTCCGAGGATGGTCTTTATTTTTTCTTCATCTGTCTTTCCGGTTCCGGTACTTAAAGCAATATATTGATGGATTTCTTCCGGCTGGCTGTTCAGGAAATCTGACCATTCTTCCGGTGTATAATGCTTATGAATGGCGGTAATGATTTTATCTTTAGCCAATTCTACAGCCATTTCGAAGGTTCCCACCGTATCCATATTCGCTGCAATGATGGGTGTTCCTTTCCATTTTTTTTGAGTATGTCTGAAAGTAAATTCTCTTTCTAAGTCAACTTCTGAACGGGATTTTAACGTTGAACGTTTCGGACGGAACATTACATCTTTAAAACCTAGCTTTATATCATATTCTATTCTCATAATTTGGAAAATATTTTACTTAAAATTAGGAAAAAGTTTGATTAGAAGATTCGCTTAAAGGATTTTTAGTAAATTTTTAATAAAAAAATTCACCTGACTTTGCAGATGATACGGATTTTAACCAATTTTTTATCTTAAATTATTATCAATATTAAAACTAAATATTTTAAAAATTCATATCATCTGCAAAATAAGCGAGAGAAACAACAAAAAATGTTTAATTAAAAATTGATACTTTTGAACTAATGGATTTTCCAGTTACATTTCACATTTTCGGTAAAACAATTCTCGCACATCCACTTTTTGAGACGGTCGGAATTTTCATCGGGATGCGTTATTATTTCTATTTAAAAAGAAAATCAAAGGAAAAGCTTTCTTTCAATACCTCTGCAGCAGTTTTAATAGGAGCCACGGCCGGAGCTTTAATCGGATCCAAATTGATCGGAAATCTTGAAAATCCCTACACGCTTTTCGAAAATTTCAGTTTTAAAAGATTTTGGACCAATAATACCATTGTCGGAGGTCTTGCATTTGGCCTCATCGGTGTGGAATGGGCAAAAAAAATTGTAGGGCACAAGGAAAGCACCGGAGATTTAATTGTTTTTCCATTAATTCTTGCGATGATTATTGGCAGAATCGGGTGTTTTCTTACTGGTGTTCACGAAGAAACGTATGGCGTTCCTACAGATTTTATTTTCGGGATGCACCTTGGGGATTCATACCTAAGACATCCGGTTGCTTTATATGAAATTGCATTTCTCATTCTTCTTTGGATTATCTTAAAGGGAGTTCAAAGAAAGAATAAATTCTCATCAGGCTTTGTTTTTCAATTGTTTATGCTCAGTTATTTCAGCTTTAGATTTATGCTGGATTTTATTAAACCCAAAATAGAAATTATTGCTGGTTTAGGAACAATACAATTGGTCTGCCTGGCCATAATTTTTTATTATTTCTTTAAAATCAGGGAAACAAAAGTTGTAACTTCACTTAAAAATATTAAATCATGAAACTAATTACATTAATTGAAGTTGGGAATCTTGATGGTCTGTTTGTGATGATCATTGCCATTATTTTAGTTGTGGTTTTTGTTATTTCATTGGTTGTTGCCGCCATTACAAAAGTCATTTACGAATGGCACAACAAAAAGAAATTTTCAACCGGTCAGTTTTGGAAAACCGTTTTGTTATCAATGCTTATCGGAGGACTTATCAGTGGCCTTGTTTGTGGTGGAATGTAAAAATAAATTATGAAAGTAAGAAATTATACCTATTACGATTATACGATCAGCCTTTGCCCTGAATGTTTAAAAAGAGTCGGAGCCAAGATCATTCTTGAAGATGAAACCGTTTTTATGACAAAAAGATGTCCGGATCACGGTTTTTTTAAAACTAAGATTGCTTCTGATGTTCATTATTATAAAAACATAAGAAACTACAACAAAGCGTCTGAAATGCCTTTGCATTTTGGAACTGATGTAGAATACGGCTGTCCTTACGATTGCGGCTTATGTGTTGACCATGAGCAACATAGCTGTCTTTCCATTGTGGAAGTGACAGACCGCTGCAATCTTACCTGCCCAACCTGCTATGCCATGTCTTCACCGCATTACGGAAGCCACAGGAGCTTAGAGGAAATTGAAGCTATGTTTGATGTGATCGTTAAAAACGAAGGCGAACCGGACGTTGTACAGATCAGCGGAGGCGAACCGACGATCCATCCTGAGTTTTTCAAAATAATGGATATTGCAAAATCAAAGCCAATTAAACACCTGATGCTCAATACAAATGGGGTGAGAATAGCCAATGATCCCGGTTTTGCAGAAAATCTGGCGACTTATGCTCCGGAATTTGAAGTGTATCTTCAGTTTGACTCTTTTAAGCCTGAAGTTTTGCAGGATTTCAGAGGAAAAGATCTTACCGATGTCCGAATGAAGGCTTTGGAGAAACTGAATGCCTTAAACCTTTCTACAACGCTTGTCATTGTTCTTCAAAAAGATAAAAACATAGATGAAATAGGGAAGATTATTGAATTTGCATTAAAACAGAAATGTGTCCGCGGAATTACTTTTCAGCCCGTTGAAATTGCCGGAAGAAACAGGGAAGATTCTACATATGAAAAAATTACGCTTACAGAAGTAAGGCAGGAAATCTTAAACCAATTTCCATTAATGAATTCGGATGATATAATCCCGGTTCCTTGTAACCCGGATGCTCTGGCAATGGGATACATCTTAAAGCTGGAAGGTGAAATTATTCCTTTAACAAGATATATCAATCCTGCTGATTTACTGAATAATGAGTCTAAAAATACCATCGTCTATGAGCAGGATATCGGCCTCCACATGCAGCTTCTGGATATTTTCAGCACTGGAATTTCTGTAGATAAAGTAAAGCCTAAGGTAAACCAATTATTGTGCTGTCTTCCTGAGGTTTCAGTTGCAAATCTAGATTATGATAATCTCTTCAGAATCATTATTATGAATTTTATGGATGCTCATGATTTTGACGTTCGTGCCGTGAAAAAATCCTGTGTGCATATCGTTAATAAAGATTTAAAATTGATTCCTTTCGAGACGATGAATCTTTTTTATCGGGATGATAAAAGTAAATATTTGGAAGAGTTGAGAAAAGAGGATAAAGTTTTGTTTTAAAATAAACTTCCACAGATTTGCGAGGATGATTGAGGATATAAAACTGCCACGAATGCACAAATTATTTAATATTTATATTAGTGAATTCGTGGCAAAGTAATCTTTAATCAAAATTCATCACTTCTTCCAGCGTTTTCATATATTCATACGCCGTAAGATCAAATTTTACAGGGACAATAGAAATATATCCATTCGTCAGAGCCGTTTCATCTGCATCGGGAGAATCATCCATATTATTGAAATAGCCTGTAAGCCAGTAGTATTTCTTACCATGCGGATTTACCCTTTCATCAAAGCTTTCTTCCCATTTGGCATGAGCCTGCTTGCATACTTTTACCCCTTTTATCTCTTCTTTTGAAAGCTTCGGGATGTTTACATTCAAAACAATACCTTTAGGCATTGGCTTTTCAAGTATTCTTCTGACAATATTCTGAATATGTTCTTTAGCCTGCGTAAAATCTGCTTCCCAGCTGAAATCCAGCAGAGAAAAACCTATCGCAGGTAGACTTTCAACGCCTGCTTCAACAGCCGCAGACATCGTCCCGGAATAGATAACATTAATGGAAGAGTTGGCACCGTGGTTAATCCCCGAAACTACAATATCCGGTCTTCTCGGCAAAATTTTATCAAGAGCCATCTTTACACAGTCTACAGGGGTTCCGCTGCAGGAAAAGTCTCTCTGTGGGCCTTCAAGATGTACTTCTTCATAGCTTAAAGTAGAATTAATGGTAATGGCATGGCCTTTACCGCTTTGTGGAGAATTGGGCGCAACGACGACGACTTCTCCAATTTCGTTCATAAAACTGATAAGATTTCTGATACCGGGTGCTGTAATTCCATCATCATTAGTAACCAGAATAAGTGGTCTTTCCATATAAAATTTTAATTTTAACAAATATACTATAAAGACATTCTTTAAAAAAACTTTGTAATTTATTTTTTAGAAAGAGAAATTTTTAAATTCAATTTTTAATGATTTTTGAGTTAATTTAAAGTGTAAATCCTTGCAATTCTTAATTTTATACTGTACAGTTGCCAAACAAAAGTATGTATTATCTGAAACAAATATGTAAAAACTATTTTTTAACTAGTAAAACAAGGGTGTTTCATTTAATTCCACAATACAAAGATTCTAAATTCACAAGGGTTTTGACTATACTATTTCATCCATAAGTTCAAATTTATGTTGAAATCTAATCGCTATTTACAAATAAGGTATTAAATTTGATATTTTGTAACATTAAGCCAAAATTTACTACCAATTAATATAGTTTTTAGAAATTAATAAAAATACATGACAGATTTATGTGGAAAAATTTTAAACTAAATAAATTTTTACTCTTAATTCCATTAACAAGCCTAATGTTTTGTTTCAACTCGCCGAAGAATGACGACGAAAAGATGCAGACAATAATGGTGAGCGTAAAAAATACACTTTCTTATTTACATTACAGCCCGAAACCTATTAACGACGCATATTCAAAGGATGTTTATAAACATTATTTCGAATTGGTAGATCCTGCAAAAAGATATTTTTTGCAGTCTGATATGGACGAGTTCGGAAAACATGAAACCAAGCTTGATGATTACATTAACATGGGTGATCTGACGTTTTATAAGCTAACAATTGATAGGCTATACCAGAGAGTAGATGAAATAGACAAAATCACCCAAGATATTTTCAGCAAGCCGATTAATCTTGAAGAAGATGAAAGCCTTACCATTGAGCCAAAGCTGAAAAAAGTACCTGCCAACAAACAGGAACAGTACAACGAGTGGAGAAAATTTATCAAATACAATATCCTACAGGAAATTGAATCCATGAACAGTAAAGAAGAGGCTCAGAAAGAGAAAAAAGATTCTGTTCAGAAATATAACTTAAAGGATACTATAAAATATCAGCCTCTTTCTGCTGATCAGAAAATGAAAAAAGCAACAGATGAGGTGAAAGATCTTGTAAAAGAAACCTTTACAAGGTTCAAAAAGAGAAAGAAAATGGATTGGTTTACAGTATATATGAATGCTTATGCTGAAGTTTTCGATCCTCATACCAACTATTATTCTCCAAAAGATAAAGAAGATTTTGATACCAATTTTACAGGAAAAGTAATTGGGATCGGAGCAATTATCCAGGAGAAAAAAGGGAATCTTTACCTGGGAGCTTTAACAATCGGAGCTCCTGCATGGAAGTCCAAGCAGCTTTCCGAAGGAGACAAAATCTTAAAGGTAAAATCCAAGCCGAAAGATGATGCCGTAAATGTTGTAGGAATGCTTTCTGATGAAGCGGTGCGTTTGATCAGAGGTGAAAAAGGAACGCCTGTTACTTTAACAGTTCAGAAAAAGGACGGAACTATTAAAGACGTTACCATGATCCGTGAGGAAGTGGCTATTGAAGATACTTTTGCAAGAAGTATCATAATCAATTCTCCAAACGGTAAAAAGTATGGTTTTATCAATTTACCAAGCTTTAATGCTGATTTTGAAGATGCAAAAGGAAGAAATGCTTCAGACGATATCAAAAATGAAATCATTAAGCTTAAACAGCAAAACATTGAAGGAATCGTTTTAGATTTAAGAAATAACGGGGGTGGCTCTTTGACAGAAGTTGGAGACATCATGGGGCTTTTCATGGAGGCCGGGCCTTACGTTCAGGTAAAAGACGGAAATGGAAAAATCCAGACTTTGAAAAATAAAAATGAAGCTCCGATCTGGACAGGTCCGCTTGTGATCATGCAAAATGAGCTTTCTGCTTCAGCTTCTGAAATTCTTGCCGGCGTAATGCAGGATTATGGAAGAGCAATGGTAATAGGTTCTCCACAGTCTTTCGGGAAGGGAACGGTACAAACTTTTGTTGATCTGAATAGATTTTTAAATACAGAAGATGATTTTGGATCTTTGAAACTGACGATTCAGAAGTTCTACAGAATTACAGGGGAATCCACTCAAAGAAAAGGTATTGTTTCTGATATTCAGATGAAAGATTTCTTTACATATGCTGAAGTCGGGGAAAGATATGATGATTATGCTTTAGCTTGGGATAAGATTCCTTCTACAAATTTTGAAAAACTTAATTATTTCAATATTAAAGCGTTGGAAAAAGCAAGTGCAGACAGAATGGCTAAAAATGAGAATTATCAGCTGATGCTTCAATCTGCTCAATGGAGAGAGCAATTAGGCAAAGAAGAGATGATTACGCTTAATATCAATAAGTTCAATGAACTAACGAAACAGAGAAAAGCACAGATTGAAAAATTTAAATCTTTAACAAAATTTGAAAACGGGCTTCAGTTTACTATGTATCAAAACGAAATTGAAAGAGAGAAAAAAGATGAAGCTTTTAAGAAAAAATCTGAAATCTGGATCAAAAACCTTAAAAAAGATCTTTACCTTCAGGAAGCAATGAACATTATTGCAGACATGAGTATAAAATCTTAAATAGAAATAAAAAACATAAAAACCGTTGCCTGAGGTTCTCGAAGACAACGGTTTTTATGTTTTGGAATATAAATTATTTTATTTCAACACATCCTACTCGTCCGCCTGCATTCCCTGTAGGTTGCGTATGGAAATCATCGGCGGCAGCATGTATGATCATTCCTTTCCCAATAATGTTCTTAGACTCATCTGTACAGCCAAGACACCATTTATTTGTCTTGAATGTCAATATTGCATTTCCGCTCTGATCAGCCACCAGATTACCTATATCTCCCATATGGAAGTGTTCGGCACCCCATTTTCCGTGATCGTCTTTTGCGGGGTTCCAGTGGCCCCCTGTGGAAGTTCCGTCGGCTGCGGAACAGTCACCTTTTTCATGGATATGAACGGCATGAATTCCCGGTGTAAGGTTCGTTACATTAAGTTTCATGATAACTTCATCCCCTTTTTGGGTAAACTTGGCTGTTCCTCCCGTTTGTGTGTTGCTTTTAGACATGACTTGATATGTATTTGTCGTTCCACAGGAAACAGCAAATAATGTACATACGGATAATAATGCTAATTTTATACTTTTCATTTTTAAATGATTTAAAAGTGATTTTATGATAAAATTAAAAAAGTTTTTCCGAAAAGCCCTATAAATGGAACTGTTTTTTAAAGTTAAGTAAAAACTAAGCTACTTTTGCAATAGTAAAGGGAGATTGTAAATTCTCTTCCTCTGGCGGGATGTCAAAAATTCAAAGAATTTTTGACACAGAGTGGTTTAATTATTTCTCGAAAAGTTAAAATTTACCATTCAATCCAAAAAATCAACCGTTCAGCAAAAAAAATTTTATAGCAACAAAAAGGTCATCCTATTTTTGAATCGAAATTAAAAACAATGAAAACAAAATTATTATTCCTTATCTCTTTTTTATCATTTGCCCTAAGCCTCGCCCAGACAAAAATCTCCGGAAGAGTAGTTTATAAAAATAGAGGTGTAGCTGAGGTAAATGTAACATTAAAAGATACTTACGACGGGGCTACAACAGACGTCAACGGGAATTTTTCTTTTGAAACCTCTGAAAAAGGAAACAAGGTACTGACGTTCACCCATCCAAAATATATAGATGTTGAAAAACCAATTGTAATTGAAAGTCAGAAAGTTTCTGTAAACGCCGAATTAAAAGAACAGATCAATGAAATTGATGCGGTGGTCGTTTCCGCAGGATCTATCGAAGCAAGCGATAAAAAAAGGGCTACAACTCTTTTAACACCAATTGATATTTACACTACAGCCGGCGCAGACGGACAAATTTCTTCAGCACTGACTTATCTTCCGGGTGTTCAGAAAGTTGGTGAAACGGAAGGCCTTTTCATTCGTGGAGGCACGGGTACGGAATCTAAAATTTTTATGGATGGAAGCTTAATCAATAATTATTTCTCAAATTCAGTTCCAGGAATTGCCGGGAGAGACCGTTTCAATACTTCTCTTTTCAAAGGAAATGTTTTTTCCAGCGGCGGATATTCTGCACTATACGGGCAAGCCCTTTCCGGAACATTAATGCTGGAAAGTGTTGATCTTCCGGATCAAAGCTCCTATGACTTCGGGGTTTCTCCCATTTTTTTAAATGCAGGATTTCAAAAACTAAGCGACAGTAAAAATTCTTCTTTCGGAGCAAGTTTAGGATATTCAAATTTAAAATTAATGCAGGAAGTTTTTAATTTTAATACCAATTTCAGTGAAGCACCACAAGGTCTTAATGCAGATTTTAACTTTAGAATTAAAACAAAATCCGGCGGATTTTTTAAATATTACGGAATGTATGATTCCAACAGAATGGGCGTGACCGTGAATAGCTTAGACCCTGAAAACGATTTTTCGAGGATTAATTTAAAAGGTAAAAATACATATCATAATTTATCTTTCAAACAAAAATTCGGAAAATACCTGTTGAGCACCGGAGCTTCTTATTCTTACAATTCGTCTGATCTTGATTTTTCAACTCAAAAAGATAATATTGAATCCGGAAATACAAAACTTTTGAATGACGGAAATTATATCAACTTCAAAGCAGTTTTAGAAAGGAAAATAAATAAAATTAGCGCCTTACGGGGCGGTTTTGAACTGAACAGCACAAGCGAAAAACTCAATTTCAACAATTTTGTAGATAAAGATTACAAAGATCTGATTTCTGCAGCCTTTGTAGAGACAGACCTGGGGTTCAGTAATCAGCTATCTGCAAAGATAGGAGTTCGCGCAGAGCATTCATCTTATCTTGGAAAGAGCAACATTGCGCCGCGTATTGCCCTTGCTTACCGCCTTGCCAAAGACTGGACGACTTCATTTGCCTACGGTCTTTTTTATCAGAATCCGGAAAGTAGATACATTAATGGACCGGCCAACCTGGATTTCCAGCAATCACAGCATTATATTTTCCAGGTTCAGAGAGCAACGGACGGAAGAAGCCTCAGACTGGAAGCCTTTTACAAAAAGTATGAAGATTTATTAAAAGTTAAAAATCTTCCTTACGTTGATGGGCAGAATCAATATGTACAAACTGCAGATAATAATAGCGGATATGGCTATGCAAAAGGGCTTGAGCTATTCTGGAGAGACAAAAAAACGTTCGAAAATATTGATTACTGGATCAGCTATTCTTTCCTGGACTCTAAAAGGGATTTTATGAATTATCCAGAAAGCTTAAAACCCAATTTCGCTTCAGAACATACCCTTTCTGCTGTTGCGAAAAGATTTATTCCAAAATGGAAAACAGGTGTAAATCTTTCTTACACCTACGCAAAAGGACGCCCTTATTATGATATTGCAACAAAAGATATCAATGGGGAACAAGCATATTACGTAAGACATGAGGGGAAATTAAAAGATTATAATGCGTTGAATTTCAGTATTAATTATCTTCCGAATTTGGGTAAAAAAGAGGCAAAAGCTTTTACGGTTCTGGTTTTAAGTGTTTCCAATATTTTAGGATCTAAAAATGTGTACGGGTATAATTTTTCAATGGACGGAACGAGAAGTTCTGCAGTTGTTCCGCCGGTAAATACTTTTGTTTTCGTGGGAGCTTTCATCAGTTTTGGAATTGATAAAACACAGAATGCAATCAATAATAATTTATAAAAATCTCAATAAATGGGACTTTTAATAACTTAATTGTATCAATTAAATACATATCTTTGAAAAATATAAAATATAACCTTAAAAAAATAGAAAAAATGAAGAAATATCTATTAAGTTTTGCCTTAGCCTGCATGAGCTTAACAGCTTTCGCACAGTCTGATTATGAAAAAGCAATGACTGAAAATATTGCAAAAATCGAAACCGCCAAAACGCCGGAAGAGTTTACCACTTTGGCAAATAATTTTCATCGAATCGCAGGAAAAGACGAAAACAATTGGTTGCCTTTTTATTATGCTGCATTAGCAAATATACAGAAAGGAAGAGCCTTGATGAGAGACGGAAAAATGCAGGAGCTTGATTTCATTGCAGGACAGGCTCAGAAATATATTGATGCGGCATCTCACGTGGCGCCTACAGATAATGCAGAAATTCACCTTTTAAATAAAATGGCAGCATCTTTGAGAATGATGGTGAATCCTCAGCAAAGATATATGACAGACGGAGCAAAAGCAACTGAAGAAATGAAAAAGGCAGAAACGCTGGATCCAAATAATCCAAGAATAGCTTTGATTAAGGCTGAAGATACCTACTTCACGCCAGAACAATACGGAGGCAGCAAAACTAAGGGAATGGAGCAGTTTAAAGATGCTTTAGCGAAATTTAATTCTTACAAGCCAAAATCTGCATTAGAACCAAACTGGGGAAAAGCAGAAGCAGAATACTTCGTAAATGGAGCTAAAAAATAAATTGAAAATACTTCACCAAGCCTTCCTTCACGGAAGGTTTTTTTATGCAGCTCAGTCAGCAAAAATGACGGTTCGGCGAAAAATTATTTTTAATACTTTTAATATCTGCTAATTTTGAACCAAGAAAAATGTTCATGAAACGCAAAAGCATAATCATATTACTTTGGGTAACGCTGGGAACCACATTGTTCTTCTTTTTATTTTTCAATGATGAAAAGACCTTCAAAAATTTTGGAATCACTTTCCTGATCTGCACCATGTATTCTTTCATTCTCGGTTTTGGGAATATGATTATCAATGATTTTCTCAACAGGAAATTTCCATGGTCGGAAACTACGAGAGTAAGAGCTTTTCTGAGTGTTATTTCCATTATTTTAGGAAATTTTATTCTGGTGTATTTCTGTAATTATATCAATTATGTTCTTATCCAGAAAACAGCAACTGTTGAAGAGTTTTTCTCACAGAAATATGGCTTTACCAATTGGTTTATGATCAATGTAGCCCTTCTTATTTCGGCATTTCTTCATGCCAAAAGCTTTATGGAAGAGCTTAAAAAAACATCCAAAAAAGAAGTAGTAGAGCAAAAATTAATTGCAAAATCAGCGAATGCACAATTTGAAAGCTTAAAAAATCAGCTGGATCCGCATTTTTTGTTTAATTCATTAAATGTTTTAAGCTCGTTAATTGATGAAAATCCACAACAGGCACAGAAGTTTACAGCCTCAATGTCAAAGATTTACAGGTATGTTTTGGAGCAGAAGGATAAAGAGCTGGTCACTGTAGAAGATGAACTGGAGTTTGCAAAAACCTATTGTGAATTATTAAAAACAAGATTTGAAGACAGTGTGGATTTTGTTTTTGATGCGGAAAAAGAAGATTACAGGAGATTTGTGGTTCCACTTTCGTTGCAGCTGCTTCTGGAAAATTGTATCAAGCATAATTTTGCCACATCATCCAAGCCTTTGGTTATCAGGGTTTTTTCTGAAAATGATACACTCTGCATTGAAAATAACGTGCAGGTAAGGGAGCAGATAAAAGAAAGTTCAGGCATCGGTTTGGCGAATATTGTTCAGCGGTATTCATTGCTAACGAAAAGAAATGTATTTATCGAAAAATCGGATGATTATTTTAAAGTAAAGCTTCCGGTGCTTGCAGATAAGCCAAACGTTGTGAGTGAAAAGGGTGAAGATAAAGATAAAGCCTACGAAAGAGCTCAAAAGCGGGTAAAGGAAGTTAAAAGCTTTTACGGAAATCTTATCTCTTACTGTATCGTCATTCCTTTTTTGATTATAATAAATCTTACAACAAATCCTAAAAATATATGGTTCTTTTTTCCAATGCTAGGTTGGGGAATAGGGCTTATTGCCCACGGAATGAGCGTTTTCGCGATTGGCAAAAAATGGGAAGAAAAGAAAATCAGGGAAATTTTAGAAAAACAAAATAAACGATAAAAAAACTAATCACGATGGAAAATATCAGCAAGGATGATATCAGGTATAAAAAAGCGGAAAGAAGAGTGAAAAAAATTAAGAACTTTTATGTCTTTACCTTTATTTATTTCGCAGTAAATATTTTTATTCTTTTCCTGAATTACAGAGAATTAAAACCTAATGAAACTATCTGGCAATTGAAATATTTCTCACTGCCGCTTTTCTGGGGAATAGGGGTAATTGGCTATGCAATGAGCATATTTTTACCTGGCTTTTTATTTGGAAACAGGTGGGAAGAGAAAAAAATTAAAGAGCTGATGGAAAAAGAAAAACAAAATAACGCCAAAGAAAGCGAATAAACCCTTGCTTTTAACACTAAAAAAGTAACAATGAAAACCTTATACATCATATTTACCGTCTCCATGTTTGCCTGGTTTTTAAGTGAATTTCTTTACAAAAACATTTTAAAATCAAATGAAAAAGACAAAAAAGGAAAAGACAAATCCACACTGAATATCCTGTGGATCGCAATTCCGGGGTCTGTTGCGCTGGCTGTAACGGCTTCATACATTACAAAGTTTCCTATTACACAGGAAAACTGGATCTATTACCTGGGTGAAGCCTTTATTCTGATAGGAATTATTGTCAGGCTTATTATTATCAGGTCTTTAGGTAAATATTTTACCGTTGATGTCACGATAAAGCAGGATCATAAAATGAAGAAAGAAGGGTTTTACAGATATATGCGACATCCTTCCTACACGTTTTCTCTGCTTACTTCGCTCGGATTGGGATTGTATCTGAATAATTGGCTGTCATTGATACTGGCCTTTATTCCTCCGTTCATTGCTTTTAGCTATCGAATTAAAATTGAAGAAAAAGCTTTGATCGAGCAGTTTGGGGATGAATATCTGGAATACAGAAGGAAAACCAAGAAACTGATACCATTTGTTTATTAGCAGGAAAGGTGATTACATTATGGAAAACTTTGCATAAAGATTGTAATTCTGCAGAGATGTGGCTTAGATTCCTACGGAACAATAAAAGCCGTTTAAATTCTTTTAATAAAAATAATAATAAAATCCCGATTCTCCGTTGAGTCGGGATTCTTACAATTCAGGTAGCATATTCTACGGTTCGGTGATATAAAATTGATTTGAGGATTGGGTCCGACATACATTTGTATCAACAAAAACAAACAGTTTAATTAAAAAACAAAAAATATGGAAACTACATCATTCAACAAAGAAAACCTGTCTTACGAAAGAGCAACAAAAAGAGTAAAAGAGCTGAAAGGATTTTACGGAAATCTTACTTCATACTGCCTGGTGATTCCTTTTTTAATAGTATTAAATATTCTTACGGATTCTAGTCATTTATGGTTTTTCTGGCCGATGCTGGGTTGGGGAATCGGCCTTGCAGTACATGGGATCAATACTTTCGGGATAGGGAGAGACTGGGAAGAAAGAAAAATCAAAGAATTAATGGAGGAGGAAATAAAAAACACGAAATCACTTTAAAATTTTCTGATTGTCCTTAATATTTTATAATTAAAACTTTTGTGTCCTTAGCTGAGTGAAACGCCTTTGCGAGCCTTAAAAACAAATATTAGTAAAAATTCTTTGCGAGCTTTGCGTTAAAAATAAGCATTATGACAAGCCACAGATAATCAAAAAATTAATAAAAACCTTAAAAATTACTAAGATGAACTACAATCAGGCACAACAAAGGGTAAACGACTTAAAAAAATTCTACAAAAACCTACTTTGGTTCGGAATTGTTTCGCTAATCGTCTTCTTTAATGATATTTTCGACAAAGGAGAATTTGATATCTCTTTATTTGACGGCTCTATCATTTTAACAATTTGGGCTACCGTCTTAACGTTAAAAGCCGTAAAATTATTCATCCTGAATGCTGACTGGGAAAACAAAATCTTACAGCAGGAAATGAGAAAGACAAAAGAACTTATTCAGTTTTAATAGCTGATAACTTTTAAGTATTTTTATTTCAAATTTATAAACGAAAAAATCCGGGGTTCCATGATCAAAACTGTCATTATCGAAGACGAAAAACCTGCTTCAAGGAAATTAGAAAGAATGCTTAGTGAATTTCCTGATGTACAGGTGGTTGCAAAGATAGAATCTGTAGAAGAAGGCATACAATGGTTTTCTGAAAACGAACATCCGCAGCTGATCTTTTCTGATATAGTGCTTGGAGACGGGCTGTCATTCGATATTTTTGAAAAAATTTCTACAAAAGGATTCATTATCTATACAACGGCATTTGATCAATACACTTTAAAAGCTTTTAAGCTGAACAGCATAGATTATCTTTTAAAACCAATTCTTGATGAAGACCTGGCAGGGGCAATCGAAAAATTTAAATCATTCCTTCCTGCAGATAACTCTGTAAGCTCACAGGAAATCAAGCAATTGATCAAGAAAGAGAAAACAACGTTGTCAAGAATTTTAGTTAAAATCGGATATAATCTTAAAATTGTTCAGATCAGGGAGGTCAGCTGTTTTTATAGCGAAAATAAAATTGTTTACCTTCAGACTCATGAGCGGTCATATCCATCAGATTTTACACTGGACGAGCTGGAGGATGTGTTGGATGATAAAAAGTTTTTCCGTGTAAACAGGCAATTTATTATCAATTCAGATTATATTAAAAATATTCATACCTCGCCCAATTATAAGGTAGAATTGCAGTTTCAGCCGCAGGAAGAGATTACGGTAAGCCGCGACCGAGTGAAAGATTTTAAAGAGTGGCTGGTGAGCTGATTTTGAACTACTTCATTGCGTATTTCAAAATTTCATATTTCTTAAAAATATATTAAAAATTGGATGAAATTTACATTAAAATAGAGTTTTTAGTTAAATTGTAATAAATTTTAAAAAAATTTATGCTTTATTTCATTCGTTGATTTTGGCATAATCAAATAAAAAACATCGATTTGTTTTTATTTGCATTATTTAGACCAAACTAAAATTTGTTTTTTAACTAAAATTTTACCGCTTTGCTCTGATTGTCTTGCAAATAAGTTTTGTAAAAGTTATTCGTTTAAGAATTTATATTTGCAAAAAGAAAATACAAATGATGAAAACAACAATGCTGGCAATTTTTTTGTCAGCTTTTTCGTACGCACAGCAAAGCTATTCCATTAATGGCATGGTGAAAGATGAAAGCAGTGGCGAGCCTATTACAGGAGCCATAATCACCATAAAAGAAAACCCTAATATCAGCATTGAAACCAATGGTTATGGTTTTTATACGCTTTCTCTCCCGGAAAATGATTATACACTGGTTATTACTCATCCAAAACACAAAGCCTTAACCAAAACCATCCATCTTGCGGAAACTCTTAAAATAGACTGGGCGCTGGAAAAGGAAAATGAAATCGAAATGGTGGAAATTAAGGGGAAAAAATCTCCTGTTGTTACCAAATCCAAATTAGGGGGTGATGTTTTAGATGTCATGGCAACATCCAAGCTTCCGGTACTTTTCGGGGAAAGGGATATTCTCAAAACATTACAGTTTTTGCCGGGGGTTGTCTCCAATGAAGGAAGTTCCGGGCTGAGTATCAGAGGTGGAAATACGGATCAGAATCTTGTTTTGTTTGATGGGGCACCGGTCTTCAACAATTCACATTTTTTAGGATTCTTCAGTACCTTTAACAGTGATGCATTGAGGGATGTGACTCTTTATAAAAGCAATATTCCGTCACAATTTGGGGGAAGGCTTTCATCTGTTCTTGATATTAAAGGAAAAGAAGGAAACAATCAAAAATTTGGGGTGAACGGAGGCATCGGCCTTATCAGCAGCAGGCTGAGCGTAGAAGGGCCTATCCAGAAAGGGAAGTCGTCATTCATAATTTCCGGAAGGCGGACATACGCGGATCTTTTATATAGATTAATTTCAAAAGAAGAATCTGCTAAAAGTGCAAAGCTGTATTTCTATGATTTGAACGCCAAGTTGAACTTCCAGATCAATGCTAATAACAGTATTCACTTGTCCGGCTATTTAGGAAAGGATATTTTTAAATATGATGAATTTCATAATAATTGGGCAAACGCAGCTTCATCATTACGCTGGAATAGCATCATCAGCAGCAAATTGTTTTCAACCACTTCTTTGATATATAGTAATTACAACTACAATATAGGCGTTGAAAATATCGTTAGTGAAACCGTTGATATTAAACCCAATATTAATAACTTGGTCTTTAAGCAGGATTTTTCGCATTCTATTAATCAGAAACATTCTTTAAACTATGGTATCCAGGCATCTTATTATAATTTTAGCCTGCCGAAAATTTCAGGATCACAAACGGATCTTTTTGTCGATGAAAAAAGATCCATGTGGGAGAATGCCCTTTATATTAATGATGATTTTAAACCTATGGAAGGATTATCTCTTAATTACGGAATCAGGGCGGCCATGTACTCAGCGGGGAAAGATCAGTTAGCCTACGGAGATGCGGGAGAAAAAACATCCCACATTATTTTTGAACCAAGGATAATGATGAATTATGAATTGAATAAAAGTAATCTTATAACCGCTTCCTACAATAGAAGCTCACAGGGAATCACTGCCTTAAGCGCAAATGACGGAAGCTTTACGAATGATATTTGGATCAATCTTAAAAAGCCTATGGTTTCGGATCATTTTGGCTTAGGCTATACTAAAAAGTTTGAAGGAGGCTATGAGATCGGTACCGATGTATTTTACAAAAAGATGTCCAATATAGCAGATTATAAAGAAGGAGTCAAAATCAGCCAGGTTGATGATTTACAGAATAACCTTCTTTTTAATGGTATTGGCAGGGCATATGGTATTGAATTGCTGGCTAAAAAAACAAGCGGCAAACTTACAGGCTGGATTTCTTATACTTTATCTAAATCTGAAAGAAAGATCAACGGAATCAACCAGGGTAACTGGTATAATGCCACACAGGATAAAACGCACAACTTATCTATCGTAGCCAATTATTCTGTAAGCCCGAAATGGACCTTCTCAGGAGCATTTGTATTTGCAACAGGAAATGCAGTAACTTTCCCTGTCGCGAAATATACGATTGATGGAAATACTGCTTTACAATATGGGGCAAGAAATGGAAATAGAATGCCTTCATACAACAGGCTGGATATTAATGCAACCTATGAGCCGCAGAATAATAAAAGGTTCAAGAGCTCATGGTCTTTCGGATTGTATAATATTTATGGAAAATTGAATCCTTATAGTATAGAATTTTCTTCAGATGGTTTTTTCCCTACTGATGTCAAGATATCGAAGTTTGTACTTTTTGCTATTGTACCCAATATAACTTATAACTTTAAATTTTAATAATGATGAAAAATATAATTAAGTATCTAATTACATTTTCACTACTTACACCCTTAACCGGTTGTGAAGAGATAATAGAGCTTCCTCTTGCAGATGAAAGCGGGAAAATTGTAATCGAAGGCGAAGTAGATGATGCTCCGGGGCCTTATTTTATAAGAATAACAAGATCAGCAAAAATCTCAGATTTTATAATTTCTGATTTTCCTGTAGTAGAAAATGCTCAGGTAATCATTAAAGATAATCATGGGCAGACGGAGACTCTAAAATATCAAAACGGATATTATGTGACTAAAATTTTTACCACAAAGCCGGGGGATATATACACTCTTTCAGTAAAAGCAGATGGTATAGAATATGTGGCAACATCTCAAATGCCTAAAAAAGTATATCTGGATGATCTCAGTTATAAAGTGGTTTCGGATCAAAATGCAAATAGGTATTATATTTTACCAGTCTATAATGATCCTGTACAAAAAGGCAATTATTACCTTTTCCGCATGTTCGAAAGACGATATACTAATCATGATACCGCCCTACATAATGATGATATTGGAAACGGGGAGACAAATACTAAATATCTTTACTCACAAAACTTTTTCTTAGGAAAAAATGATACTGTTGATGTAGAAATGCAGTGTATTGATAAGCCAGTGTTTGATTATTTCAAAGCCTTACCTTCGGTAATATTAAATGGTGATCCCAGTGGAGGGGTGCCGCCTGCAAACCCCGTAAGCAATATTAGTAACGGAGCTTTGGGATATTTTTCTGCGCATACTTCTGATGAAAAAACCATTGTTCTTAAATAAATTGCCATAATAGATTATTATTTAAGAGGCTGGCTTCAGCCTCTTTTTATTCTAATTATTTGTAGCTAATTCTGTTAGCCTCTGTGCCTTCAAGCTGTTTTACAATGGATTCCGGGATTTCATCGATGTTGATAGGTGGTTATAAATTACCCGTTTCTTATATCAATACATTTAATTAGGTTTTAAACAGTAATTCTTAAATTAAAATAAAACCCGAAACAAAAACGTTCCGGGTTATATTATTGAGTACTTTTTTCTTTTGATCAGAAATGCATTGTTATGAAATCACACCGCTTCCTAGCAGCTCCTCACCATGATACCACGCGGCAAACTGTCCTTCTGCAATGGCAGATTGCGGATCTGCAAATTCAATATAAAAAGCATCCTCAAACTGATGTAAAACGGCTTTCTGTAAAGGCTGCCTGTATCTGATCCTTGCCATTACGTCCATAGATTCGCCATTTTTTAACCTCATATCATCGCGCACCCAGTGCAATTCTGAATGATCAATTTTTAAAGCCTTTCTGTGCAGCCCCGGGAAGCTGTGCCCTTCTCCTACGAAGAGAATATTATTCTCCATATCTCTGGAAATGATAAAACAGCTTTCTTTATGACCACCGATTCCAAGACCTTTGCTCTGTCCGATCGTGTAGAATTGGGCGCCCTGATGCTTTCCGATGACTTTTCCGTCCGTTTTTTTATAATTGATTTTTTGACTTAAAAATTCAAGCTCCTGCTGTTTTGAAGAAAATGAAGGGATTTCCTGTGAAAAAAGAGGAGAATCTTTAAATATTTCTACAATCTCACCTTCTTTTGGAACCAATTGCTGCTGCAAAAACTGAGGAAGACTTACTTTCCCGATGAAACATAATCCCTGAGAGTCTTTTTTATCAGCCGTTACCAGCCCGATTTCTTTTGCAATTTCTCTTACCTGAGGTTTTGTCAATTCACCAATCGGGAACAACGCTTTAGACAATTGATCCTGGCTTAACTGACACAAGAAATAAGACTGATCCTTATTATTATCCTTTCCCGCTAACAAATGAAAAACTTCTTTTCCACTTTCATCAATCGTTGAATCTACTCTTGCATAATGTCCGGTTGCTACTTTATCTGCACCCAAAGACATCGCTGTCTTCATAAAAACATCGAATTTTACTTCTCTGTTGCACAAAACATCAGGATTCGGAGTTCTTCCTTTTTCGTATTCCTCAAACATATAATCAACAATACGCTCCTTATAAAGGTCGCTCATATCAATCACCTGAAACGGGATTCCCAGTTTTTGGGCAACCATTAAGGCGTCATTACTGTCCTCGATCCAGGGGCATTCATCTTCCAGGGTAACGGAAGCATCATTCCAGTTTCTCATAAACAAAGCCACCACCTCATGGCCCTGCTGCTGAAGCAAATATGCTGTAACACTGGAGTCTACACCTCCTGAGAGGCCTACTACTACTTTCATTGTATTCAATTTTACGAAACTCTTAACGGGAGTTCTTAGTTTGATGCCGCAAAAATACAACTAATAAATTCGTAAAAAAACCATAATTTTAAACATTGATAAAAACAATGTTTATGAGAAAAATTATTATTCCGTTGATGCTGATGATTTCAGTATCAGCATTTTCCCAGGTTTCAATAGGTACAACGCCACAAAATAACAACAGATGGACGTTTGGAGGGGGCATTGGTTTAGGCTTTGGAAACAACAGCTCTTTTAGTTTATCTGCTTCACCAAGGGTAGGGTACAGGCTTACGAATGACCTTGAAGGGGGAGTTGCGGGAAGTATTGCCTGGCAGACTTCAGATTATTATAGCTCCACTATGTTTGGGATAGGACCGTTTTTGAATTATTATATTGCAAGAACGTTTTATGTAAGTGCTAATTATCAGCATTATTTTATCAACTATAAGGACAAATATTACGATTTTAAATCGAATACGGACGAAGATGCATTATATCTTGGAGGCGGCTATATGCAGAGAATTGGAAACAACTCTTACATGCAGCTGGGAATCATGTATAATGTTCTTTGGAAAGAAAATAAAAGTATTTTCTCGAGTGGCTTAGTTCCCAGTATTGGATTTGTTGTGGGGCTTTAAAGTTTATTTCCCACAGATTTCACGGATTTGCTCGGATATTTAAGTTTTAATTTTTTTTAAAAATTTGCAATCTGTGGGAGAAAGGCTTATTTAAAAACAAAAAAGCAGCGGGAATTTTCCCGCTGCTTTTTTAATGATCAAATTATTTTATTTAAGATTGAGAAGATTTTTCAGTTGCAGATTTCTTCGATTTTGAAGATTTTCCAACAAGTCCGTCTTTAGCCTCATTCAGATCAAGAACTACAGTTTCTCCTTCATTCAATTGTTTACTTACAAGCATTTCGGCTAATAAATCTTCAATGTATTTCTGGATTGCTCGTTTCAATGGTCTTGCTCCGAAGTCTTTATCCCACCCTTTTTCAGAAATAAAGTCTTTCGCTTCTTCAGTTAATTCCACTTTATATCCTAGCTTTTCTAATCTGCTGTAAAGCTTATTCAATTCAAGATCGATGATTTTCTTGATATCGTCCTGTACAAGAGAGTTGAAGATGATAATGTCATCAATTCTGTTTAGGAATTCAGGAGCAAATGCTTTTTTCAGTGCATTTTCGATAGTGCTTCTTGCTCTGGTATCGGAAGTCGACTTTTTCGCAGAAGTTCCGAATCCTACACCGTCTCCAAAATCTTTAAGGTCTCTTGTTCCGATGTTTGAAGTAAGGATGATGATCGTATTTCTGAAGTCGATTTTTCTTCCTAAACTGTCTGTAACGTGACCTTCATCCAAGATCTGCAACAAGATGTTGAATACATCCGGGTGAGCTTTTTCAATCTCATCCAAGAGAACCACAGCATAAGGTTTTCTTCTTACGGCTTCTGTTAATTGTCCACCTTCCTCGTATCCAACGTATCCCGGAGGCGCTCCAACCAATCTTGAAACTGCGAATTTCTCCATGTATTCACTCATATCAATTCTGATCAGTGCTTCGTCAGAATCGAATAATTCTCTTGCCATTACTTTTGCCAACTCTGTTTTACCGACACCGGTTGTTCCTAAGAAAATGAAAGTACCAATCGGACGGTTAGGGTCTTTAAGACCCGCTCTATTTCTTTGGATAGCTTTAACGACTTTTTTCACAGCATCTTCCTGACCGATCACTTTTCCGTTTAGCTTTCCATCCATTTGAGCCAGCTTATCAAGCTCATTTTTACCAACTTTTGTTACCGGAACACCACTCATCATAGAAACCACTTCGGCTACATTTTCTTCTGTTACGGTTTCTTTTTTCTCCTTCACGTCTTTGTCCCATTTATCCTGGGCAGAATTCAGCTCCATTTGAAGTCTTTCTTCTTCATCTTTCAATTTTCTAGCTTCAAGATAATCCTGAGCTTTTACAGCCTTTTGTTTCATTTCCTTGATATCTTCGATTTTCTTTTCAAAATCAATGATTTCTGTAGGAACTTTCATGTTTTTAATATAAACACGAGATCCGGCTTCGTCCATCGCATCGATCGCTTTGTCCGGTAGGAAACGGTCTGTAATATATCTTGATGTCAAATTGACACACGCTACAATCGCTTCAGGAGTATAAGTTACATTATGATGCTCTTCATACTTGTCTTTAATTTGATTTAAAATCTGGATCGTTTCGTCAATAGAAGTAGGCTCTACCATTACTTTCTGGAATCTTCTCTCTAAAGCTCCATCTTTTTCGATATACTGACGGTATTCATCCAAGGTTGTGGCCCCAATACATTGGATTTCACCTCTTGCCAAAGCCGGCTTAAACATATTTGAAGCATCTAAACTTCCCGTAGAACTTCCCGCACCAACAATGGTATGGAGCTCATCGATGAATAAGATAACATCTCTGTTTTTCTCCAGCTCTGTCATGATGGCCTTCATTCTTTCCTCAAACTGACCACGGTATTTTGTTCCGGCAACTAAACTTGCCAAATCCAAAGTGATCACACGTTTTCCGTAAAGAACTCTGGAAACTTTTTTCTGTTGAATTCTTAATGCCAAACCTTCCGCAATCGCAGATTTACCAACTCCCGGCTCACCGATAAGGAGAGGGTTGTTTTTCTTTCTACGCGATAAGATCTGAGAAACTCTCTCAATTTCTTTTTCACGACCGATTACTGGGTCCAATTTACCGTCTCTGGCCAAAGAAGTTAAGTCTCTTCCAAAGTTATCCAAAGTTGGAGTTTTACTTTTTGCAGAACCCAAATTTCCTGTAGGCTTTCTCATTTGCTCAAATTCTTCTCTTTCATCGTCATCGTCATATGCACTCATCTGCGGTGCTTGCCCTGAATTTTTAAGCATGGTTTGATACTCTCTTGAAACACCTTCATAATCAATATCGTAAGCTCCTAAAATGTTTGAAGTAGGGTCCTCATATTTGTATAGAATGCCTAAAAGCAGATGAACGGTATTAATCTCATTGCTTTTATATTGTCTGCATTCCAGCTCTGCACGCTTTACGGCATGATCTGCCATCTTCGTGAAAGAAATATTGGTAACCTCCTCAGAAATAGGATTAAGACTTGCTGTATTTAGAGTTTCAATTTTTCTTCTGATTTGTGTTAAGTCCGCATTAAGGTTTTGAAGGATTTCTTTTGCAGAGTTTTCCGTTTTTATAATACCTAAAAGTAGATGTTCTGTATTAAGAAATTCACTTTTCAGCCTTTTCGCTTCGCTTTTGCTTTGTTTGAACACCTGGCTCAAACCTTGTGAAAACTTATAATCCATAATATATCTCATTAGAATAAAAGCAGCATTGCTATTTATCCATTATCTAAATTACAAATATTTTACCAAAAACCAATAAATGACTTTATGGCAGAAAAAATTTTATTATCTTGTTGAAAATGATTAAGTTTGTTTACCCTAAATTTTTCCCATGAATAGTGAAATTACCACTTATATAGGTTATTCTGCCTCTGTCTTTATCGTATTGAGTTTCATACTGAAAGATGTGAAAAAAATTAGGATTGTTAGGATAATTGGCTGTATTTGTTTTGTTATTTACGGTATCTTTAATGGCTTATTTGTTTCATTCAGATCTATTATTAATACTAGATAAGAAAGATTGATGAAGAAAAAAATAATAGTATCTGCCTTTAGTAATCTGTATACCGATCAACGAATTGAAAAGGTATGCAAAACCCTTTTTGACAACGGATATCCTATAGAGCTGATAGGAAATGACTGGGATGGACATGAAAAAATGGAACGTCCTTATCTTTTTTCCAGAATAGGATTGAAGTCAAAAAGTCTAAAGACCGCTTATTTTGAGTTCAATTGGAAATTATATAAAGAATTGAAGAAAAAAGCGGACAAAGATACTATTCTTCATGCCAATGACATAGATGCACTTCTGCCAAATTATCTCATTGCCAAAAAACTGAATATTCCTTTAGTCTTTGACAGTCATGAAATTTTCACGGAAATGCCATCGGTACAAAACAGATTTTCACAGAAGTTCTGGAGAGTGCTCGAAAGAAAGCTGGTTCCTCATGTGAAATTCATGATGACGGAGAGTGAAAGTTATGCAGAGTGGTTCCATGAAAAATACAATGTCAACCCGATTGTTGTAAGAAATATTCCGAGAAAAATACTTTCTGTTCCTGAAATTCCAGACAATCAGCCTAAAATTATTCTGTATCAGGGAGCAATCAATCAATCCCGAGGGATTGAGAAAATGATCGTTGCCATGCATCATATTAAAGATGCTGTTTTGAAAATTGCCGGAGACGGACCTAAGAAAAAAACATATGAAGAGCTTGTTGTTCAGGAAAAACTACAGGATAAAGTCATTTTCCTTGGTAAACTGAAACCGGAAAACCTTAGAGAAATAACCAAGACAGCAGATGTGGGATTCAGTCTTGAAGAAAATAACGGAGTTAGTTATTATTATTCTCTTCCTAATAAAGTTTGCGACTATATTCAGTCCAGAGTACCGCTGGTTATGATTAATTTCCCGGAGATGCAGCGAATAAGAAATCAGTTCAATGTAGGAGAAATAATCACGGATCATCAACCTGAAACGATTGAGAAAGCAATTAATCTTGTTCTTGATAGAGGAAGGCTGTATTATCAGAGTGAATTGAATAAAGCGGCGGATGTATTTTGCTGGGAGAATGAGGAAACAAAAATCCTACAACTTTTTGAAAAAGCATCTCATTAATAAATTTTACAAAATTGGTTATCTTTGCACAAAGAAATTAATTAAAATGACCATTAAAGAAAAACAGCAGGAAATCATTGACGAATTTGCGTTTCTTGAAGATTGGGAGCAGAAGTATGAATATATAATTGATTTGGGGAAAGAATTGAAAGGGCTTTCTGAGGAAAAAAAAACGGATGAAAACCTGATCAAAGGCTGCCAGAGCAAAGTTTGGATCGATGCTGAATTCAAGGATGGAAAATTGTTTTTCAATGCTGATTCTGACGGTATTTTACCGAAAGGAATCGTTTCTCTTTTGGTAAGTATCTACAGTGGTCATTCAACACAGGAAATTCTGGATTCCGACTTCGATTTTATCTCTGAAATCGGGCTGCAGGAATTTCTTTCTCCTTCAAGAGCCAACGGTCTGATGGCCATGACAAAACAAATTAAATTTTACGCAGTTGCTTATCAGTTGAAATCGTAATTGTGACAAGAATTTTAGCATATCGTTTTTCTGCATTCGGTGATGTTGCCATGACAGCGCCCGTTTTCCGTGAGTTTCTGAAACAAAATCCCAGTGTGGAAATCGTAATGGTTTCAAGGAAAAATTTTGAAAGCTTGTTTGCTGATATTCCGAATGTTATATTTAAAGGAGTGAACCTTGATGATTATAAAGGCTTCTTTGGTTTAAACAGACTGGCGAACGAATTGATTAAAGAATTTAATCCAGACCTTGTGGCCAATCTTCATGATGTGATTCGCACGAAAATTTTAGATAAATTTTATAGAAGAAAAGGGCTTAAAGTCTTCAAAATCAATAAAGGAAAAGAAGAGAAAGAGTATTTGACCGATGTATGGAATCTTAATAAAATTCAATTAAAAAAGACCGTTGAGCGCTATGCCGATGTTTTTCGGGAAATGGGTTTTACTGTTGAATTATCACATCAGTTAAGACCGGCTTCAGTCAGCAAGTCAGGAATTGGTTTCGCCCCGTTTGCGCAGCATCGCGGGAAAATGCTTCCATTAGAGAAATCATACGAATTGGCAAGGATTTTATCAAAAAAATATAAGATCTATTTTTTCGGAGGAGGCAAAAACGAAACGGAAACCTTGGAAAAATGGGAAAAAGAGATCCCTAATTCAGAAAGTTTATCAGGAAAATTAAGCCTTACGGAAGAGCTTAGGAAGATTTCAGAATTAGAATTAATGATTTCGATGGATTCTGCTAATATGCACCTTGCAAGTCTGATGGGTACGAGGTGTATTTCCATTTGGGGGCAGACTCATCCATTTGCCGGCTTTTTAGGCTTTGGACAATGTGAGGATGATGTAGTCCAGGTAAAAGATCTTACATGCAGGCCATGCTCTGTTTTTGGAGATAAAGAATGCTATCGTGGTGACTGGGCTTGTCTGGAAGAGCTTGATATTCAGAGGATAGTCGATAAAATTTTGTAAGCTTTTATATACTGTATTGGCATAATATTTTAATATACTTTGAAAAAAGGATTATGAAAACACTTAAAAAAATAGGAGCCTTTATGATAACAGGATTATTTGTAATGTCATGTGCACCTGTTATAAAATCTAATGGTAACAACGGCCTTCCTCCTGGACAGGTAAAAAAGATAAACGGTGAAAAATCGGCAAGGAATTATGCGCCGGGACACCGTAAATAAAATATTGAATGAACCGTAGCAAGCGTTGCAGTTTTTTTAAGAAATAAAAAATCTCCCTTAAAAAAGAGAGATTTCTGTGGGTCCTGAGGGACTTGTACTTTTCAAAAAAAGTCCTGTTCATCAGGTTTATGCTGTTTTCTTGTTTATTGGGTCACCATATAGGTCACTTTTATAAACTGAAGTAAAAGCGTTTGTCATAAGTGGTACAAAGATATAGATTTTTTTGATTATTGCAAATAAATTAGCTTTTTTATATTTCTTTATTGTAAAGCTCGGATTATTAAACTATCATACTCGGTGGTCTCTATGTATTTTTTCTTTTATTAAATGAATCTGCCATAGATCGTAATGATAACTTTGAAAGATGGATATACTAATTTAGCTTCCAGTTAGAGTTAAGCATAAAACCTTAATTTTAACGTATGAAACAAGGGCGAAAAATCTATGATCCAGCTTTTAA